>JBIJCA010000012.1:0-31866 GCA_044344935.1 Aquimonas sp. | reverse complement strand
AGCACCGACGACAGCACGCGCATCGGCCTGCCCGAGGTCAAGCTCGGCATCTATCCGGGCTGGGGCGGCAGCGTGCGCCTGCCGCCGTTGGTCGGCGCGCCGGCGGCCTTCGACATGATGCTCACCGGACGCGCGCTGTCGGCGTCCAACGCTCGCGCGATCGGCCTGGTCGACAAGACCTGCGAGCCGGCGGTGCTGCTGGATACCGCGCTGGCGCTGCTGAAGCGCGGCGTGAAGCGCCCGCTGAAGCAGCGCCTCACCGGATGGGCGACCAACTGGTGGCCGGTGCGTCAGGCGCTGGCGCCGATGCTGGTCAAGCAGGTCAGCCGCAAGGCCCGCAAGGCCCACTACCCGGCGCCTTTCGCGCTGATCGAAACCTGGCGCCGCAGCGGTGGTCCGGTCGAGTCGCGCCTCGTCGCCGAGGCCAAATCGGTGGCCAAGCTGGCCGGCACGCCAACCGCACAGAACCTGGTTCGCGTCTACTTTCTGCAGGAGCGGCTCAAGGGCCTTGGCGGCAAGGCGCACGACATCAAGCACGTGCACGTCATCGGCGCCGGTGTGATGGGCGGCGACATCGCTGCCTGGAGCGCGCTGCGCGGCTTCGAGACCACCCTGCAGGACCGCTCGCTCGATCAGATCCAGCCGGCCATCGCCCGCGCCCACACGTTCTACGAGAAGAAGATCAAGCGTGAGGACAAGCGCGCGGGTGCGATCGCGCGTCTGCGCGCCGATGTCGAAGGCGCTGGCGTGGCCAAAGCGGATCTGGTGATCGAAGCCATCTTCGAGAACATCGACGCCAAGCGTGCGCTGTACGCCAAAGTCGAGGAGAGCCTGCCCGAGGGCAGCCTGCTGACCTCGAACACCTCGTCTATCCCGCTCACCGACCTGCGTTCAGAACTCAAGCGCCCGGCCCAGTTCGCCGGCCTGCACTTCTTCAACCCGGTGGCGATGATGCCGCTGGTGGAGATCGTCCGGCACGACGGCATGGACGCCGAAACCGAGCGCCGCCTGGCCGCCTTCTGCCGCGCGATCGACAAGCTGCCGGTGCCGGTCGCGGGCACGCCGGGCTTCCTGGTCAATCGCATTCTCATGCCCTACCTGCTGGAAGCGATGACGCTGTACAGCGAAGGCGTGCCCGGCCCGGTGATCGACAAGGCGGCGCTGGCCTTCGGCATGCCGATGGGACCGATCGAACTGGCCGACACCGTGGGTCTGGATGTCGCTGCGAGCGTCGGCAAGATCATGGCGGAGTTCCTCAACCTGCCGATCCCCAGCGGGCTCGACGGCCTGCTGGCCTCGGGCAAGCGCGGCCGCAAGGACGGCCAGGGCTTCTACACCTGGGAGAACGGCCGCGCCAAAAAGCCGGAGGTGCCGAAGGACTACAAGGCACCGGAGGATCTCACCGATCGCCTGGTGCTGGCCTTCGTCAACGAGGCAGTGGCCTGTCTGCACGAGGGCGTGGTCGCCGATGCCGACCTGCTGGATGCCGGCATGATCTTCGGCACCGGCTTCGCGCCCTTCCGCGGCGGCCCGATCCAGTACGCGCACAGCGAGGGCCCAGCCAAGCTCAAGGCCCGCCTGGAGCAGCTCGCCGGCCGCCACGGCCCGCGCTTCAACCCGCGGCCGGGCTGGGATGCGCTGATCGCGGGTTGATGTTCTTCGCACCGTAGGTTGGGCCAAGCGCAGCGCGGCCCAACAGCGCAGCGTCCAAGCTCGCCGGGACGCCGGGTTTGCCGCAGTCCACCCGCCCATTGTCGGCATACCGCGTGGGCAGTCGGCCAGACTGTCGGTCGCTGTCTGCTTGCAGAAGCAAACCCTGCTGAAAGGGTCGACATCACAGTGTTTGGCCGCGCTTTCGCTTGGCCCAACCTACGACGCCACAACCCACTCGATTCGTCATCGGAACATTCCGAGCTGGGGCGGATCACACTCAGATCAGCTTGTGCAGCTTCAGATACTGCTCCAGCTCACGGTAGCCGCCGTCGCCGCCGTAGCGCACCAGATTGCGCGCGGTGCGCAGCCATTCCAGGGTACTGGCGGCGTACTCCTGCGTCGCTTGCAGCAGGTCCTGCTGCAGCAGGGGGCGCTCGACGCCGGTTTCGATCGCGTGTGCGATCACGCGTTCCTTCGCCAGGTCGATCAGCCCCTCGATGTCCGCACCCGAATAGAAGGGCGTCGCTTTGGCGAGCGCTTCGACGTCCAGGCCCTCGGTCGGCACGCCATCGAGCTTGAGCCTGAACATGTGCACGCGGGCGGCCTGATCGGGCGGCGGCACGAACACCTGTCGCGCGAATCGCCCGCTGCGCTTCATCGCCGAGTCGACATCCCAGGGCATGTTGCTGGCGGCCAGCACCAGCACATCGCGGTTCTGGCTAAGCACTCCGTCGAGCTGGGTCAGGAACTCGTTGACGATGCGCCGGCTGTGCTCGGAGCTGGCCTTGGCACGCGAGAACGCCAGTGCATCCAGCTCGTCGAAGAACAGCACGCAGGGGCGCTGGGCGCGGGCACGGGCGAACACGTCGGCGAGCTGCTCCTCACTCTCGCCGAACCACATGCTGACCACTTCAGACACACCCACGCTGATGAAGCTGCCGCCGGCCTCACCAGCGAGAGCGCGTGCGATCAAGGTCTTGCCGCAGCCCGGCGGGCCGTAGAGCATCACTCCACCGCCCGCCGACTTGCGGAAGCGCGCGAACAAGCCGGGATTGCGGAAAGGCTCGATGATCTGCAGGCGCAGTGACTTCTTGAGCTCGTCGAGGCCGGCGACATCGGCGAAGCGTGCCGGGGTTTCGAGCTCGACCTCGGCGGGTTCGACCGACACCTCGCGGATCTCACCGCTGGCTTCGACCAGACCGAGACGCGGTCGTGTCGGCCGTTCCGGCGTCGGCGCTTCAAGCGCCGCAAGCGTCTCGAAGCCCTCGCGACCGCGGGCCTTCGCGTACAGGTCGCGGGCGCTGTTGACGTCGCCAAGCTCCAGAAGGGCCCGGGCCTGCCCCAGCAGCGGTGCGGCCGAGGCATCGGCCTGTGCGCACAGTTCGAACTGGTGGCGCGCAGGCTCGAAGGCGCCCTCGTCAAGCAGGGCCTGCGCATAACGCATCCGCAGGCGTGCATCGAAGGGTGCACTGAGCAGTGCGGATTCGAGCGCGGCGCGCTCGTTCGGCGGCGTATCCATCAGAGAAGCTCCGGGAAGCGCTGCCGCTTCAGTATCGGCGGGTAGACCCAACTGTAGAGGGCATAGCAGATCCACACCAAGGAGACCGCGAACAGCAGCGGCGGAGGCAGCACACCACGACCCAGCGTGTTCAGTGCGATGAAGCCGCCGTACAGCCCGAAGCTGCCTGCCCAGCCCCAGCGCAGGATCGGATACAGCGGTCGCATGCTCCAGTGACTGAGATAGGCGATGTGCGCCGCCAGACGCACGACATCGGCATCGTGCGGGCTGCGACGGACGAGCAGGGCCGCGGCCTCGCGGGCCGCACCCAGCTGCATGCGTTCGGCGAGGGTGAAGGCGAGAGTGCGGAGGGTGGATTCAGCCTCGGGATACAGGTCGAGCATCTTGCCGAGCGCGCCCATGTCGCGCGGCGTCCGCCCTTCCGCCAGGTCCAGCAGCGCCAGCGTCGACAGCACCAGCAGATCCTCGGGCGCATGCCGCGCCGCTTCGCCGGCCAGCGCACGGGCCTTCGCAAGCTGGCCCGCACGCAGCAGCAGGAACGCGTAGTGGCAGAGCAGATCAGTGTCCTGCGGAGCGGTATGCAGTAGCTCAAGCAAACCTCTTTCCGCCTCGGCGTGGCGCCCCTGCTCGGCATGGATGCGCGCCCGCAGAAGACGGGCGCCGGCGTGCTCGGGCGCGAGCGCCAGCACATCTTCGGCACTGTCCAGCGCCTTGTTGCTTTCGCTCAGGAAATCCAGGCGCGCCCGCGCGTAGAGCAGGTCGAGATCGTCGGGCGCCTGTTCGAGGCCGCGCCGCAGCGCATCGCGAGCGCGCTGCCATTGCCCGCGCTCCATCCACCGATGCGCCTCCAGGGCGAGTTCGCCGGGGTCGTTCATGCGCCCTCCCCGGTCGATCCCAGCAGGTTCTGCGCCGCTTCGATGGACAACAGGCCGACGACGAAGGCGATCGCAATCGCGGCAAGCCCGAGCGGCCAGCCGTTCGGGCGGCTTGCGGCGAACAGGTCCTGAGCGCGGAACAGATGTCGATGCCGCAGGTAGAGGGCGCCGGCCAGCAGCAGCGCCAGTCCCCGCATCAGGATCCGGCCGGTGCCGCTGCTGAGGTCTGGAAGCGCGGACAGCACCAGGAAGGGCAGGCCCAGGGCGAAGGCCGCGGCGAGACAGATCCACGCGCCGTCGCGCGCCAGACGCGAGCCGCGCCAGGCATTGACCGCGAAGACGATGACGCCCCCGAGGGCGCCGCCAAAGAAGGCGGACATGAAGAGGGTCGTGGTCGAGTACAAGGGGCGCTCGGTGCGCACCTGCTGCAGTGAAGGTTCAAACAGGGATTCATTCATGGCGGCGGAGTATAGCGACCCAATTCGCGCCGACTGCCGCGCCGCGGACCTCAGGATTCCGTAGCGCGGCCAGCACCGCCGCGGATCCCGCGACTTGCCTGCTGCAGACAGGACTGGCGCGCTGCCGCCTCGTGCCAATCGGGCTCCGGCCGCGCTCGCCCCCCCAATGCGGAGGGCGAGCACCTCCTGCCCGGGCCACAACTGCGGGCCGCTTCCCGGATAAAGCCTGGATTCCGCGCTCCGACGTACAGACCAGCTGGGGCCGCCCCGTCATTCACCGGGTACTCACGCGGCCGGAGGAATTATCGCGCCCGTAATTTCAGAAATTACTGAAACTTCGGAGATGGCGATGAACCTCCCCCCGCTTTCCCAGTCCTTCGTACTCCACTTCGGCGAGATGGGCAGCCGCTGGGGCATCAACCGCACGGTCGGGCAGATCTACGCCCTGCTCTACGTCAGCCGCGAGGCGCAGACCGCCGACGACATCGTCGAAAAGCTGGGCGTGTCGCGCAGCAACGTCAGCATGGGTCTCAAGGAGCTGCAGAGCTGGCGGCTGGTCAAGCTCGAACACCATCCCGGCGACCGCCGCGACTTCTACTCGGCGCCCGAAGACGTCTGGCAGATCTTCAAGACGCTCGCGGAAGAGCGCCAGCGCCGCGAAGTCGACCCGACCCTGTCGATGCTGCGCGACGCCCTGCTCGAACCGGCCGGTGGCGTCGAAGACGCCTACGCGCAGGAGCGCATGCGCAAGATGCACGAGCTGATCGAGCAGATCACCGACTGGTTCGCCGAGGTGCGCAAGCTCTCGCCCGACACCTTGCAGAGCCTGATGGGCCTGGGCAGCAAGGTGGTCAAGCTGCTGGAGCTCAAGGAGCGGGTGATGGGCGGCGGCCGGCGCAGCGAGCCCGAACCGAAAGCGCCGCCTGAGTCGGGTGAGCGTTCCTTGAAGGCGGTGGACTGACAACGACGCTGGGTTGCCTCGACCTGCCAACACCCCGCCGACATGCCCAATCTCTTTCGCTTCGCTAGGCGTCGAAAGAATGCGAAGAGACATCGACAGGTGGCAGCCCACCTGAGGGTCCTCACCCAGAGCTAGCAAGCCAAAGCCAAAAAGCCAGGTCGCTGGCGAGGCGACGCAACACAACGGACTGCGGACACCCAGCCCTCACCCCAACCCCTCTCCCGATGGGAGAGGGGCTCAGATCGAGAAGCTGAGAGCTCGCGGCAAGCGCGCTCTAGCGAATCCCGAATCCCGAATCCCGAATCCCGAATCCCGGCTCTCCAAATGGACACCCTCGACCCGATCCTCCTGGCCCGCATCCAGTTCGCGGCCAACATCAGCTTCCACATCCTGTTCCCCACGATCACCATCGCGCTGGGCTGGCTGCTGCTGTTCTTCAAGCTGCGCTGGCGTGCCACCGGTGATGGCAAATGGAACGCGGCCTACCGGACCTGGGTGAAGGTGTTTGCGCTCTCGTTCGCGCTGGGTGTGGTCAGCGGCATCACCATGAGCTTCCAGTTCGGCACCAACTGGCCGGGCTTCATGGAGCGCGTCGGCAACATCGCTGGCCCGCTGCTGGGCTACGAGGTGCTGACGGCATTTTTCCTGGAGGCCGCCTTCCTCGGCATCATGCTGTTCGGCCAGGGCCGCGTGTCCGATCGCGTGCACACGCTGGCGACCTTCCTGGTGGCGTTCGGCACCACGCTCTCGGCCTTCTGGATCCTGGTGCTGAACTCGTGGATGCACACGCCGGTCGGTTTCGAGATGATCGACGGCCAGGCGCATCCGACCGACTGGGCGGCGATCGTCTTCAACCCCTCGTTTCCGTATCGCCTGAGCCACATGCTGCTGGCCTCGGGGCTGACTGTGGCCTTCCTTGTCGCGGGCTTGTCGGCCTGGCGTCGGCTGCGGGGTGATGCCAGCGCCGAAGTGCAGGCCACCCTGCGCACGGGTCTGGTGCTGGGCGCGGTGCTGATTCCGCTGCAGATCCTTGCCGGCGACCTGCACGGCCTGAATACGCTGGAGCATCAGCCGGCCAAGGTCGCGGCGATGGAAGGCATCTGGGAGACCGAGCGCGGCGCGGGTCTGCGGCTGTTCGCCCTGCCCGATGAAGAGAACCGCACCAACCACTACGAGATCCAGATCCCCAAGCTGGCCAGCCTGATCCTCACCCATGAGCTCGACGGTGAAGTGAAGGGCCTGAACGAATTCGAGCATCACCCGCCGGTGGCGCCGGTGTTCTGGTCGTTCCGGGTGATGGTGGGCATCGGCATGCTCATGCTGGCGGTGAGCTGGCTGGGCGTCTGGCAGTTGAAGCGCCGCGGCGAGCCCGCGCGCTGGCTGCTGCGCGCGCTGGTCGGCATGACCTTCGCGGGCTGGGTCGCGACGCTGGCCGGCTGGTACGTCACCGAGATCGGCCGCCAGCCCTGGGTGGTCTACGGCGTGCTCAGCACGGCCGATGCGGCATCGACCGTGCCGGCGCCCTTGATCGGCATCAGCCTCGGCCTGTACCTGTCGATCTATGCCGTTCTGCTGGTGGCCTACATCAGCGTGCTGTTCCACCTGATGCACAAGGCCTCGAAGGGCGAGCTGGACAGCGGCATCGGTGTGCTGCCCGAGGGCCAAGCCCACCAAGGAGTACGCGCATGAGCGCCTGGCTGCCGGAAATCTTCCTCGCCCTGATGGGGCTGGCCATGCTGGCCTACGTCGTGCTGGACGGCTTCGACCTCGGCGTCGGCATCCTGCTGCCCGGCGGTGACGACGCGCAGAAGGACACGATGATCGCCTCGATCGGGCCCTTCTGGGACGCCAACGAAACCTGGCTGGTGCTGGGCGTGGGCATCCTGCTGATCGCGTTCCCGATGGCGCACGGGGTGATCCTGAGTTCGCTCTACCTGCCGGTGACGATCATGCTGATCGCGCTGATCCTGCGCGGCGTGGCCTTCGACTTCCGGGTCAAGGCCCGCGCGAAGCACAAGCACCTGTGGGATCGCAGCTTCTTCGTCGGCTCGGCGCTGGCCGCGCTGTCGCAGGGCTTCATGCTCGGCGCCTACATCCTGGGGTTCAAGTGGAGCGTGGCGAACTTCGCCTTCGCCAGCTTCATCGGTGTCTGCCTGCTGGCGGGCTATGCCCTGCTGGGCGCGACCTGGCTGCTGATGAAGGCCGAAGGCGAGCTGCAGCGGAAGGCCGTGCGCTGGGCGCAGCGCGCACTGTGGCTGACCGGCATCGGCATCGGCGCGGTCTCGGTCGCCACGCCGATGGTGAGCGCGCGCATCTTCGAGAAGTGGTTCAGCCTGCCCAACTTCATCCTGCTGCTACAGATCCCGCTGATCACCGCGGCGCTGTTCTTCATCGCCCTGCGCTCGCTGAAGCGCATGCGCGCCGGCGACCTGCGCAGCCCCTGGCAGCCCTTCGTCTGCTCGGTCGGCCTGTTCGTGTTCGCCTTCCTTGGGCTGGCCTACAGCCTGTTCCCGTATCTGGTCGTCGACCGCATCACCATCCACGACGCAGCGGCGGCACCGGGCTCGCTGATGATCATCCTGTTCGGTGTGGCCGTCACCTTGCCGGCGATCCTCGCCTACTCGGCCTACACCTACCGCGTGTTCTGGGGCAAGGCGACGCAGCTGCGGTACTACTGAAGCCTTCGCACAGGCAGACTCGCCGCTTCCAGCGCGCTCCGGGAACCGCCGAGTGAAACCCCTGCACATCGCCATCGCCGGCTACGGCAGCGCAGGCCAGGCCGCCAGCCTGCTGCTGACGCGCGACGGTCACCGCGTCGACGTGTTCGAACGCGTGGCGCACCCGGGACCGGTCGGCGCCGGCTTCCTGCTGCAGCCGACCGGCATGGGCGTGCTGCTGGAGCTGGGCCTGCTGGAAGCGGCTCTGCAGCTCGGCGCGCCGGTGCGGCGACTGTTCGGCGACCTGCCGAACGGCCGCCGCATCATGGACATGCGCTATGCCGAACTGCAGCCGCAGCTGTTTGGTCTGGGCATGCAGCGCGGCGCGCTGTTCCAGCTGATGCATGCCGCGCGCTCCGAGGCCACCCAGCTGCATTTCGGTGCCGAAGTGCAGTCGGTGGACGCCGAACAGGGCCTGCTGCGCAGCGCCGACGGACGCCAGCACGGACCCTACGATCTGGTGATCGCCGCCGATGGCTCAGGCTCGCAGCTGCGCGCGGCGCTGGGGCCGCATCGGCTGGATCGACCGTATCCATGGGGCGCCCTGTGGTGCCTGCTGCCCGCCGAAGATTGGCCGCACGGAGCCGAGCTGCGCCAGCGCTACCAGGGCGCGCAGCGGATGATCGGCCTGCTACCGGTGGGCGGCTGCGGCGCCAATCCGCGCCCGCATCTGAGCTTCTTCTGGAGCCTGCCCTGCTCCGAGTTCGAACGCTGGCGCTCAGGCGACCTGGAGGCCTGGCGCAGCGAGCTGTACGCGCTCTGGCCGGAAGCCACCGAGATCCTCATGCGTCTGCCGGCCGAGGCTTCCGGACTGGCCCGCGCCAGCTATCGCGACACCGTGCTGCGGCGCTGGCATGCGGGGCGCCTCTGCGCGATCGGAGACGCCGCGCATTCGATGAGCCCGCAGCTGGGTCAGGGCGTCAACATGGCCCTGCTGGATGCAATGGCCCTGCGCGATGCCCTGCGCGCGGAGTCGCGTGTCGACGCGGCGCTGCGCCGCTATGCCGCCGAGCGTCGCGCGCATGTCGGCAGCTATCACCTGTGGTCGCGCTGGCTGACGCCGCTGTTCCAGTCCGACCACCGCCTGCTCGCGCGCTTGCGCGACGCCCTGTTCCTGCCGTTGTCGCGCCTGCCAGGCAGCCGCGGCCAGAGCCTCGCGGTGCTGTCGGGTACGCAGCAGGGGCTGTTTGGGCGCAGGCGGCTCGACCCGCGGCTGCTGCAGCGGCTGGCGCTCCTCGATCAGTGACGCGCGATCTCACTCATGCATTCGACAGGGAAGACTGCGGCCAGCGCCAGCCGAGGATCTCGGGCAGGTCTTCGCCGTGCGCTTCGATATAGCTGCGGTGGTCGATGAGCTTCTGCTGCAGACGCTGCTTGAGCGCGTCGCCGCGGGCGCTGGAGCGCGGCAGACGGTCCAGCGTGTCGATCACCAGATGGAAGCGATCGAGGTCGTTCAGCACCGCCATGTCGAAGGGCGTGGTGGTGCTGCCCTCTTCCTTGAAGCCGCGCACATGCAGGTGCGCATGGCCGCGACGTCGATAGGTCAGGCGATGAATCAACAGCGGGTAGCCGTGGTAGGCGAAGATGATCGGCACCGTGGTGCCGAACAGGGCGTCGAAGGCCGCGTCGCTCAAGCCCTGCGGATGCTCGCTGGGCGGCTGCAGGCGCAGCAGGTCGACCACGTTGACCACGCGCACCCGCAGTCCGGGCAGCTCAGCCCGCAGGATCGCCACCGCGGCCAGGGTTTCCAGCGTCGGCACATCGCCACAGCAGGCCATGACCACATCGGGCGTTTCGTCGCCGCCGCTTCCGGCCCAGTGCCAGATGCCCATGCCAGCGGCGCAGTGCGCGATCGCGGCATCGATGTCCAGCCACTGCGGTGAGGGCTGCTTGCCGGCGACGATCACGTTGACCCGATCGCGGCTGCGCAGGCATTCGTCGGTGACCACCAGCAGGGTGTTGGCGTCCGGCGGCAGATAGATGCGGACGATCGCGGCCTTCTTGTTCGCGACCAGATCGATGAAGCCCGGGTCCTGATGGCTGAAGCCGTTGTGGTCCTGGCGCCAGACGTGCGAGGACAACAGATAGTTGAGGGAAGCCACCGGCGCGCGCCACGGAATCTCGCTGGCCACGTCCAGCCACTTCGCGTGCTGGTTGAACATCGAATCGACGATGTGGATGAAGGCCTCGTAGCACGAGAAGAAGCCGTGCCGCCCGGTCAGCAGATAGCCCTCCAGCCAGCCCTCGCACTGGTGCTCGCTGAGCATCTCCAGCACCCGACCCTCAGGCGCGACATGCACGTCGTCGGCGTGGATCTCGGCGGTCGAGCAGCGCGCGGTGACCTCGAACATCGCGTCCCAGCGATTGGAGCTGGCCTCGTCCGGGCTGAACACGCGGAAGTTCTGGCGGTTGCCGGCGATCACATCGCGGATCAGCTGACCCTGCTGGCGGGTGGCCTCGCCGATCACAGCACCCGGCGCGTCCACGCTCAGCGCATAGGTGCGGAAATCCGGCAGCACCAGATCGGACAGCCGCAGGCCGCCATTGGCCTGCGGGTTGGCGCCCATTCGACGGGTGCCGAGCGGCGCGAGCTCGGCCAGCTCCGGCAGCAGCCGGCCGCGCGCATCGAAGAGCTCCTCGGGCCGGTAGCTCAGCAGCCAGTCTTCGAGGATCTTCAGATGGCCGGGCCGATGCATGTTGCCCATCGGCACCTGGTGCGAGCGGAAGCTGCCTTCGGTCTGCAGCCCATCGACCTGCGCCGGCCCGGTCCAACCTTTCGGCGAGCGCAGCACGATGACCGGCCAGCGCGGGCGAGTCCTGAAGCCGTGCGCGCGCGCCTCGGCCTGGATGCGGCGGATCTCGGCGATCGCGGCATCCAGCACGGCGGCCATGCGCTGGTGCATGTCTTCATGCACCTCGCCTTCGACGAAGTACGGCGCATAGCCGTAGCCAATCAGCAGCGCTTCGAGTTCGGCGCGGGGAATCCGCGCCAGCACGGTCGGGCCAGCGATCTTGTAGCCGTTCAGATGCAGGATCGGCAGCACCGCGCCGTCGTGGACCGGGTTCAGGAATTTGTTCGAATGCCAGCTGGTCGCCAGCGGCCCGGTCTCGGCCTCGCCGTCGCCGATCACGCAGGCGACGATCAGGTCAGGATTGTCGAACGCAGCGCCAAACGCATGCGAAAGCGCGTAGCCCAGCTCGCCGCCTTCGTGGATCGAGCCCGGCGTCTGCGGCGCGACGTGACTCGGAATGCCGCCCGGGAAAGAGAACTGCTTGAACAATCGCTGCAGGCCGTCGATGTCCTGCGAGACCGCCGGATACACCTCGCTGTAGCTGCCCTCCAGATAAGTGCAGGCGACCAGGGCCGGGCCGCCGTGGCCGGGGCCGGCGACGTAGATCATGTCCAGATCCCGCGCCTTGATCACCCGGTTCAGATGCACGTAGACGAAGTTCAGGCCCGGCGTGGTGCCCCAGTGGCCGAGCAGACGCGGCTTGATGTGCTCGATCCGCAGCGGCTCTCGCAACAGCGGGTTGGCGAGCAGGTAGATCTGGCCGACCGAGAGGTAGTTGGCGGCGCGCCAGAGCGCGTCGATGCGCCGCAGCAGGTCGGCGTCGAGCGGCGTGGCGTTCTGCCCCTGACGATCACCGTCGTACGGCGGCAGGTCGCGCGGAGGCACCTGATCGATCTGCGCGTACAGCGCGGTGGCGACCGGATGGTTACGCATCGGCGGCGGCTCTGCCACGGGACGGCAGCCGACGCGCCCCCTCGATGCCATAGCCGGCGGCCTGCACGGCCCAGCGCAGCTGCTCGGGCGAACACAGAACTTCGTCGAACTCGACCACAGCCTCGGCGCGCTCCAGCGAGACGCGCGCCTCGTCGACGCCGTGGATCGCCCGCAGGACGCGGCTGACCCGGCTGCCGCAGCCGGGGCTGTGCATGGCGATGACGTTGATGACCTCGATCTGCACGGCGTCTCCTGCGGCGGTGCCGCGTCTGCTGTCGCTCGATGAGGCGCCGCCGAGCGCATCGGCGCTGAGCCCGCAGTGTCGGCGTGGATGTCTGCGCTGTCGGTGCGCCGGCGTACCCACGGCGCAATCGCCGGCGATCACGGCGACAGCCGCAGGGTTCGCATGCACTCGCGGGCGATCATCTGCTCCTCATCGGTGCGCATCACCCGCACCTGAACGCGACTGCGATCCGTGGAAATCACCGCCGCGCTGCGCGCATTGCGCTCGTCGCACAGCTCAACGCCGAGAAACCCCAGGCCGCTGCAGATGCGCGCGCGGATCGGTGCGGCGTGTTCGCCGATGCCGCCCGCGAAGACCAGGGTGTCGATGCCGTCGAGCACGGCGGCGAACGCGCCAATGCCCTTGCGGACCTGATAGCAGAACAGCGCCAGCGCTTCGGCCGCGTGCGGGTCGGTGGCCTCCAGCGCCAGCAGCTCGCGCACGTCGGCGCTGCGGCCCGACACGCCGAGCAGGCCGGATTCGTGGCTGCACAGCCTCTGCAGCTGGGCGCAGCTCAAGCCTTCGCTCTCCGCGAGGTAGGCGATCAGGCCCGGGTCGAGATCACCGCTGCGGGTGCCCATCATCAGTCCCGAATTGGGGCTGAAACCCATGCTGGTGTCGACGCTGCAGCCGTCCTTCAAGGCCACCAGGCTGGCGCCGTTGCCAAGATGGGCCATCAGCACGCGAGCGTTCGCGACCTCAGCGCCGGCAAGCCTCGCCAGCGATTCGATCAGGTAGGCGTAGGAAAGCCCATGAAAACCGAAGCGACGCAGACCGGCGTCGGCGTAGCGCCGGGGAATCGGCAGGCGCTGGGCCACGTCCGGCATGGCGTGATGGAAGGCGGTGTCGAAACAGGCCACCTGCGGCAGCGACGGACAGCGATCGGCGAAGGCGTCGATGAGGGCCAGCGCACGCGGCAGGTGCTCGGGCGCGAGCGGGCTCAGGGCACCGAGCTCGGCGCGCAGCGCGCCATCGATCCGCACCGGCTCGGCATGGCGAAAGCCATGCACCCAGCGATGACCGACCGCGGCCAATCGGCGCAGGTCGATGGCCGCGCCCAGCCAGTCAATCAGCACGCGCGCGGCGGCGGCAGCGTCGGTGAGTTCGGGCAGCGCGATACCAGCGGCGGCGTCGAGGTCCGACTGCAGCTGCGGATCGTCGGCTTCGACATCGAGCCTCGCGGCGCCGCCACTCCGCTCCAGTCGCCCGCGCAGCCGGCACTGCGGAGACGCCGCCACGGCGTACAGAGCGAAGCGGATACTCGACGAACCGCTGTTGATCGTCAGCACCTCGACCGCGGGCGACGTCGCTGCTACCGAGTCCATGGGCGTCGCAGCCGCCGCCGTCGCGATCACGTGCGCACCGCCGCGCTCACGAGGTCGTCGCCGTCCCGGCCAGGGCGCGATCGACAAGGGCCTGGGCCTGTTCGATCAGGGCCTGCAGATGAGCCTCATCGCGAAAGCTCTCGGCGTAGATCTTGTAGAGATCCTCGGTGCCGGACGGCCGGGCCGCGAACCAGCCGCTGGCGGTGCAGACCTTGATGCCGCCGATCGGCGCCGCATTGCCGGGGGCGCGTTCGAGAATCTGGGTGATCGGCTCGCCGGCGAGCTCGCGGGCGTCGATCTGCTGCGCGCCGAGCGCCGCCAGTCGCGCCTTCTGTGCCGGTGTCGCGGGCGCACTCAGGCGATCGGCAACCGGGCGGCCCAGCGTCGCCGTCAGCGCCTCGTAGCAGACGCCGGGATCCTGCCCGCTGCGGGCGGTGATTTCAGCCGCCAGCAGGGCCGGCGCGAAGCCGTCCTTGTCGGTGGTCCAGACGCCGCCGCCGCGACGCTGGAAGCTGATGCCCGCGCTCTCTTCGCCGGCCACCAGCAGACGGCCTTCGAGCAGGCCGTCGACAAACCACTTGAAGCCGACCGGCACTTCGAACACCCGCCGCCGCAGCCGGTGCGCGACGCGATCGATCAAGGCGCTGCTGACCACGGTCTTGCCGACCGCTGCGGTGAGCGCCCAGTGCGGGCGCGACCGCAGCAGGTAGTCGACCACCACGGCCAGGTAGTGATTGGGCGGCAGCAGGCCGGCGCCGGGGGTGACGATGCCGTGGCGGTCGTGATCGGTATCGCAGGCGAAGGCGACGTCGAAGTCGTCCTTGATGGCGATCAGCCTCTGCATCGCCTGTGGCGAGGAGGGGTCCATCCGGATCCGGCCGTCGAAGTCGGGCGGCATGAATCCGAACTGCGGATCGACCTGCAGACTCAGCACGCGCAGATCAAGCCGGTAGCGCTCGGCGATCGGCTGCCAGTAGTGCACGCCGGCGCCGCCGAGCGGATCGACAGCCATGCGGATACCAGCGCTGCGGATCCGATCGAAGTCGATGACTTCGCCGAGATCCTCGACGTAGCGGTGCAGGAAATCGTGGCTGCGGGCCGCGCGCAAGGCTTCGGCATAGGGCCGCCAGCGCACCCCGACCGTGGCCGCCGCGAGCAGCGCGTTGGCGCGCGTTTCGATCCACGCGGTCACCGCGGTCTCGGCCGGCCCACCGTGCGGCGGGTTGTACTTCAGACCACCCGCCTCGGGCGGGTTGTACTTCAGACCACCCGCCTCGGGCGGGTTGTGCGAAGGCGTCAGCACGATGCCATCGGCACGCCCGGAGCGACGCCCGCGGTTGTGCGCCAGGATCGCGTGCGAAATCACCGGCGTCGGCGTGTAGCCGGCATCGGCGGCGATGCAGGTCGGTACGTCATTGCCGGCCAGCACTTCCAGCGCATCCTCGAAGGCCGGCCGCGACAGGGCATGGGTGTCGATGCCGAGGTACAGCGGGCCATCGATGCCCTGCAGACGCCGGTAGTCGCAGATCGCCTGCACGATCACCCGCACGTGCCAGGCGTTGAAGCTGCGGGTGAACGCGCTGCCGCGATGCCCCGAGGTGCCGAACGCCACCCGCTGCGCCGGCACCGCTGCATCCGGCCGCAGATCGGCGTAGGCAGTCAACAGCGCTGGCACGTCCAGCAGGGGCAGCCGCCGGCTCATGCGCGCTGCGCCGCGACCCGGCGCAGCAGGGCACGCCAGGACTGCGCGAACGCGGCGACACCGTCGAGCTGCAGCTGGGCGGCGAGCAGTCCGATTTCGACGCCGGCCGCAGCGATCTCGCGCAGGCAGTCCTCGGCGGCATCGGCCTCGGCACTCATGCCTGCCGCCGCTGCGCCGAGGGGACGGCCGTCGCCGTCGAGGCACTCCCGCGACCAGGCCAAGAGGGTGGGTTCGGGCACTGTGTTGACGGTGTGCTCGGCGCGCAGGGCGCGCACATACAGGGTCGGCGCCGTGGCCGGATCCTTGCTGCCGGTGCTCGCCCACAGCAGTCGCTGCGGCTGCGCGCCGGCGGCGGCCAGCGCGCGCCAGCGCGCCGAGCTCAGCAGGCGTCGATAGCTCGCGTAGATCCGCCCGGCCATGGCGATGCCGAGGTGGTTGTGCAGACGGGCCGGCAGACGCGAGCGGACGGCAACGTCCCAGCGACTGACGAAGATCGAAGCGACCGCGCCGACGGCAAGATCCAGCCCCGCCGACTGCCGGCGCTCGAGGCCGCTCATGTAGGCCTCGGCCGCCGCCAGGTAGTGCTCGCGCGAGAACAGCAGGGTGGTATTCACCGGGACCCCCTCGAAGGTCAGCCGTTCGACCGCGCGCAGTCCGGCCTCGGTGCCGGGCACCTTGACCATCAGATTGGGCCGCTCGGCGCGGGCGTGCAGCCCCCGTGCTGCGACCATGCTGGCCTCGGTGTCGAAGGCCAGCATCGGCGACAGTTCGATCGAGACCCAGCCGTCGATGCCCGCGCTGGCCTCGAAGATCGGCCTCAGCAGATCGGCGGCGCGGCGCAGGTCGGACAGCGCCAGCTCGATCAGCAGGGCCGAATCGCTGAGCCCGGCAGCGGCCTGCGCGCGGATGTCGGCGGCATAGGCCTCGGTGTCCTGCAGGGCGGTTTCAAACACCGCGGGGTTCGAGGTCAGGCCGCGGATCGCGAGGCGTTCGATGTAGTCCGCGAGACGCCCACTGTCGAGCAGGGTGCGACTGATGCTGTCCAGCCACAGCGTCTGGGCGATGGCCTGCGATTCCGGCGTCGTTTGCATGGTTCACTCGAAGACAGGTTGCGGCGGCGCCGATGCATGCGCGTGGGCTGGCCGACCTGCTCGCACGGTGCGCGCTGCCCGCAGCGCCGTCTGTCCGCCGCCGCACATACAGACAGCGCCCGGCTCGGTACGGTGCAGGGCGAAGCGAGCCTGCCGCCGCATCGGTACGGATCTCGCTCACGCACTACACGCAGCGCTGACCGGCGCCGGCCGCGCCCTGGGCACGGCGAAGCCCCGGCCGCTGACGCTTTCCGCCCGTCCGCCGGCGCCCGCAGCGGCCCCCAACAGGAGCCCCGATGCCGACCCCGCGCGCACTGCTGACTCTCTGGCGCGAACGTCTGGGCCGATTCCTGCAGCGGCGCCGCGAGGCGCTCGCCGGCAGCCTGCGACAGCTCGACAGCGCACCGCGGCTGCGCCTGCTCGCGGCGGAGCAGATCGAGCTGCGCGCGAAGGCGCTGGGGCGCCTGCACCGGCTGCACGCGGGGCGGCGCCCCGATCGCCTGCTGGCACGGCTGCGCGACAACGAACACCGCATCGACGCCAGCTGCAGCCTGCTGCTGAGCATGGTCGAGGATGAACTGCGCATCACGCCCGCAGGCGAATGGCTGCTGGACAACCACTATCTGATCCAGGAGCAGGTCCAGACCGCCCGCCGTCACCTGCCGCCGGGCTACAGCCGCGAGCTGCCGACCCTGAGCCACGGCCCGTCGGCGCAGCTGCCGCGGGTCTACGATCTCGCCACCGACAGCATCCGCCACGCGGATGGCCGCATCGATGCGGAAGCCATCAGCCGCTTCTTCGCCGCCTACCAGACGGTGACGCCGCTGAAGCTGGGCGAGCTGTGGGCGATCCCGATCATGCTGCGACTCGCCCTGATCGAGAACCTGCGTCGCGTCAGCGACCGGGTGATGAGCACGGCGATCGAACGCCGACTGGCCGGCGTGTGGGCGACGCGGCTGAACACGGCCAGCGCGCAGTGTCCCAAAGACATCGTGCTGGTGATCGCCGACCTCGCGCGTTCGGCGCCACCGCTGAGCGGCGCATTCGTGGCCGAGCTGAGCCGCGGGCTGCATGGCCGCAGCGCCGCGCTGGCGATGCCGATCAGCTGGATCGAGCAGTGGCTGGCGGACGCCGGCCAGAGTATCGAGACGCTCGTCCACGCCGACAGCCAGCAGCAGGCGGTGGATCAGGTCGCGATCAGCAACAGCATCGGCAGCCTGCGGTTCCTGTCCAACATGGACTGGCGCGAGTTCGTCGAAACCCTGAGCCAGGTCGAACAGACCCTGCGCGAGGACCCCGCCGGGACCTATGCGCAGATGGACTTCGCGACCCGCGACCGCTACCGGCACGCCGTCGAGCGGATGGCCCGGCAGTCGGGCGCGCGCGAGATCGACGTGGCCCAGATCGTTCTTGGACTGGCGCAATCGCACGCGGCCGATCCGGCTGCGATCGACAGCATCGAAGCCCACGTCGGTCACTATCTGATCGATGCCGGCCAGGTGCAGAGCAAGCGCGCGATCGCCGAGGCCGGCCATCTCGCAGGCGGTCTGCGGCGGCCGCTGCGGCTGAAGCTGCAGCGCCTGCCGCTGCCGCTCTACCTGCTGCCGATCGCGGTGATCGCCGCGACCTTCACCGCGGCGCTGCTGTCGCAGCTGCCGCCGGCACAGGCCAGCGGCGCCCTGCCCTGGCTGGTGGCGGCACTCGGTCTCATCGCCTTCAGCGAACTCGGCATCGCGCTGGTGAACTGGGCGGCGACGCGACTGGTGATGCCGCAGCCGCTGCCGCGACTGGATTTCTCGAAGGGCATTCCCAGCTCGGCGCGCACCCTGGTGGTGGTGCCGAGCATGCTGAGCACGCCGCGCGCGGTGGCCGCCCTGATCGAAGGCCTGGAAGTGCGTTTCCTGGGCAACCGCTGCAGTCATCTGCATTTCGGCCTGCTCACCGATCTGCTGGACTCGAGCGAACAGCACCTGCCCACCGATGCGGCCCTGCTGGCCCAGGCCGAAGCCGGCATCGCCGGCCTGAACGCACGCTACCGCGGCGCTGCTGACGGCGACCTGTTCTTCCTGTTCCACCGGGCCCGCCAGTGGAACCCGCGCGAAGCGATCTGGATGGGCGTCGAGCGCAAGCGCGGCAAGCTGTCGGCGCTGAACCGGCTGCTGCGCGAGGCCACCCACGAGGCAGCGCTGACGGAATTCGATCGCGTGGTCGGTGACACCCGTCCGCTGTTGAACGTGCGCTATGTCATCACCCTCGACACCGATACCTCGCTGCCGCGCGACAGCGCCCGCGAGCTCGTCGGCACCCTGGCGCATCCGCTGAACCGCGCCCGCTTCGATCTGCGCCGTCGCACCGTCACCCGCGGCTACGGCATCCTGCAGCCGAGTGTGGGCAGCAGCGGCAACGGCGGCGGCCCGGTCTCGCGCTACACCCGGCTGTTCGGCGGCAGTGCCGGCATCGATCCCTACACCCGCACCACCTCGGACGTGTACCAGGATCTGTTCGGCGAGGGATCGTTCGTCGGCAAGGGCATCTACGACGTCGACGCCTTCGAGTACGCCCTGCAGGATCGTCTGCCTGACAACCGCATCCTCAGCCACGACCTGCTCGAAGGCTGCTATGCCCGCGCCGGCCTGGTCAGCGATGTCTGGCTGTACGAAGCGCCGCCGTCGCGCTACGCCGCCGACGTGAAGCGACGCTACCGCTGGATCCGCGGCGACTGGCAGCTGCTGCCCTGGCTGTTGCCGTGGGTGCCACGCGCCGCCGGCGGCTTCGAGCGCACGCCGCTCAGCGCACTGTCGCGCGGCAAACTGCTCGACAACCTGCGGCGCAGCTTGGTGCCGGCGGCGCTGACCACACTCCTGCTGATCGGCTGGAGCCTGCTCGACGCGCCGCTGCTGTGGACCCTCTGGCTGCTCGGCGTGCCGCTGTTGCCGGTGCTGCTGCCGGCGATTCCGGCGCTGGTCGAGCGGCCGCCGGGCATGGCCCTGATGCCCCACGTGCGGCAGGTCGCAGCTGCCACAGGGCGGCGTCTGGCAGCCGCGATGGTCGGCATCGCCTGCCTGTGCTACGAGGCCTGGTACAGCCTCGGCGCGGCAACGCGCAGCCTGTGGCGGATCGGCTTCAGTCGACGCCGGCTGCTGCAGTGGAACCCCTCCAGCGAAGTCGAACGCAGCCTCGGCAGCGGTGCCGGCGCCGAGCTGCGCAGCATGGGCTTCGCGCCGCTCTTCGCCCTGCTCTCCGCAGCCCTGCTGTGGCGCTTGAATCCCTCAGCGCTGTGGGTGGCAGGGCCGATCCTCGGCCTGTGGCTGCTAGCGCCCGGCCTGATGGCCTGGCTCGGGCGCGCACCGGCCGATCGGCGCGCGCCGCTGGCGGCGGCCGACCTCGCCTTTCTGGGCCGGCTGGCGCGCCGCACCTGGAGCTTTTTCGAAACCCAGGTGCAGGCCAAGGACCACTGGCTGCCGCCCGACAACGTGCAGGAACACCCGGCCTGGGCGGTGGCGCGGCGCACCTCGCCCACCAACATCGGGCTGTCGCTGCTGGCCAATCTGGCCGCGCGCGACTTCGGCTATCTGCAGACACGCGACCTGATCGAGCGCACCCGCGACGTGTTCGACAGCCTCGACCGGCTGCCGCGCCACCGCGGCCATTTCTACAACTGGTACGACACCGAAACCCTGCTGCCCCTGCAGCCGCTGTACATCTCGACCGTCGACAGCGGCAACCTCGCCGGGCACCTGCTGACTCTGCGCCAAGGCCTGCTGGCGCTGATCGACGCGCCGATCCTCGCCGCCACCTGCCTGCAGGGTCTGGCCGACACCCTGGGCGTGCTTGAGGAAACCGCTGCGCGCCTGCCGTCCGGCCTGCGTCCGCCCGGCCTCGACGAGGCCGTGGTCGCCTTCCGCCTGCGCCTTCAGCTGGAACGCCTGCAGCCCCCGGCCAACCTGCCGGCGGCAGCGGAGGCGCTGAGCGCGCTGGACGCGCTGGCGGCCGACGTCGCGCGTGCCTGGCCGCCCCCCGCGGACGGCTCGGGCAGCGCTGGCGAACTGCACTGGCCGCAGGCGCTGCAGCAGGCCTGTGCGAGCGCACACGCCGAACTGCTGCATCTGGCGCCCTGGCTGCACACCGCGGTCGCCGAGCGGATCGCCCGCACCGAACCGCAGGCCGAGGGCATTCCGAGCCTGCGCGCGCTGACCACGGGCTCGAAGAGCGCGCTGGTGCGTCAGCGCGCCGGCGAATGCGTGCTGGCGCTGGGCCGACTCGCGCACCGCGCCGGCCAGTTCGCGCTGATCGACTACGACTTCCTGTACGACCGCGGCCGCCGCCTGCTGGCGATCGGCTACAGCGTCGAGGCGCGTCAGCTCGACAGCGGACACTACGACCTGCTCGCCTCGGAGGCGCGCCTGTGCAGCTTCGTCGCCATCGCCCAGGGCAGGCTGCCGCAGGAGACCTGGTTCGCGCTCGGTCGCCTGCTCACCGAAAGCCAGGGCCGGGCCACCCTGCTGTCGTGGAGCGGCTCGATGTTCGAGTACCTGATGCCGCAGCTGGTGATGCCGAGCTACCCCGACACCCTGCTCGACCAGACCGCACGCCATGCGGTGCAGGCGCAGATCGCCCACGGCCAGCGCCACGGCCTGCCCTGGGGCATTTCGGAGTCGGGCTACAACGTGCGCGATGCGCATCTGAACTACCAGTACCGCGCGTTCGGGGTGCCGGGCCTGGGCCTGAAGCGCGGTCTCGGCGAAGACCAGGTGGTCGCGCCCTACGCCAGCATGATGGCGCTGATGGTCGCGCCGGCCGAGGCCTGCCGGAACCTGCAGCGGCTGAGCACCGACGGCCTGGCCGGCCGCTTCGGACTGTACGAGGCGATCGACTACACGGCGACGCGGCTGCCGCGTGGGCAGACCCAGGCGGTGGTGCGCTCGTTCATGGCCCACCATCAGGGCATGGGCCTGCTGGCGCTCGCGCACCTGCTGCTGCAGCAGCCGATGCAGAAGCGCTTCTGCGCCGATCCGGAGATCCAGGCCACCCTGCTGCTGCTGCAGGAACGCATTCCCAATGCCGGGTTCTTCCATCCGCACCCCAGCGAAGCCACCGATGCCCGCGCCGCCCCTGCCGCAGCCGAAACCCAGCTGCGCGTGATCCGCGAACCCGACCGCGCGCGGCCGGCGGTGCAGCTGCTCTCGAACGGCCGCTATCACAGCCTGCTGACCAGCGCCGGCGGCGGCTACAGCCGCATGCGCGACATGGCGGTGACGCGCTGGCGCGAGGATGCGACGCGCGACCACTGGGGCAGCTTCTGCTACCTGCGCGACCTGGCCAGCGATGCGTACTGGTCAGCCACCTACCAACCGACCTGCCCCGGGTTCGATCACTACGAAGCGATCTTCTCGGACGCCAAGGCCGAATACCGCACGCGTCTGCACGGCATCGACACGCATCTGGAGATCGCGGTTTCGCCCGAGGACAACATCGAGCTGCGCCGGCTGCATCTGCGCAACCGTTCGCGTCAGCCGCGACGCATCGAGATCACCACCTACGCCGAAGTGGTGCTCGCCCCGCCGCTGGCCGACGAGCTGCATCCGGCCTTCAGCAACCTGTTCGTGCAGACCGAGATCGTGGCCGCCAAGCAGGCCCTGTTGTGCACCCGCCGCCCGCGCTCGCACGAGGAGGTCGCGCCGTGGATGCTGCACCTGCTGGCGGCGCACGATGTCGATCTGACTGCGGTCTCGTACGAAACCGACCGCAGCCGCTTCCTCGGCCGCGGCGGCAGCCCGCGTCGGCCGCAGGCGCTGATGCCGGGCGCGCTGCTGTCCGGCAGCGCCGGCTCGGTGCTCGATCCGATCGTCGCGATCCGCTGCCAGCTGCTGCTGCAGCCCGAGCAGACGGCCATGATCGACATGGTCACCGGCGTCGGCGGCGACCGCCAGGCCTGCGTCGACCTGATCGACAAGTACCGCGACCGCACCCTCGCCGACCGCGTGTTCGATCTGGCCTGGACGCACAGCCAGGTGGTGCGGCTGCAGATCAATGCCTCGCAGGCCGACGCCCAGCTCTACGAGCGGCTGGCCGGGCTGATGGTGTTCGCTGATCCGCTGCTGCGCGCCGAAGCCGCCGTGCTGCGGCAGAACCGGCGCGGCCAGTCCGGGCTGTGGCGGCATTCGATCTCGGGTGATCTGCCGATCGTGCTCGTGCAGATCGCCGACATCGCCCACATCGAGCTGGTGCGGCAGATGGTTCAGGCTCACGCCTATTGGCGTCTGAAGGGTCTGCAGGTCGATCTGGTGATCTGGAACGAGGACCAGGCCGGCTACCGCCAGCAGCTGCAGGATCAGATCCTGGCCCTGGTTTCGGCGGGGCCGGAGGGCAATGTGCTGGACCGGCCCGGCGGCATCTTCGTCCGCCCGATCCAGCAGATCTCGCAGGAGGAGAGGATCCTGCTGCAGTCGGTGGCGCGGGTGGTGGTCAGCGACCAGCACGGCACCTTGGCCGCGCAGATCGACCGCAGGCCCGCGCCCGAGCGCCTGGCGCCGCCGCTGCGCCTGCGCCCGGCGCACGATCCGCGCGAAGACGCCGACAGCGCGGAAGTCGACGCGGCGCCCGCCTACGCACCTGAGCGCGAGGCCCAGCCCCAACCCGATGCGGGCGACACCGCGGTCGCCGCCCCCCTGCAGTTCGACAACACGCTCGGCGGCTTCAGCGCCGACGGCAGCGAGTACGTGATCGAGCTGCAGGAGGGCCGGCCGACCCCGGCGCCCTGGTGCAATGTGCTGGCCAATCCGCGCTTCGGCAGCGTGGTCAGCGAGAGCGCGCCGGGCTACACCTGGTTCGAGAACGCGCATGCGTTCCGGCTGACGCCCTGGCACAACGATCCGGTCGCCGACAGCAGCGGCGAAGCGTTCTACCTGCGCGACGAGGACAGCGGCGAACTGTGGTCGCCGATGGCGCTGCCGCGGCGCGGCCGCGGCCGCTACCAGACCCGTCACGGCTTCGGCTACAGCGTGTACTCGCACGAACAGGACGGCATCGCCAGCGAGCTGTGGGTGTTCGTGGCGCGCGAGGATGCCCTCAAGTTCTCGCTGCTGAAGGTGCACAACCGCTCGGGTCGCCCGCGTCGGCTGTCGGCCACCGGCTATGTCGAATGGGTGCTGGGCGACCTGCGGGTGCGCACCCAGATGCACCTGTGCAGCGATGTCGACGCGAGCAGCGGCGCCCTGCGCGCCTACAACCATTACTCCGACACCCTGAGCGGCCGGGTCGCCTTCTTCGACGCCGATGCCGACGTGCGCAGCTTCACCGCCGACCGCCGCGAATTCATCGGCCGCAACGGCAGCCTCGAGGCGCCCGCGGCGCTGCGCCGCGAACATCTCGCCGGTCGCTTCGGCGTGGGTCTCGATGCCTGCGCCGCCATCCAGATCCCCTTCGAGCTGGCCGCCGACGCGCACTTCGAGACCTGTTTCCGGCTCGGCGTGGGCATCGATGCGCAGGATGCCAGTGCGCTCGCCCTGCGCAGCCAGGGCGCTGCCCACGCGCGCGCCGCGCTGCGCGAGGTCCGCGCGTACTGGCAGCACACGCTCGGCCAGCTGCAGGTCAGCACGCCCGAGCCCAGCCTCGATCTGCTGGCCAACGGCTGGCTGCTGTACCAGACCCTGGCCAGCCGCTGCCTGGGCCGCAGCGGCTACTACCAGTCCGGCGGCGCCTACGGCTTCCGCGATCAGCTGCAGGACACCATGGCCACCGTGCACGCGCAGCCGGCGCTGACCCGCGAGCACCTGCTGCGCAGCGCCGCCAAGCAGTTCGTCGAAGGCGACGTGCTGCACTGGTGGCATCCGCCGCAGGGCCGCGGCGTGCGCACGCAGTGTTCCGACGACTACCTGTGGCTGCCGCTGGCGACCTGTCGCTATGTCAGCGTCACCGCCGACACAGGCGTGCTCGAGGCGCCGGTCGGCTATGTCGAAGGGCGCGCGCTGAACGCGGACGAGGAGTCCTACTACGACCTGCCGGTGGCCTCGGGCCTGCAGGAGCCGCTGTACCAGCACTGCGTGCGCGCCCTGCAGCGCGGCATCCGCCTGCTCGGCGCGCGCGGCCTGCCGCTGATCGGCAGCGGCGACTGGAACGACGGCATGAACCGGGTCGGCGCCGCGGGCCGGGGCGAGAGCGTGTGGCTGGGCTTCTTCCTGCTCGAGGCCCTGAACCGGTTTGTCGAGCTCGCGCAGGCGCGTGGCGACAGCGCCTTCGCCGGCGAATGCGCAGACGCCGCAGAGCAGCTGCGTCGGGACCTCGATCTGCACGCCTGGGACGGCCAGTGGTTCCGCCGCGCCTGGTACGACGACGGCACCCCGCTGGGCTCGGCAGACAGCGACGAATGCCGGATCGACTCGATCTCGCAGAGCTGGGCGGTGCTGTCAGGCGGCGCCGACGATGTCCGCGCACGCCAGGCCATGGATGCGCTGCACACGCATCTGGTGCGCGCCGACGCCGGCCTGATCCAGCTGCTGGACCCGCCTTTCGATCACACCACGCACGACCCCGGCTATATCCGCGGCTATGTGCCCGGCGTCCGCGAGAACGGCGGCCAGTACACGCACGCTGCGGTGTGGGCGGCGATGGCCTTTGCCGCGCTCGGCGACCGCGCGCGCGCCTGGCAGCTGGCGCGCATGATCAATCCGATCCAGCACAGCCTGAGCAGCGAAGCGGCCCAGACCTACCGCGTCGAACCCTACGTGTTGGCCGCTGACGTGTACGCGGTCGCACCGCACGTCGGCCGCGGCGGCTGGACCTGGTACACCGGCTCGGCCAGCTGGATGTACCGGCTGCTGAGCGAATCCCTGCTCGGCCTGCAGCGCGAAGGCGATGCGCTGGTCCTGCAGCCCGGCGTTCCGGCCGAATGGAACGACTACCGCATCGACTACCGCTTTGGCGCGAGCTTGTATCGCATCCAGGTGCGCCAGCTCGATCCGGCCGCGTTCCGCGTGCTGGGTTCGATCTGGCACAGCGACCGCGGGCTGCCGATCGAAGCGCTGGACGCCGGTGGCTTCCGTATCCAGCTGCGAGACGACGGGGCCGAGCAGCACATCGAGCTGTGGCTGGAGCGGGGCCGAACGATCGCGCCAGCCAACCGCTGATGCGGCCAGGTGGGAGCGCACGGGTTGACCGCCTCCCGCGCATGCGGCTTCATCTACGCTCCCCCTGACCGGCGCCTTGCCTTGCTGACCCTTGTCCTGCTGCTTCTGCTGGTGCTGATCGGGCTGGTGCTGCAGCCCCTGCTGCATCGTCGCTGGCTGACCGGAAAGCGCGACCGCCAGCGCCACCGGATCGAACAGGAGCGCGGCAGCCGGGTGATCCTGCTGGTGCATCGCGAGGAGCGGATGAGCCTGTTCGGCGCGCCGCTGCTGCGCTACATCGACATGGAGGACGCCGAGAGCGTGATCCGCGCGATCCACCAGACGGCACCCGAGCAGCCGATCGACCTGATCCTGCATACGCCGGGCGGTCTGGTGCTGGCCTCGCTGCAGATCGCCCGCGCGCTGGCGCGCCACCCGGGCCCCGTGCGCGCGCTGGTGCCCTACTACGCGATGTCCGGCGGCACCCTGCTCGCGCTCGCCGCCGACGAGATCGTGATGAGCCCGCACGCGGTGCTGGGGCCACTCGACCCCGCCATCGACGAGGTGCCCGCGGCTTCGATCCTGCGCGCGGTGGCGCTGAAAGACCCGAAGGACGTCGACGATGACACCTTGATCCTCGCCGACCAGGCGCAGATGGCGATCCGCCAGCTGCGCGACAGTCTCTCCGACCTGCTGGTCGGCAAGCTCGGCGCCGAACGCGTGGAGGAAGTCGCGATCGCGCTCACCGAGGGCCGCTGGACGCACGACTACCCGATCACGCCCGAACAGGTCACCGGCCTCGGCCTCAAGGTCAGCACCGGGATGCCGGAATCGGTGCTCGACATGATGGCCCTGTACCCGCAGCCGATGCGCGGGCTCGGTGGGGTCGAATACGCACCGCGCGAGCGGCCCGCGCCCAGAAAGTCGGCCTGAGGCCTGAGCCCGGCGCGCGCGGGCGGCGGAACTGCCGGGCTAGACCAGCAGCATCGCCACGAACCACAGGCCGGCCAGCAGTTCGATGCCGATGGTGCGTTCGGGCGAGCGCCCCACCGTAAGCAGCAGGAACAGGTTGTAGGGCACCGGCGCGAAGTGCAGGACCACCGCGAGCCAGCCCGGCCCGTCCAACGCCAGCAGAGCAAGGCCCAGAGCGCTCGCGAACACGTTGATCAGACTTCCGACGAACAGAAGATCACGCCAGAACAGCCGGCGCATCGGCACCTGTCCCTGCCAGCGCTGACGGAAGAATCGCAGGGCACCGCTCGACCGCATCGTCATGACCATCCATCGCCAGGGCGCAACAGCCTAATGCAGAGGCGCGTCGGCGGGCAGCGGCACCGACAGACCCGATCCGCGATGGAAGCGCAAGCCGGATGGGCCACCGCGTCGGGCATCCGCCGTGCGTCGCGCCTGTCGGCCAGCGGATGCTGCGGCCGAGCGGCTGCCAGCTCAGTCGTCCCACTCGGCCTCGCTGTGCAGCACGCGGCCGTCGTAGCCGCTGGCGCGCAGCTCGATGCGCTGGCCATCGGCGCCCACCGCCTCCGCCCCCCAGGTCGCCCCCTCTCGGTCGAGATCGTTGATCGCGGTATAGCCCTGCGCCTCGAGCGCAGCGACCAAGGCGGCCGCATCAAGCCGGGCGCGCGCCGCCTGGGCATCGAACACCTCGCCGCTGATCGGGTCGACATGCACTTCGCCCCAGCGGCCGTTGGCGCGGCGCACCTCGGCCTCCCACAGGCCGTCGTCGTATTCGATCTCGCGCACTTCAGCGAAGCCGGCGCGCTTGAGTTCGGCGGCGACATCGGCGGACGAACGCGGGGTCACGGCATGCGCTGCGAAGGCGAGGCCAATGGCGCCGGCAGCCGCCAGCATCAGTACGGAACGGCGCAGGGGAAAGGAAGCCTTGATCATGGGGTATCTCCTTGGGAAGGTGGACCCGCCGGGCCGATCGCCGCGGCGTGGAGCTCAGTCTCCGGAACCGCCCCATGTCGACTCTGAGGGCGGGGTTCACGAACGATTTAGAGGCCGCAGGCAGGCTGTGCGCATGCACCCGCCTGCCCTACTGTTCGTCCTGCTGTTCGCGCTCGCCCTCTCCAGCACCGCGCTGGCGCAGGGCACCGACCGCGCCGACACCCGCCACCTGCGCGAGGCGGTGGAGCGCGGTGAACTGGCCTCGTTGGAGTCGATCCTTGAAGACGCCCTGCGGCGCATGCCCGGCCGCGTGGTCGACGTCGAGTTCGAACCCGACGACGACGAATACGAAATCGAGATCCTCGACGCCGACGGACGCGTATGGGAGCTTGACTACCGGGCCAGCACCGGCGAATTCAAGGACATGGAAGAAGACTGATGCGCGTACTCGTGGCGGAAGACGACCTCGAACTGGCGCAGCGGGTCTGCGCGGCGCTGAAGGAAGCCGGCTTCACCGCCGAGCACTGCCCGGACGGCCGCGAAGCCGAGTTCCGCGGTGCCACCGAGGCCTATGCCGCGGCGGTACTGGACCTCGGCCTGCCCTCGCTTGACGGCCTGTCGGTACTACACCGCTGGCGCGAGCAGGGCGTCAGGCTGCCGGTGCTGGTGCTGACCGCGCGCGGTCGCTGGCACGACAAGCTGGCCGGCTTCAACGCCGGCGCCGATGATTACCTGACCAAACCTTTCCTGCTGGATGAAGTGGTGCTGCGCGTGCGCGCGCTGATCCGCCGCGCCAGCGGCCACGCCAGTCCGATCCTGGAATGCGGGCCGCTGAGCCATGACGTCAACTCAGGGCGCTTCGCGCTCGACGGCGCCAGCCTGAGCCTGACCGCGCAGGAGTCGCGCATTCTCGGCTACCTGCTGCACAACGTCGGCCGCATCGTCAGCCGCGGCCAGCTCGGCGAGCACGTCTACGAGGGCGGCCACGACCCCGACTCGAACGTGCTCGACGTTCTGGTCGGCCGGATTCGCAAGAAGATCGGCCCCGGCCTGCTGCACACCCATCGCGGCCAGGGCTTCCGACTGGAAGCGGGCGCGGACGCCGGCGAATGAACCTTGCGGGGCGCTCGCTGCGCGCCCGTCTGCTGCGGGTGGGCCTGATCGGCGGCGTGCTCCTGAGCCTGTTCGCCGCCTGGCTGCTCGGTGAAGCCTTCCGGATGATCGCCGAGCGCGGCCAGCTGCGCCTGCTCGAACAGGAGCTGGCCGGCATCGTCGGTCGCCTCGAAGCGCGACCCGACGGCAGCCTGGGCATGCGCGACCGCCCCGGCGACCCCGACTACGAGCGGGTGTTTTCGGGCCGCTACTGGCAGGCCGGCGACGACGGCGGCTACACCTCGCGCTCGCTGTGGGATTTCCGCGCGTCCTTTCGCGCAGGCGCAGGCGCGCGCGCCGCGGTCGAGCGCATCGACGGACCGGCCGGCCAACAGCTGGTTGCCCTGCGCCAGCGCGTGCAGGTGCCGCGCGTGCGGCTTCCGGTCGACGTCTGGGTCGCGGTGGACGAGGCCCCGCTGCGCGAGGACGTACGCAGCTTCCGCGGGCTGACTCTGATCGCCACCGCCCTGCTCTTCCTGCTGCTGGCGGTGCTGCTGGCGGTGCAGGTGCGGCTTGGCCTGCGTCCGTTGAAGCGACTGGCCTCGGACGTCGAGCAGGTGCGCCGCGGCGCGCGAGCGCGGATCGGCCGCGACGATCTGCCTGCCGAACTCGGGCCACTGGTCGGCCATCTCGACGAGCTGCTGGAGCACCACGAGCGCTCTGTGCAGCGCGCGCGTCATGCGGCCGCCGATCTCGCGCATGCGCTGAAGACACCGCTGGCTGCACTCGACGCTGCCGCCCAGCGCCCGGGGCCGGAGCTGCCGCGCACCGTGCTGGAGCAGAGCGCGCGCATGCAGGCGACTGTGACCCGACAGCTGCAGGCCGGCGTGGCCCGTGACTTCCACGCGCGCTGCGAGGTCGCCACCGTCGCGACAACCCTGGTCGAGCTGATGCGGCGCATCCATGCGGAGCGCGGCCTGCGGATAGAAGCCCGCATCGAGCCCAAGCTGCAGCTTCCCTACGCCGAGGACGACCTGCAGGAGCTGCTCGGCAACCTTCTCGACAACGCCTGCAAATGGGCGCGATCACAGGTGCACCTCATCGCGGGCAGCTCGCCCGCGACGCTCTGGCTGCAGCTCGACGACGACGGCCCGGGCCTGAGCGAGGACGCGGCCGCAGCCGCGCGCCAGCGCGGCGTGCGTCTCGACGAACGGGTGCCCGGCTCGGGCCTCGGCCTCGCCATCGTCGAAGACCTGCTCGAAGCCGTCGGCGGCCGTCTGCAGCTGCAGCGCTCGCCGCTGGGCGGCCTGCAGGCGCGGATCGAAATCGATCGGGCGCCTTGACCGTAGGGTGCGCGTGTCGCGCACCGCCCTCGGCGACAGACCCTAGAGCGCCCCACCTGCAGCACCCACCTCGACGAGGTCTCGCACGGCTAGCCCCACAAGACCCCAGGCAAAGACCGCCCGTCTGCTGAGTCTGCGGCTCAGTAGCTGCCCATGAAGTCGCGCTTGCCGATCTCCACGCCGCTGTGGCGCAGCAGGGCGTAGGCCGTGGTGACGTGGAAGAAGAACTGCGGCAGGCCGTAGGACAGCAGGTAGGCCTGACCGCTCAGGGTGCGCTCCTTCGGCGTGCCCGGGCGCAGCACGATCTCGCGGCCCTCGCTGCCTTCGAAGGCAGCCGGGGCGAGGCTGTCGAGAAACGCGACCGTGCTGGCCAGACGCAGCTGCAGCTCCTCGAAGCTGTGCTCGGTGTCGGGCGCGCTCGGCACCTCGACGCCAGCCAGACGCGCGGCCACGCTGCGCGCGAAGTCGGTGGCGATCTGCACCTGGCGCAGCAGCGGAAACATGTCCGGGAACAGGCGCGCCTGCAGGAGGGCGGGCGGATCGATCTTGCGGGCGGCGGCGTGTTCGGCCGCCTTGGTCAGGACGCCGCTCAGGCCGCCGAGCAGCTGTTTGAAGACCGGGACCGAAGCGTCGTAGAGGTGCGGGTGCATGCGGGATTCCTGTCGAAAGGGGACGCGATGGTAGCCCGCGCGGGTGACTTTCGTAGGCCGCACCGGGGCGAGGATCGAAAATCGAGCCTGGGTGGGCGAGACCGAGTCCGTGGGGTCCGGTGGGTCAAGACCCACCCTATGAAAATCGAGAGGTAGAGACGCGCCGAAATGGGGCCTGGTGGGTCGAGACCCACCCGATGGGGCTTCCACGCCTTCAGAGCCACCGCTTGGGGTCTGGAGGTTCGGAGCCCGCACGATGCGTTGACGCAGGCGGAGCAAGGCTTCGCGGCCCTCGCATCGCGGAATCCGCTGCGGCCTGCGATCATGGCGCATGTCGACCTTCCAAGATCTTGATCTCATCCCTGCCCTGCGGCAGGCCATCGAAGCCGCCGGCTTCCACACGCCCACACCGATCCAGTCGCTCTCGCTGCCGCCCATCCTCGCCGGCCGCGACGTGCTGGCGCAGGCGCCGACCGGCAGCGGCAAGACCGCAGCCTTCGGGCTCGGCCTGCTACAGCGGGTGGACGCCTCGGTCATCCGTACCCAGGCGCTGGTGCTGTGCCCGACCCGCGAGCTCGCCGACCAGGTCGGCAAGGAGCTGCGCCGGCTGGCGATGGCGATTCCCAACGTCAAGCTGAGCCTGCTCACCGGCGGCATCGCGCTCGGCCCGCAGCTGGCCTCACTGACGCATGCGCCGCATATCGTGGTCGGCACGCCGGGGCGCGTGCAGGAGCTGCTGCACAAGCGCGCGCTGGACCTCTCAGAGATTGACGTGCTGGTGCTGGACGAAGCCGACCGCATGCTCGACATGGGCTTCGAGAAGTCGATCAAGGACATCATCAAGCGCCTTCCGAAAGCACGGCAGAGCCTGCTGTTCTCGGCCACCTGGCCCGACGAGATCCGCGCGCTTGCGAAGGACAGCCTGCGCGATCCGGTGGAGGTCGCGATCGAAGGCGAAGCGCACCAGCCCGACGTCGACGCGCGGTTCTATGAAGTCGCGCTGGACGCCAAACCGGCGGCGCTGATGGGTCTGCTGCTGCAGCTGAAACCCGAGTCGGCCGTGGTGTTCTGCAACACCCGCCGCGATGTCGATGACGTCGCCACGGCGCTGGCGAATGCGGGCTTCTCGGCCGCGGCCCTGCACGGCGAGATGGAACAGCGCGACCGCGATGAGGTGCTGGTGATGTTCGCCAACCGATCCTTGAGCGTGCTGGTGGCCAGCGACGTCGCCGCGCGCGGGCTCGACGTAAAGGACCTCGCCTGCGTCGTCAACTACGAGCTGCCGCACGAAGCCGATGTCTACGTGCACCGCACCGGACGCACCGCCCGCGCCGGCGGCAGCGGACTGGCGCTGAACCTGGTCACCTCACGCGAAATGCCGCGCGCGCAGGCGATCGAGGCCAGCCGCGGCGAGCCCATCCGCTGGAATCGCGCGCCGCTCAACGCGCGGCCGACCGACGTGC
>JBIJCA010000448.1:0-2603 GCA_044344935.1 Aquimonas sp. | reverse complement strand
ATCGTCGGCGGCACAGGCACCGATACCGTCGTCGGCAGCGCTGGCGACGACGCGATCATCTGGAACCCGGGCGACGGCTCGGACACCAACGATGGCGGCGCGGGCAACGACCGCATCGTGGTCAATGGCAGCAACGGCGCCAACACCTTCACCGTCGGCACGGCGGGTGCGGCATCGGGCTTCGCCCTCCGCTTCGTCGGCCCCTTCACCATCGACATCCGCAACGCCGAGGCGCTGGAGGCCAATGGCAATGGCGGCGATGACATCATCAATGCCAGTGCGCTGCCTGCTGGGCTCATCAGCCTTCAGCTGAACGGCGGCGAGGGCAACGACACGATCACTGGCAGCGCGGGTGACGACACCCTGCGGGGCGGCGCCGGCAACGACACACTCACCGGCTTTCTCGGCATCGACCAGGTGTTCGGCGATGCGGCCGAGGATGTGCTGGTCTGGAACCCGGGCGATGGCACCGACTTCAACGATGGCGGCGATGGCACTGACATCAGCCGCGTGTTGGCGGCGGGTGCCGCTGAAGCCTTCAGCATCGCGCCCTTGAGCTGCAGCGCGGGAGCGCCTTGCGCTCGCCTGCGCCGCACCCTGCCCTCGGTGTTCGACGTCGACATCGTGCGCATCGAGCGCCTTGAGCTGCTGACCGGCGGCGGCCGCGACACGGTGTCGACCGAGTTCCTGCCCGGCGTGCTGCAGGTGCTCGACGGCGGCAGCCCGACGCTGGGCGCAGCAGGCGTGGATTTCTTCCCGGTCGATGAGCTGCGCGTGACGGGCTTGAGTGATGCCAGTGCAACACCCGTCATCCGCCCGGGCTTCGGCAATATCGAACACAGCGGCTTCGAGTTCGCGCCGACCATGGCACTGGCTGCGCAGGGTGGACAGACGGGCCATACGGCGTCGCCGAGCGGCGACCAGGAAGTGCCGCCGGTCAACACCGCTGCTGAAGCCCGCGGCAGTGTGGTGATGAGCCGCGACGGCAGCCGCATCACCGTGCGGCTCGGGTTCTCGGGCCTGAGCAGCGCGAACACGATGAGCCACATCCACGGCCCGGCCGCCGCCGGCAGCAATGGCCCCGTGATCTTCAACCTGGGCAGCAGTGGAGGCACCTCGGGCGAGTTCGGGCCGCTTGAGTTCGCGATCAACGCACAGCAGCGCACGCAGCTGCTGGAAGGCCTCTGGTACTTCAACGTGCATTCGAGCAACCATCCCGCTGGCGAGATCCGTGGCCAGATCCTGATGGACCAGGTCTTCGAGGCCCAGCTGAGCCCGCAGCAGGTGGTGGGCGATGCCGTGGCATCCCAGGCCAGCGGCAGCGCCAAGCTGACGCTCGCGGGCACCCAGGACAGCGTGGTGGTCTCCTTGAATTACGCTGGTCTGACCGGCGAAGGCGTGCCTGGGGCGAGCACTTCGGTCGTGCTGCGCGGGCCGGCGGCGCGCGGCAGCAACGGCCCGGTGCTGGCGGACTTCCCGCTGCGCCTGTCCGGCACCGCCAGCGACAGCTTCATCACCCAGGAGTATCCGATCACCGCTGACGAGGCAGAGCAGCTCAGGGCGGGCCAGTGGTACATCGAAGTGAGCTCGCAGGAGTTCCCGAACGGCGAGCTCCGCGGCCAGCTCGACAACCTCCTGTTCTGCAGCGGCTTCGAGGACTCGGGCTGCTGAGTGGTTGATCGAACTCGGAGTGATCGCGGCGCCCGGGCGCGAACAGCCCCGGGCATCGCGGCATACCCGACTCTCAGCGCCGCACAGCCAACTCTGTCGTCGCTCAACTCTGCGCGGACAAGGACTCGGCCACACAGGCCCACGAGGCGTTCAGGACGAAGCGAAGTGCCCGTGGAAGCCCAGCGGAAAACTGCGCTGCAGCCAGGCCATCGCGATCGGGCCGTCTTCGATGTGCTGGGCGTCGAGCACCGCGAGCCCGGTGCGGTCATGGGCGCTGTCCAGCACGGTGCCGAGCAGCCAGCCCTTGTCGGCGCGGCGGCTGCCGGGCTTGGGCACGAACAGATGCTCTTCGGCCAGCACCTTCGCACCGTAGCGGTGCTGCTGACGGCGCCCGCGCTGCAGGTCGATTGCGGCCACCGCGTTGAAGTAGGGCACCTCGCGCTCGCCAGCGCTGACTGGCGCGTACAGGCGCGCGCCGCGGTCGCTGTCTGAGCGCGGATCGAACTGCGGGAACTCCAGCCCGCGCTGGCCGTGGTCGACCCAGTGGGTGCTGCCGCGCTGCAGGTCGATGCGCAGGCTGCGCAGACGCGCACCGTCGTCCTCGACCACAGGCATCGCTTCCCCCCGCATCGCCGCCGCCATCGGCGACACCGCCTCGGCCAGGTCCTCGTGCAGCACCGCGCGCAGCTCGATCGCGCCATCGCGCTCAAAGGCATCGCCGAAGTGGTAGGCCATGCCGAACTCGGCCTCGAACCAGCGCGGTGCATCCAGCGCGTCCTTGGCCACCACGGCAACCCTGCACGGCAGGTCGGGCGCGAACTTCAGGCGCTCGAAGAAGGGACCGCTGTCGCCCATGCGATAGGGCGTGAGCACAAACACCAGGTGTCGCTCGGTCATCGCGAAGGCATGCAGATAGCCCGGCGCAGGCGTCG
>JBIJCA010000447.1:0-2605 GCA_044344935.1 Aquimonas sp. | reverse complement strand
ACCCGCCGCCGCCACGTCGCGTGGATCTGAGCGAAGACGAGTGGCGCGCCCGTCTGACACCCGAGCAGTTCCGCGTGCTGCGTCAGCATGGCACCGAGCGCGCCTTTTCTTCGGGCATGTGCAGCCTGTTCGAGCCCGGCCGCTACGCGTGTGCCGGCTGCGGCACGCTGTTGTTCGATGCCACGACAAAGTTCGAAAGCCATTCCGGCTGGCCCAGCTTCACCGCGCCGGTGAGCGGGGGCGTCGTCGCCTATGTCGAAGACCTGAGCCACGGCATGCAGCGCATCGAAACCCTGTGCGCGGTCTGCGGTGGCCACCTCGGCCATGTCTTTCCCGATGGCCCGCCACCCACCGGCCTGCGCTACTGCATCAACGCCGTCGCGCTGCAGAAGGAGTCCGCATGAGCACCACCACGAACGAGACCGCGATTCTTGCCGGCGGCTGTTTCTGGGGCATGCAGGAGCTGATCCGCGCGCTGCCCGGCGTGCTTCGCACCCGCGTCGGCTACACCGGCGGTGATGTGCCGAACGCCACCTACCGCAACCACGGCACGCATGCCGAAGGCATCGAGATCGTATTCGACCCGTCGATCTTCAGCTATCGCCAGCTGCTGGAATTCTTCTTCCAGATCCACGACCCGACCACACCCAACCGCCAGGGCAATGACCGCGGCCTGTCCTACCGCTCGGGCATCTATCCGCTGGACCAGCGCCAGCACGGCATCGCGCTCGACACCATCGCCGCGGTCGATGCCTCCGGTCGCTGGCCGGGCAAGGTAGTCACCGAGGTCAAGCCCGCCGGCCCGTTCTGGCAGGCCGAGCCCGAGCATCAGGACTATCTGCAGAAGTACCCCAGCGGTTACACCTGCCATTGGGTGCGGCCGGAGTGGGTGCTGCCGGGGTGAGCGTGCTCGGCGGAAGGTCGGTTCGTTGTCCTCCGGGTTCGGTGCTGGCTGGGTTTTTCGTCCTCGCTGCGCTGATATCGAGTCTGTCCGGATGGGTGGGCGACTGTGGCGGAAAGGCCGAAGCCGTTTCCAGGATGGAGGCTCTTTCGGACCAGAGGCTTGCTCGACTCGTACGTGAGGTGGCGGGCTTTGGGGACCGATTCACCGATTCTGGCGGTCGCATTCACTTTGGGGGCCATGGGGCGGAACCATTGCCAGCAGAACTGGTTGATCTGCAGGCTTCCTCGTTGGTGCTGCACGTCAGACAGGGGGTAAGGTGAGCGCCTTGATCCATCTGGCCGGGTGCTTTGGCGACAAGGTCGTGCTCATCGTGGATGCGGCTGCTGATCCGTCTTCTCACCGCGTGAACTTGATTGTCGGGGAGGGACAGCCGGCTCGCGCTTTGTGGCCTCGTGGTTCCAGAGTGCCGGACGAGACTTGACGAAAGTTCGTATCGGGATCAGCATCGAATGCAAGTCCCGATTTGGACCAGTCAATGTCCGCTCAGACCACCCCCGCCGCAGGCCGTATCGCCGAAGCCCGCACCACGCCCGCACCGGCGCATTCACCCGAAGACCTCGCCGGCCCCGGCCTGCGCACCTTCTTCAACATCGCCCAGCGCTGGGGCCTCGACACCCGCCAGGAGCAGGTGCTGCTCGGCTCGCCGGCGCGCTCGACCTTCTTCCGCTGGAAGCGCGGCGACATCGGCATCGTCCCGCATGACCTGATCGAACGCTTGAGCTATCTGCTGGGCATCTACAAGGCCCTGCAGGTGCTGCTGCCGGTGCCCGAGCGCGCAGACGCTTGGATCAAGCGAGCGAACACCGCTTCGCCTTTCGGCGGGCAGACGCCACTTGAACACATGCTGGGCGGGCAGGTGGTCGATCTCTACCGCGTGCGCCAGTACCTCGATGCCGAGCGCGGCGGATGAAGCGTCGCGACCCCAGCACGCCACCGCTGGCGGCGGTGGTCTGGCGGCCCAGTCACCGCATCGTGCCCTCGATCTTTCCGCCGCGTGGACTGTTCGACGCGGTCGCCGATCCGGCCGATCTCGATGCCGTGTTCGCGCTTGAAGCGCTGACCCACGATCGCCTGCGCGAGCAGCTCGGCCATCTGCGCCGTATCCCGCCCGAACGGCGTGTCAGTGGGCCCGGTACCACCCCGGTCATGAGTGCATTCACCCATGTGCATCCCGATGGCGGGCGCTTTTCCACGGCGAAGTTCGGTGCCTATTACGCGGCGCGCGAGCTGCCCACCGCGATCGCCGAAACGGTCTACCACCGCGAGCGCTTCCTGCGCGCATCGAACGAGCCGCCGATCGACCTGCAGATGCGCAGTTATCTCGGCAACATCCGCGCGGATCTGCACGACGTCCGCGGCGGCGACTGGCCCCGCCTGCACGACCCCGACAGCTATGCCATCAGCCAGGCCTTCGCCACGCGCCTGCAGGGAAAGGGCAGCGAGGGCATCGTCTTCGACAGCGTGCGCAAACCCGGTGGCCAGTGCGTGGCGCTGTTCTACCCGGACCTGATCGGTCCGGTGAAGCAGGGGCCGCATCTGCTGTATCGCTGGGACGGCACGCGGATCGAGGCGTTCGTACAGGCGGCTTGAGCCCTCACCTGCATCACCGCTCGGGATCGCAGGTGCGGGCGGGTCCAACGC
>JBIJCA010000208.1:0-8557 GCA_044344935.1 Aquimonas sp. | reverse complement strand
CGCGACCGATCACGCTGCTCTACTGGGCGCAGAACCGCGACGAGCTTTGCTTCAGCGATGAACTGCAGCAGCTCGCGCAGCGCTATCCGAACCTGCGCGTCGAGTTCCTGCTCACCCGCGACCCGCAGGCGCCCGCCGCACGCATCAATGCGCATCAACTACGGGCGCTGGCAGCGGATCTGGAAGCCAGCGATGTGCTGGCCTGCGGCCCCGATGGCTTCATCGCCTGCGCCCGCGAACTCAGCGTCACAGCGCGTGGCTTCCAGGCCGAAGGCTTCACCGCCGCGGCGCCACGGGCGGCAGAGGCTGGAACGGTGCGCGTGCAACTCCAGCGCAGCGGGCTAGGCCTCGATCTGCCCACCGACCGTCCGCTGCTGCAGGCGCTGGAAGAGGCCGGGCAGACGCCCGTCTTCGGCTGCCGCCGCGGCATCTGCAACACCTGCAGCTGCGATCGCTTGAGCGGCGCTTCGCGGGATCTGCAGAGCGGCGCACTCGCCCTTGAACCCGCCACCCCCATCCGCCTCTGCGTGCACAGCGCTGCGCAGGGCCTGGTACTGGATCTGTGATGTCCTACAACGAATCCCCGATGCAAGCCCTCGGAAGTCCGGCCTCGCCGCCGGCCGGTGCCGCGCCCGCAGCTGATGCGAACGCGGAAGCGCAGGCGTCGCGTTCGGCTCCGCTCAGCCCGACCGAAGGTGCGGTCAGCCGACGCTACTCGCCGCACAGCCGCGTGCTCGATGCCGCTGAAACGCAAGCTTTCGCTGCCGAACTCGACGCCCTGCGCGATCGCACCCGCGCCGCGCTGGGAGCGGCCGACGCGCGCCATATCCGCCGTGTCTACGCCGCCGTGCGCTACACCGGTTTCGCCGGCCGTGCGCTGCTGGTGCTCGGCGCGATCGCAAGCGGCCTGTGGCAGCCGGACCTGCTGTGGCCGGTCTGCGGTCTCGGCGTGCTGCTGCTTTCGCTGTCGAAGATCCTGGAGAACATGGAACTGGCCCACAACGTGATGCACGGCCAGTACGACTGGCTGCGTGATCCGGTGCTGGATGGCCGCCGCTACGAGTGGGACATCGCCGGCACCTCGGACAACTGGCGCGACACCCACAACTACCGCCACCACACCTACACCAATGTGCGCGGCATGGACGAGGACCTCGGCTATGGCCTGCTGAGGCTGTTCCCCGAACAGCGCTGGAAGCCCTTCTACCTGTTCCAGCCGATCATCGCCGCGGTGTTCGCCCTGCTGTTCGAATGGGGCATCGCGGTGCAGAACCTTCACCTAGGCCGCTACTTCAAGGGCCGCATGAGCAAGGCGGAGCTGCGCGCGGCCTGGAAGCCGGCTTCGGCGAAGATGCGCCGGCAGATCGTGCGCGATTACCTGGTAATGCCGCTGCTGGCCGGGCCCTTCTTCCTGCCGGTGCTGCTCGGCGCGATCGTGGCCAATCTGATTCGCAACGTCTGGACCTGGGTGGTGATCTTCTGCGGCCACTTCACGGCGGACGCGATCACCTTCCCGAAGGACGTGCTGCGCAACGAGTCGCGCGGCCAGTGGTACCTGCGCCAACTGCACGGCAGCTCGAACCTGCGCGGCGGCCGCGTGCTTGACCTGATGACCGGCAATCTCAGCCACCAGATCGAACACCACCTGTTCCCCGAGCTGCCGGCGAATCGCTACGCCGTACTCGCTGTCGAGGTGCGCGCGCTGTGCCAGCGCTACGGCCAGCACTACAACACCGGCTCGATGCCGCGCCAGTTCAGCCAGGTGCTGTGGCGCATCCTGCGCCACGCGTTTCCCAGCCGCGCCCCGCGGCGCGAGAGCGAACAGCTCGCCGCCGCGTGAATCGCGCCGCGACCTCCATAGGGTGGGTCTTGACCCACCATGGCCTCCACCCTCGCGGCAATCTCCATTCGCACGGCGCCCGTCCCGCCCGGCGTCGCCAGCCGAACAGCTCGCCGCCGCCTGAATCGCGCTGCGGCCCCATAGGGTGGGTCTCGACCCACCATGGCCTTCACCCTCGCTCCAGTCTCGCCCCTCGCCTCAACCCGGCTTCACCACCATCAGCCAGAAAATCGCCAGCACGCTGAGGAAGGCCGGCCAACCCAGCCAGAACCAGGCCCGCATGGCGCGGTGGTAGGCGGGCGGAAGCTCGCCGCCCGAGGCCGCTGCCGCGGCGGCCAGATCGCGCGCCCTCAGCTGCAGCCACAGCACCGGCAGCCAGCAGGCGCCGACCACGAAGAACAGCACGACTGAAGCGCGCCACCAGAAGGCCTCGATCGGCCAGCCCAGCTGCGCTGACAGCATCAGGCCGGTCACGAGCTGAACGATCACGGCCGGCGCGGTGAAACAGGCGTCGGCGATCACGACCGTGCGTGCGGTGGCCGCTATCACCCGCGCGTCGCCGCGCAGATGCGCGACCCACATGAAGAAGGCGATGCCAAGGCCGGTGCCGAACAGCAGGGTCGAGGACAGGATGTGGATCCACTTCAGCCACAGATAGTCCATCGCCTACCTCCGGTCGCTCAGCACCCACAGCACGGCGAGTGCCGGCAGCAGGACGAGATTCTTCGCCAGTCCGCCCAGCGGGTCCAGCCACAGCGCGGGCACCAGCGCGCCAAACACCAGCGTGTAGCCCAGCACCAGCAGCGAAGTCGAGGCCACCGCCGCACGCGGTCGCCAGCCGCTCGCGAGCCACAGCGCGAGCACGAGGTCGAGGCCACCGGCGAAGCGCGCCAGCGCCACGGGCTCAAGCTGCGCCAGCAGACTGCCGGAGGACATCGCTTCGATCTGCGCGGCGGGCGTGAAGAAGCCCGCCCAGGCCGAGATCAGGCACAGCAGGATCACCGTCCAGCGCAAGGCGGGCGCCAGCAGGTAGAGCTGCGCCTGCCAGCGGTCCTGCACCTGGCTCGGCGCCTGCGCCAGCACGCTGTCCAGATCGCGCGGTGCAGTGCCGAAGGCTTCGAGCAATCGCGCATGAGCATCGGGCGCGCAGACGTTGCCGCGCTTCAGCATCCGCCACATGGTCTGGCCCATCGGGCCGACGCCGAAGCGCTCGCCCACCGCCACCGCGGCATCCACCGCCCACAGCGGCGTTGGCAGCGTGCGTGCACCCGGAATCCGCAGCCACACGCGCCAGCGCAGCAGGTAGTCACGCAGGCTCAGCGGCTGCGCGCAGCCGACCTCGAACACGCCGCGCTGCTCGCCTTCGAGCGCGGCGGCCACCAGCTCGCCGAGGTCTTCCGCCGCCAGCGGCTGCACCGGCCATGCGCCCGTGCCGGGCAGCGGCACGGCGACCGGCAGGGCCGACAGCGCCCGCAGCAGCGCGGTGCCGCCGTAAGCCCCGCGTGCGGTGTAGACGATCGAAGGCCGCAGCACCACCGCGCGCAGCCGAAGATCCAGCAGCGCCGAATCGAAGCGATGCTTGGAGGCGATGAACTCGCCATCGGCCGGATCGCCCAGCGCCGAGATCTGCACGAAGTCGCGCACGCCGTGCGCGACGCAGGCCTGCGCCAGCGCCAAGGGGCCGGCGTGGTGGATCGCCTCAAAGGTCTGCGTTCGCGTCTCGCGCAGGATGCCGGCGACGTTGACCACCGCATCCACGCCGTCGAGCAGTCCGTGCCAGTCGGTGCTGTCCTGCGCGTGTGCGAAATCGCAGTGGCGTTCGTCCGAAGCACTCGGGAGCGAACGCACGCCGCGGATCACCCGCCAGCCGCGAGCGCGCAGGGCGGCGATGATGAAGCCGGCGAGGAAGCCGTGGGCGCCGGTGATGAGGGCGGTTCTAGTCAAGTCCACCACTCCGGCGAGCCCGCGACGTATGCGCTAGCAATCGCATTGAACTTCTCAGAACCTCCCGTCAACAAGTCAATCCTGGCGTCGAAGGAATCCCGCTGCGCCAGTAGTGCCCTTGCTTCATCGACTCGACCGCAGTCTTCAAGCGCAGCGGCTGCAGAGAACGACCCCACGTTCGCACACACTGCCGCAGCTACGAGCAGAACTCCGGGCGGGCTACTAGCTGCCGAAGAATTGGTCGAAAGCACGAGATCGAGGGCTGCTGATCCGCGGTGCGTTAGGTCATGAAAGAGTTGAACGTGCTTGGACTTCAACCCATCGGGCTTTAGTGACCTCCCACATACAGTTAGTCCCTCAGGATGTTGCTTGACTAGTGCATCCCGAACCTTCTGGATCTCCGGAAACTTTCCCTTACCTTCAACGATTTCCGTCAGCGCCTCATCCTCTGCGCAGAGCTTCGACCAGAACCCACGAAGGAAGGCCTCAGTTTGCGGTCGGAGGAGAGCCAGCGCGCTAACGGTATGTCCCGCTCGGAGAAGCGCGCCAAACGCTGCACAGTCTTGGTTGGCAACTAGCCAAAGGCGTCGAGGAATGCTCTCGCGTGCGGAGACACCTAAAGGCAGCTCTTCAACCGCGGCTTGAAGTCGCTCCGCGAGCTCCAAGTACTGGTGGACCACCGAACTCAAATCATCTCGATGCATCGAACTGGTCTTCTGCCAAGGCGCAGCTTCGAGAATACCCGTGATGACGAACAACCATCGACGGCGATCGCGGTCTGCCTGTTCGTTCCGCGAGCGGGGTGGTCCTGGTGCCTGATTTAAGTCCACGCGGGGCGTATGGCGAGATTTCCCGCGACTGAACTCAGTGGTTACGCAGCCACCGCCACAAGGTGCTGCGCGACACGCCCAGCGCCTCAGCGGCGGCATTGCGTGATCCGCCATGACGTTCGAGCAACGCGTGCAGCTCGGTGGCCGAGGGGCGAGTCGACGTTGCGTTCGCCGCAGCGTTGCCGAGCCGGTTCGAAGCGAGCGCCGATGGATCGAGCGCGGCTGTGGCCCCGCCCAGGCCCAGCTCCGGCGCCAGCCGCAGCAGCATCGCGGCCTCGATCTCCCCCACCGCCGGATCGACCTGCGCATGCAGCCGCTCCAGCAGATTCCGCAGCTCGCGCACATTGCCCGGCCAGGCGTAGCCAGCCATCAGCGCAATCGCTCCGCCGCTGAACTTCAGCTCGCGCATGCCCAGGCCGCGGCGACGCAGGCTGTCCTGCAGGTTGGCAATAAGGGTGGGTAGATCCTCGCCACGCTCGCGCAGCGGCGGCAGGCGCAGACGCAGCACGTCGAGGCGGTAGAACAGGTCGGCGCGGAAGCGGCCGTTGGCGACCGCCGCGCGCAGGTCGACGTGGCTGGCGGCAATCACCCGCAGGTCGACCGGGATCGGGTTGGACGCGCCCACGCGCAGCACCTCGCGCTCCTCCAACACGCGCAGCAGGCGCGTCTGCAGGGCCAGCGGCATTTCGCCGATCTCATCCAGAAACAGGCTGCCGCCGCTGGCGGTTTCGATCAGGCCGGCGCGGCCGCCTCTGCGTGCGCCGGTGAAGGCGCCTTCGTCGTGACCGAACAGTTCCCCTTCGAGCAGCGACTCCGGCACCGCGCCGCAGTTGATCGCCACGAAGGCCCCGCGTCGACGCGGGCTGACGCCATGCAGGGCCTGGGCGACCAGCTCCTTGCCGCTGCCGGTCTCGCCCTGGATCAGCACCGTGGCCGGGCTCATCGCGGCGCGGCGGATCTGCTCGCGCAGCTCGACCATCGCAGCGCTGGCGCCGACCAGGTCTTCCAGCGCATGCCGCGGCGCGCCGGGTTTCTTGGTGCGCGGGCTGGGGGCATGTTCCTCCTGCGCGATCAGCGGTCGCGCCACGTCGAGGGCGCTTTCGAAGGCCTGACGGATCGAGTCGGCCGAGTACATCAGCACGCCGGCCACACCGGCCTGCTCGGCCAGCTCGGTGACGAGGCCCGTGCCGACGATCGCGCGCACGCCCTGGCTGACGAGATCGCCCACGGCCGAGCGCGCTTCTTCCGCGGTGATGAAGCTGCGCTGGGCGATGTCGAGGCCGAAGTGACGCTGGAATTCGGCGAACACCGGCAGATCGGTCTCGTGGGTGATCACGCCGATGCGTTCGGCGATGCGCCGCGCGCGCGACAGCGCCTGCATCAGATCGAAACCCGAAGCGCGCACCAGCACCAGGGGGCGGCTGATGCGGTTGCGCAGGTAGGCGCCGTTGCTGCCGGCCGAGATCAACACGTCGACGCGCTCGCTGGGCAGGCGCGTGCGGATGTGGCGAACGGCGTCTTCGAAGCCGAGGTTGAGGTTCTCGATGCGCGCTCGGCCGTCGAACTCGGGCGTGACTTCGCGCAGCAGTTGCGACAGGCGCGAGACGGACGCCGTCCAGATGACGGGCAGGCGGGCGCTGCCGGGGTGCTCGCTCATGTTTCGCTCGCTGTGTCGCGTGGTGTCGCATTGAAACACAGGCCTGCAACGTACGCGCGAAGTGCCGCAGCGCGCCTTCAACAAAATCAGCGGCTTGCTGTTCATTGCAGCGCCTGCCGACACTGGCACGGGTCTTGATGGAACAGGCCTGTACCCCATGCGCTGCGACGCGCGTTCCGCCCCGTCCCTTCCACCAGGAGTTCCCATGAGCCACGTTTCCGCCGGTGCCAAGTTCCGCGCCGCTGTCGCCAGCGAGAAGCCGCTGCAGCTGCCGGGCGCGATCAATGCCAACCACGCCCTGCTGGCCAAGCGCGCCGGTTTCAAGGCGATCTATCTGTCGGGCGGCGGCGTGGCCGCGGGCTCGCTGGGCCTGCCCGACCTCGGCATCAGCACGCTCGACGACGTGCTCACCGACGTGCGCCGCATCACCGACGTCTGCGACCTGCCGCTGATGGTCGACGTTGACACCGGCTTCGGGCCCTCGGCCTTCAATGTCGCGCGCACAGTGAAGTCGCTGATCAAGTTCGGCGCGGCTGCCATGCACATCGAGGACCAGGTCGGCGCCAAGCGCTGCGGCCATCGCCCCGGCAAGGAGATCGTCAGTCAGGCCGAAATGGTCGACCGCATCAAGGCCGCGGTGGACGCGCGCACCGATGCCGACTTCGTGATCATGGCGCGCACCGATGCGCTGGCGGTGGAAGGGCTCGACAAGGCGATCGAGCGTGCGGTGGCCTGCGTCGAGGCCGGCGCCGACATGATCTTCCCCGAGGCCATGACCGAGCTGGCGATGTACCGGCAGTTCGCCGCGGCAGTGAAGGTGCCGGTGCTGGCCAACATCACCGAGTTCGGCTCGACCCCGCTGTTCACTGTCGACGAGCTGGCCGGCGCCGATGTCGGCATCGTGCTGTATCCGCTGTCGGCCTTCCGCGCCATGAACAAGGCCGCGCAGAACGTCTACACAGCGATCCGCCGCGACGGCACCCAGGCGAACGTCGTCGACACCATGCAGACGCGGATGGAGCTGTACGAGGCGATCGGCTACCACGCCTTTGAGCAGCGCCTGGATGCGCTGTTCGCCAAGGCGAAGCAGTGAGCTGAACCGGGTCCGAAACCCGTGCAAAGAAGGGTGTGAAGCGAAACAGAGCAGCGCGCGCCGCCGCCTGGACCGTAGGTTGGGCCAAGCGCAGCGCGGCCCAACATCGCGCCCTCCATCCTCGCCAAACGCTGGAACGTAGCAATGTCGGGTTTCGCCTTGGCTAAACCCAAGCTACAAAAGCGGCCTGGACCGTAGGTTGGGCCAAGCGCAGCGCGGCCCAACATCGCGCCCTCCATCCTCGCCAAACGCTGGAACGTAGCAATGTCGGGTTTCGCCTTGGCTCAACCCAACCTACAAAAGCGGCGTGAACCGTAGGTTGGGCCAAGCGCAGCGCGGCCCAACATCGCACACACCACTCTCGCCAAACACTCGAATGGACCTGCGTCGGGTTTCGCCCCTGGCTCAACCCGACCCAAGAACAAGGCAAGGCCTCGCTACCGGCGAGGCGCTCATCGAATCCCCCGTCAACGGAGCACCACCGTGACCGAATCCACCGCCCCCGCCATTCCCGGCTTCAAGCCGAAGAAGTCCGTTGCGCTCAGCGGCACCACGGCCGGCAACACCGCGCTGTGCACCGTCGGCCGCAGCGGCAATGACCTGCACTACCGCGGTTACGACATCCTCGACGTCGCGCGCAGCTGCGAGTTCGAGGAGATCGCCCATCTGCTGGTGCACGGCAAGCTGCCGAGCCGCGCCGAGCTCAAGGCCTACAAGGCCAAGCTGCAGAGCCTGCGCGGCCTGCCGGCGGCGTTGAAGGTGGCGCTGGAGCAGCTGCCGCCGTCGGCGCACCCGATGGATGTGATGCGCACTGGCGTCTCCGTGCTTGGCTGTCTGACCCCGGAGAAGGACGACCACAACCACCCGGACGCGCGCGGCATCGCCGACAAGCTCATGGCCTCGCTGGGTTCGATGCTGCTGTACTGGTACCACTACAGCCACAACGGCAAGCGCATCGAGGTCGAGACCGACGATGACAGCATTGGCGGCCACTTCCTGCACCTGCTGCACGGCGAGACGCCGCGCCCGAGCTGGGTCGCGGCCATGCACACCTCGCTGGTGCTCTACGCCGAACACGAGTTCAATGCCAGCACGTTTACCGGCCGCGTCATCGCCGGCACCGGCTCGGACATGTACAGCTGCATCGCCGGCGCCATCGGCGCGCTGCGCGGGCCGAAGCACGGCGGCGCCAA
>JBIJCA010000206.1:0-8581 GCA_044344935.1 Aquimonas sp. | reverse complement strand
CGCGCCCGCGTCGAGCGCAAGGAAGTGGTCATCGGCTTCGGTCATCCCGTCTACACCGTCTCCGACCCGCGCAACGTGGTGATCAAGCGCGTCGCCGAAGAGCTGTCGGAAGAGGCCGGCTCGATGAAGATGTACAACATCGCCGAGCGCCTGGAGTCGGTGATGTGGGACATCAAGAAGATGTTCCCCAACCTCGACTGGTTCAGCGCGGTCAGCTACCACATGATGGGCGTGCCGACGGCCATGTTCACCCCGCTGTTCGTGATCGCCCGTACCAGCGGCTGGAGCGCGCATGTGATCGAGCAGCGCATCGACGGCAAGATCATCCGGCCGAGCGCGAACTATGTGGGGCCTGAGGATCTGAGGTTTGTGCCTTTGGATCAGCGGAGCTGATCCGGGATTGGTGATTGGGGATTCGGGATTCGATTGAAGAGCCGGGATTCGGGACTTGGGATTCGTCAGAAACGGGCGCCGCTTCGTCTTGCCTTACATGGCGGCGCTGCGCGACTCCCGCTCTCTAGCCCCTCTCCCCACGGAGCGATCCCAGCCGCTTATGGACTGCCGGTGGCAGTCCATGGCTGGGGAGCCCAAGCGAAGCGAAGGTGGGGTCGGGGTGAGGGGCCGGACGGAGCCCAAAGTCGAACTTGCGAGTACACCCACTGGAGCAGCGCAATGCCTTCGAGTCCAGACTTCGCCACTGAGGCCGGCAGCGAAGCGGCAGTGAGCTTCCGGAGCGCGCAGCACGCCGACCTCCCAACCCTGCTCGCCCTGATCGCAGACGACGCCCTCGGCAAGAACCGCGAGTTCGACGCTGCCAACCCCAGCTACCTCAAGGCCTTCGAAGCGATCAGTGCAGACCCCAATCAACAGCTCATCGTGGCCGAGCTGGATGGCCGCGTCATCGGCATGGCCCAGCTCAGCTTCATCCCCGGCCTGAGCCGAGGCGGTGCTTGGCGCTGCAACGTCGAAGCGGTACGCATCGCCTCCGATGTGCGTGGCCAGGGCCTCGGCGCGCAGCTGATGCGGGCATGCGAGGAGCGTGCACGGGAGCGTAGCTGCAGCTTGCTGCAGCTGACCTCTGACGCGAGCCGCACCGACGCACATCGGTTCTATCGCGGCCTCGGCTACGTCGACAGCCACGTCGGTTTCAAGAAGCTGCTGCCTTAGTGGACCGCACATCCCTCGCCGCGCGACAAGCTCCCGCTCCAAACGAATCCCGAATCCCGAATCCCAAATCCCGGCTCTCAAATGAACACCAACCACCGCAAACCGCTGCCCGGCACCGCCCTCGACTGGTTCGACGCCCGCGAGGCGGTCGATGCGATCCAGCCCGGCACCTGGGCGACGCTGTCCTACACCGCGCGCGTGCACGCCGAGAACATCGTGCGTCGCTGTGAGCCTTCGATCCTGCGCGAGTGCCTGGAGCAGCTTGTGTACCGCAAGCGCGAGCGCGACTTCCCGTGGTTCCCGGCGCGGGTGGTCTGCCACGACATCCTCGGCCAGACCGCGCTGGTCGATCTTGCCGGCCTGCGCGATGCGATCGCGGATCAGGGCGGCGATCCCGCCAAGGTGAACCCGGTGGTTCCCGTCCAGCTCATCGTCGACCACTCGCTGGCCGTCGAGTGCGGCGGCTATGTGCCCGATGCCTTCGAGCGCAACCGCGCCATCGAGGACCGCCGCAACGAGGACCGCTTCCACTTCATCGACTGGACCAAGCGCGCGTTCAAGAACGTCGATGTGATTCCGCCGGGTAACGGAATCATGCACCAGATCAATCTGGAGAAGATGTCGCCGGTGATCTACGTGCAGGACGGAGTGGCCTTCCCCGACACCTGCGTCGGCACCGACAGCCATACCCCGCACGTGGACGCGCTGGGCGTGATCGCGGTCGGCGTCGGCGGGCTCGAAGCCGAGAACGTCATGCTCGGCCGCGCCTCGTGGATGCGCCTGCCGGAAATCGTCGGCGTCGAGCTTGCGGGGCGCCCGCAGCCCGGCATCACCGCCACCGACATCGTGCTGGCGCTGACCGAATTCCTGCGCAAGTCGAAAGTGGTCGGCGCCTACCTGGAGTTCCGCGGTGAGGGTGCGTCTGCGCTGACGCTGGGCGACCGCGCGACGATCTCGAACATGGCCCCGGAATATGGCGCCACCGCGGCGATGTTCTTCATCGACGGCCAGACGCTCGACTACCTGCGCCTGACCGGACGCAGCGACGAGCAGATTGCTCTGGTCGAGAACTACGCGAAGACGGCCGGCCTGTGGGCCGAGGACCTCGCCACCGCGACCTACGAACGCACGCTGCACTTCGATCTGTCGAGCGTGGTGCGCAACATGGCCGGGCCGTCAAACCCGCATGCGCGCGTCGCCACCAGCGAGCTCGCCGCCCGCGGCATCGCCGGCAATCTCGATGCCGCGCGCGCCCAGGAAGCGCAGGGCCTGATGCCCGACGGCGCGGTGATCATCGCCGCGATCACCAGCTGCACCAACACCAGCAATCCGCGCAATGTCATCGCCGCGGCCCTCTTGGCGAAGAAAGCCAACGCGTTGGGGCTGTCGCGCAAGCCCTGGGTCAAGAGCTCGCTGGCGCCGGGCTCGAAGGCGGTGGCGCTGTATCTGGAAGAAGCCGGTCTGAAAACCGAGCTGGAGAAGCTGGGCTTCGGCATCGTGGCGTTCGCGTGCACCACCTGCAACGGCATGAGCGGCGCGCTTGATCCGGCCATCCAGCAGGAGATCATCGAGCGCGATCTGTACGCCACCGCCGTGCTGAGCGGCAACCGCAACTTCGACGGCCGCATCCATCCTTATGCCAAGCAGGCCTTCCTGGCATCGCCGCCGCTGGTGGTGGCCTATGCGATCGCCGGCACCATCCGCTTCGACATCGAGCGCGACGCGCTGGGCCATCGCGAAGACGGCACGCCGATCCTGCTGAAGGACCTGTGGCCGAGCGACGCCGAGATCGATGCGGTGGTGAAGCAGGCGGTCAAGCCGGAGCAGTTCCGCGCCGTCTATGAGCCGATGTTCAAGCTGAAACTTGAAACCGGCGAAAAGGTCAGCCCGCTCTACGACTGGCGGCCGATGAGCACCTACATCCGCCGTCCGCCCTACTGGGAAGGCGCACTGGCCAAGCCGCGCACCTTGAGCGGCCTGCGCCCACTGGCTCTGCTCGGCGACAACATCACCACCGATCATCTGTCGCCGTCGAACGCGATCCTCGCCGACAGCGCGGCCGGCGAATACCTCGCGAAAATGGGCCTGCCGGAAGAGGACTTCAATTCCTACGCCACCCACCGCGGCGATCACCTGACCGCACTGCGCGCCACCTTCGCCAACCCGACCCTGCAGAACGAGATGGCGCGCAAGGCCGACGGCACGATCCGCCGCGGCTCGCTGGCGCGTATCGAGCCGGAAGGCGAGGTCACGCGCATGTGGGAAGCGATCGAAACCTACATGGAGCGCGGCCAGCCGCTGATCATCATCGCCGGCGCCGACTACGGCCAGGGTTCTTCACGGGACTGGGCCGCGAAGGGCGTGCGCCTGGCCGGCGTCGAGGCCATCGTCGCCGAGGGCTTCGAGCGGATTCACCGGACCAACCTGATCGGCATGGGCGTGCTGCCCAGCGAGTTCCTGCCGGGCACCACGCGGCTCACGCTGGGCTTGGACGGCACCGAAACCTACGACGTGGTCGGCGAGCGTTCACCGGGCGCGACGCTCACCCTGGTCGTGCACCGCCGCAGTGGCGAGCGCGTCGAAGTGCCGGTGCGCTGTCGGCTGGACACCGCGGAAGAGCTCTCGATCTACGAGGCGGGTGGCGTGCTGCAGCGGTTTGCGCAGGATTTTCTGGCGGGGGTGGGGTGAGACGGGAGCGTCGGCGCCAGGCGCAGACTTTCACGCACACGCACACGCACACGAACTGGCGCGATTTGGCTTGAGTCAGCGTGGATTGGCTGCCCGCGGGGGCGGTACGCGAGCGATCTGAGCCCCTCCCCCCTGGAGGGGGAGGGGTTGGGGAGAGGGGGATGGAATCTCGCGACTTCGCCAAGCAATTAAGGCAGAACCTGACGGACGCGGAGCGCTTGCTCTGGCGTCTTCTCAGAGCGCACCGGCTCTGCGGCCAGAAGTTCAGACGGCAGCATCCCTTGGGTCCGTACATCGTTGATTTCGTGCATCTCGGCGCAAAGCTGGTCGTCGAGGCCGATGGGGGGCAACACCTTGAGTCCGTGTCGGATTCGGAGCGCGATGCGTGGCTTGCCGATCGTGGCTATCGCGTGGTCCGCTTTTGGAACGACCAGATCTTGCGGGAACCTGAGGCGGTTCTGGAGCAGATATTGAGCGTGCTGCAAGTGTCCTCCCCCTCTCCCCCGACCCCTCTCCCTCCAGGGGAGAGGGGAGAAAAGACCCCACGTTTAGAGGAGTAGACCATGCCCCACGCCCCCCAGCTCCGCATCCCCGCCACCTACTACCGCGGTGGCACCTCCAAAGGCGTGTTCTTCCGCCTCGAAGACCTGCCCGAATTCGCGCAGGTGCCCGGCCCCGCGCGCGATCGTCTGTTCCAGCGCGTGATCGGCAGCCCCGACCCCTACGCGAAGCACACCGACGGCATGGGTGGCGCGACCTCGTCGACCAGCAAGTGCGTGATCCTCTCGAAGAGTGCCAAGCCGGATCACGACGTCGACTACCTCTACGGCCAGGTCTCGATCGACAGTGACTTCGTCGACTGGTCGGGCAACTGCGGCAACCTCTCCACCGCCGCGGGCGCGTTCGCGCTGCAGGCGGGCTATGTCGACGCCAGCCGCGTGCCGAAGGACGGCGTCTGCGTGGTGCGGATCTGGCAGGCCAATATCGGCAAGACGATCCTCGCCCATGTGCCGGTGACGAATGGCCAGGTGCAGGAGACCGGCGACTTCGAGCTCGACGGCGTGACCTTTCCGGCGGCCGAGATCGTGCTGGAGTTCATCGACCCCGCGGACGAGGGCGAAGGCGAGGGCGGCGGCGCGCTGTTCCCTACCGGCAATCTCGTCGACACGCTGGAGGTGCCCGGCATCGGCCCGCTGCGGGCGACGATGATCACCGCCGGCATCCCGACCGTGTTCGTCAACGCGGCTGAGATCGGATTCACTGGCAGCGAGCTGCAGGCCGAGATCAACAGCGATGCCGCGGTGCTCGCGCGCTTCGAGGCGATCCGCACCGCCGGTGCGCTGCGCATGGGCCTCATCAAGACGCCGGAAGAAGCCGCCAAGCGCCAGCACACGCCGAAAGTCGCCTTCGTGGCGGCGGCCGCCGACTACGTGAGCTCCAGCGGCAAGACCGTGCGCGCGGACGAGATCGACCTGCGCGTGCGCGCGCTTTCAATGGGCAAGCTGCACCACGCGATGATGGGCACCGCGGCTGTGGCGATCGGCACCGCAGCTTCGATTCCCGGTACGTTGGTCAATCTCGCTGCCGGTGGCGGCGCGCGCAGCGTGGTGCGCTTCGGGCACCCCTCCGGCACCCTGCGCGTCGGCGCCGAGGCGGGCTGCGAGAACGGCGAGTGGCGCGTCACCAAGGCGATCATGAGCCGCAGCGCGCGCATCCTGATGGAGGGCTTCGTGCGGGTGCCGGCCGACAGTTTCTGAGCCCCGGGTTAAAGCGCATGCAAGCGCTGAATGCGCGCACGCGAAAAGGCCCGGGCATGCCCGGGCCTTTCGCTTGCCACATTCGCGGAATCGCGGATCGGTGCGCTCAGCGCTCCGGCTGCGCGCTGCGCGGTGCGCCCACGATCGAGAGGGTGTAGTCGCCCTCGCCGCCGCCGAGGCTGGTCGCGATCAGCCGGCCGATGCCGTCTTCATCCAGCGTGATGCTGAGCTGGGCGCTGGTGCCGCCGCCGCTGTCGTCATCACTGGCTTCCTCGATCAGCTGCTCGTTCTCGATCGGGCCCCACTTCAGGTAGCTGTCCAGCGCTTCGGACTGCAGACGCGCAACGACCCGCTGTCCCGGCCGGCCCTCGATGCGGAAGACGTCGAAGCGGACTTCCTCTTCATCGAACGCATCGCTGTCGTCGAGCGTGCCGCGCACCGAGTCGCCGACGGCAATGGTCTGCACCGTGATCGGGCGCTTGGCGGGTGGCTCGCCGACGAACACCGTGTACTCGCCCTCGGCATCACCGGAGGGTGTGGTGACCTTGACCGCGCCGCGACCGTTGTTGTCGAGGGTCACCGACAGGCGGGCGTTCAGGCCCGGGCCGCTGTCGTCGTCGCTCGCGCTGCTGGTGAAGCGGTTGCCCTGCATCTGGCCGAACTCGGCGTAGGTATCGAAGGCGTCGGAGTTGACCCGCACCATGACCTCCTGATTGCGGCGCCCGGAGATGGTCCACAGGTCATGTGGGCGGTCGCTGTCATCGCGTGCCGAGGACTCGCCCAGGCTGCCCTTGGTTTCGTTGTCCAGGCGCAGTGCCTGCGGACGTGCTGGTGTCGGATCGGGCAAGGAGGTGAGCGTCAGGGTGAAGTCGCCGCTGGCGTCTCCGCTGATGCTGTTGGCACGCACCTGCACCTTGCCCGATGCCGGCAGGGTGTAGGTCAGCTGGGCGTTGAGCTCGCCGCCGCTGTCGTCGTCGTACTTGCAGTCTTCCGAGCAGCCCGGCGCGGCGCTGCTGCCTACCGCCAGGAACGAATCGAAAGCCGAGGACTCCAGCTTGACGCGGATACGCTCGCCGGCGCGACCGCTGTACTCGTAGAGCGCGTAGGGGGTGCCATCCTCGGCCTTCGGTGCGTCGGTGGCGATGCTGCCGTTGACCGGCGTGCCAGCGCGGATCGCGGTCTGGGCAAGGCTCACGGCGGGCAGGCCGGCGGCCAGCAGAAGTGCCGGCAGCAGCGCGATGCGCAGCGGGGCCGGAGCGCGGGGGAGTCGAGTCATGGATTCACCTGCTTCAGTCGGTGTAGCGGGAGGGTGGCCGCCGCGTCCCCAGCATGCGACAGCAACGCGAGAGCGCGTCGCCGGGCATTCTCGCAGAACCTTCACCGATCGGCGCGGGCGTGTCTGACCCGGGTCGGGCCTCAAAGGGCGAAACGCGGGCAGCGCGGCGCGCGCGAACGGTTCACTGCGCCGCGCGCACCGGCAGCCGCACGTGCTGTGGGCGCGGCTGCCACGGCGACCAGGCGGCGCCCAGGCTGGATCCGCGTTCAGCGCGCGGCGCCGGCCCGGCGAGGTCCAGAAAGCGGCTGAACACCGCTTCGGCGCGCGCCTGCTGGGCGTGCACGAGTCGACGCGTCTCCGCTTCGATGTGCTCCACGCCGTGGCCAAGGCCCGCCTGGTCGAGTTCCTGGCGGTAGCGTGGTGTGTGCAGCCAGCGCCGGATCAGCGCGGCGTTCGCTTCCAGGTGGAACTGCAGACCGTAGGCGCGCTCGCCGAAGCGGAAGGCCTGCTGCTCGCAGTCGCGCGAGCGCGCCAGCTGCACCGCGCCCTGCGGCAACCCGTAGCTGCGGCTGTGCCACTGGAACACCGGTGCGCCCGCACCGAGCGGTGCAAACACGGGATCGCACCGACCGGCTTCGGTACTGTCGACGCGATACCAGCCGATCTCCGCCCGGGCGTGCCGATGGACCGGCGCACCCAGCGCGTGCGCCAGCAGTTGCGCGCCGAGGCAGATGCCGAGCACCGGCAGCTCGCGCTTCAGCGCGGTTTCGATGCAGCGCAGCTCGGTGCGCAGGTGCGGACGCTCGGTCTGTTCTTCGACGTTCATCGCGCCGCCCAGGACGATCAGACCGTCATAGCGTTCGACCTCCGGCTGCGCGCCGGGGTCGCGATCGAAGTTGACGAAGCGCAGGCGATTGCCGCGTCTGCGCAGCAGGGCATCCAGCGTGCCTGCAGGCTCGGCGGCGACGTGCTGGAAGACGAGAAAACGCGCCACGTTGGGATGCCCCGCCTGCAGGATCGGTCGCGACCGGTACGGCTGCATCCTCTCCGGGGTCGAGGCCTGCGGCAAATGAGCTTCGGCGATATGACATGAGCAGGTGCTTGCGATGCCTGCGTTGGAGCTGGGGCGTTGATGGGACGGGCGGGTGGATGCGCTGCGCCTGTTCCTCTGACAAGCGCCGGTGACGCTTTGCTCCGGATGAGGCCCGAAGCCGCACCACGCGTAGGGTGGATAAGCGCAGCGCATCCGCCGTTCCAACCGGCTGCAACGACGGCGGGATGCGTGTGGCGTGTGGCGCTGGCTTCTGCGGGCTGCTTTTGGCTGCGTCGTCGGCGCTGCGGCTCCGATGCTGGTCGCGCGTCGATCGGACTGGCTGGTGGATGCGCTGCGCTTATCCACCCTACAACCACGAATGACGCGATGCCTGAAACGAAGCCAGAAGCAGTGACTACGCGCCTCTTACAACCACGAATGACGCGATGCCTGAAGCGAAGCCAGAAGCAGTGACTACGCGCCTCCTACAACCACGAATGACGCAATGCCTGAAACGAAGCCAGAAGCAGTGACCACGCGCTTCCGAAAACCACGAATGACGCGATGCCTGAAACGAAGCCAGCAGCAGCGACCACGCGCCACCGACTTCAATCAAGGCCACGACCTCCAGGGAACCGCCGGGTCCAGGCCCCTTGCGGT
>JBIJCA010000095.1:0-14758 GCA_044344935.1 Aquimonas sp. | reverse complement strand
CGCCAGCCGCGGGCTGTTCGGACCCAGCGCGCCCTCCAGCGCGGCGAGGCCCGGCGGCCGCGGGCCGCTCTCGCCGCGCGCCAGCGCCAGCAGCAGCTCGGCCTCGATGCGCTCGTAGTGCTGGGCGCCGAGGCTCTGCGCGTGCGCCTCGCAGGCCACGAGGTCGCTGCTGTCGAGGCTGGGCAGGCGACGTGCGAGGTAGTCCTGCAGGCGCAGGCAGTGCCCGCCGCCGCGCAGGCGCTCGGGCATCGCGCCGGGCAGCGCTTCCAGTGCGGCGAGGCTCTGCCGATACGCCGCCGCCGCTTCACGGGCCTGACCGCTGCGTGCAAGCGCGGGTGCCGTGGCCAGCTGCGCGCGCGCGGTGAACAGATGTTCGACGCCGAAGCGCCCCTCGAACAACGCTGTCGCCAGTCGATAGGAATCGAGCGCGGCGGCGAGCTCACCGCGCACCAGCTGCAGATCCCCCAGGCTCAGGTGGGTGAAGCCCGCGTCGGGTGAATCGGCGCCGACGAAGCGGGTCTGCAGCGCCAGCGACTCCTGCAGCAGGCGATCGGCGCGCTGCAGGTCGCCGCGCAGGGTCAGCAGTTTGCCGAAGTTGTTGGTGAGCGCGCCCAGTGCCGCCGAGTCCCCCAGCACCTCGCGCTGCACGTCCAGCGCACGCTCGAAGTAGGCTTCGGCATCGTCGAGACGGCCCTCGCTGAAGGCGATCGCGGCAAGGTTGTTGAGGGTGTTGCCGGCGTGACTGCTGCGGCCGGCGTCATTGCGTTCGAAGCCGGCCAGCGCGAGTTCGAGTCGCTGGCGGGCATCGCCGAGTCGACCCGCCATGTAGTACGCCGTGCCGAGGTTGTTGTCGGCGGCGGCGGTCAGCGCGCTGTCGGCACCGGACACCGCGTAGCGCAGCGCGGCGGCGCGTTCGTAGGCCGCCAGCGATTCCGGCACCCGTCCCAGCAGGCGCAGGCATTGCCCATAGTTGTGCAGCACGTTGCTGAGCACCGCCCGCTGGTCGGAGGGCTCTCGATCGATCAGGCCGATGGCCTCCTCGGCGCGTTCGCAGGCGCGCGCCGCTTCGCCGCGGCGCACGTCGATCAGGGCGAGGTCGCCCAGCACCTGCGCGCGCAGGCTGCCGGGCGCGCTGCCGTCGTCCACTTCCAGAAAGCGCTCCAGCAGGGTGCCGGCGGCGCTGAAATCCTGCAGGTACACGTAAAGCTCGCCGACGGTGGCCAGCACCAGCTGGCCGGCCGCGGGGTCGCCTTCGAAGGCGGTCTCCAGCTGGCGCGAACTGTTGACCAGCAGATCCCGCGCCGACAGCTGTGAAACATCGCCGGTTTGCGCGGCTGCCTCGCGGAACATCAGGCCCAGATGGTCGAGCACGGCGAGATAGCGCTGCGCCTGCAGCTGCGCGGCGTCGCGCTCGGCAGCCGTTGTGCGCGCCTGCCAGAGCACGCCGCCCAGACCGGCGGCCAGTGCCAGCGTGGCGGCGGCGCCCAGCCCCGCCGCCAGACGGTGCCGGCGCATCCATTTGGTGATCCGGTAAGAGAGGCTCGGCGCGTGGGCGCGCACGGGGCGCCCGTCGAGGTAGCGCCGCAGGTCGTCGGCCAAGGCCTCGACGGAGGCATAGCGGCGCGCGGGATCGCGCTGCAGGGCCATGTGCACGATCGCATCGAGATCGCCGCGCAGACGCGCGCGCGGCACTTCGCGGGTCTCGTGTTTGCTCGGCGCGTCGGCGTCTTCCTCGCAGACGCGGCTGATGAAGCGCGCCCAGTCGCCGTCGAAGCCCGGGTGCGGGGTGCGCCCGGTCAGCAGCTGGTAGAGCAGGGCGCCAAGCGCATACACATCGGTGCGGGTGCTGACGGGCTCGCCGCGCAGCTGCTCGGGCGCGGCGTACTCCGGGGTCATTGCCAGCCCGCGGGTCTCGCCGCGGGCCGATTCACGATCGAGCAGCTTGGCGATGCCGAAGTCGAGCAGCTTGACCTGGCCCTCGCGATTCACGCGGACGTTGGACGGCTTCAGATCGCGGTGCACGATCAGCTGCGCATGCGCTTCGCTGACCGCGCCGCAGATATCGAGGAACACGCGCAGACGGGTGTCGAGATCCGGCTTGGTCTGCAAGGCCCACTTGTCGAGGTCGAGGCCTTCGGCCAGCTCCATCACCAGATAGGGCTGGCCGTCGGGCAGCACGCCGCCGTCGAGCAGGCGCGCGATCGAGGGATGCTCCAGCCGCGCCAGCACCTGGCGCTCGCGTTCCAGCGCCTGCTTGAAGCGCAGGTCCGAGTTGCGCAGCAGCTTCACCGCCGCGCGCTTCTCGAAGGCACCGTCGGCGCGCTTGGCCAGATACACCGTGCCCATGCCGCCGCGGCCGATCTTTTCCAGCAGCTGCCAGGGCCCGGCGTTCAGGCCGCGACGGTCGGTCGTGCGTTCCTCGGTGAGCTTGGCGGCCAGCCCGCCGAGCTTGGGCAGGTCGCGGTCCTCGGCGCCCAGGCCCTTCAGCAGGTCCGCATACAGATCGGGATGGATCTCGGCGCAGGCGCGCAGGAAGTTGTCGCGTTCGGCGCCTTCCAGATCGAGCGCGCGATCGAGCAGGGGTTCCAGTCGACGGAAGCGTTCGGACAGGGAGTCGCTCACTGTGGCTCCGCCGTATCGCCCGAATGTTCACCCATCGGCTGGTCGAGGGCGATGCTCAGAAACGCACGCGCCTTCTGCCAGTCGCGGTTGATCGTGCGCTCGGTGACCTCCAGCAGTTCCGCGGTCTCGGTTGCCGAATAGCCGGCAAAGTAGCGGTACAGAACCACCTGGGCCAGCCGCGGCTGGACCTTCTCCAGTTCGCCCAGCGCGGAGTCCACCTCCAGCAGGCGCGCCAGCTCGCGCGCGTCCTCGGAGGGCTTGTCGTCCAGCTCGCGCTGCACGTGCTGCATGCGCTTGGCCTCGGCCAGGCGTGAGCGCGCGTGGTCGATCAGGATCTGCCGCATCGCCCGCGCCACCAGCGAGAAGAAATGCGCGCGATTGGCCAGGCCCGGATAGTCGGCGCGGCGCAGCTTGAGATAGGCCTCATTGACCAGGGCCGTGGTGGACAGGGTCTCACCCGGCTCCATCTGCCGACGCTGCGCCCGCGCCAGTCGCCGCAGGTCCTCGTGCACCAGCGGCAACAGGCTGTCCAGCGGGTTCGGGTCCCCGGCCGCGGCCAGGATGGCGGTGATCTGACCCAGCGGGCCCTCTTCAACAATGCGATCCATTCCACTCTCCGCGTTCGGCCGGTCGCGCCGGCAGCCCTGCATCCTCCGCCGCGATTGTGCCCGCCCCCTGCGTGAAGGGGAAAGGCGGATGGCAGGGGTACGCGGCCGGCGCGAAAACTGCGACGCTGAAGGCCTCGGCGACTCACTGCGCACACCGCGTGGTGTCAGCGCCCGCCGCGACCGGACGAGGGCTTGCGAATGGAGTGGTTCAGTGTGCTGTTCCTGACCGCGCTGGTGATCGCACTGCTCACCGGCAAGGCCTACTTCCGCGGCGTGGTCGACCGCGACAGCCAGCCGAACGACTACTGGACGGTGTGCGGCTGCTATCTGGCGCTGGGCCTGCTGATGCCGGTGCTGCGCCTGATCAAGGGGGCTTGAGCCGGCTGCGTGCAGCCGCATCCTACGCGGGGATCACCGGCTCCGCTTCGGTGCCTCCGCGGCGCTGGTCTCGGGTGACTCTTCTTCCAGTCGCGCCTGCTGCTCCGGCATCAGCCGCCGACCGAGTTCGAACACCGCCGAGCAGGCGCAGAGGAAGCCCAGAAGGCCCCAGACTCCGGCCTGCTGGATCACTCGCATCGGCCAGAGCATGGCGGCAAACATGTTCTTCATCGACTCCACGCTGAAGCCGATCAGCCAGTCGCGCAGCATACCTTTCGCCCATTCGGACGCCTCGCCCATCTCCTGCAGGCTTTCGATGAAGCTCTGCGCCTCCAGGCGCAGGAACACCGACAGGCCCACCAGCCCGTACACACCCGCGCCCCACTGGCTCAGCTGGCTGTCGAGCATGCGGTCGATCGGGCGGCCCAGCGGCGCCGGCAGCAGGCTGATCGTGGCCGCGCCGACATAGGTCAGCACGAAGGCGCACCACAGCGGGATCAGGGGGTGCTGCAGCATGTCCAGCGCCGGCAGCAGTCGACGCGCCAGCAGCAGGGCCACCGCCAGGGCGGCGAGCGCGGGCAGCAGGAACAGGACGCGCGAATCGCTGGAAGAACTGCGCATGGCCACCTCCGGTGCAGGGCGGAAAGAGCATGCCAGCTTCGGGACGCAGAGCAGCGCCCGGGGCGGATGCCCAATCGGACGCTCAGGACAGGCTCAGGCGGTGCGCGTGACCCGAGGCTGCGGGTGCAGCTCGCTGCGGCGCTTGGCTCGCGCCTCGACTCAGCGCTCAGCCGTCGGCGCGCAGCGATTCCGCGGGGTCTATCCGGGTGCTGGCGCGCGCCGGCAGATAGGCGGCCAGCGCCGCCAGCACCGCCAGCAGCAGCGGCACGCCGAGGAAGGCCAGCGGGTCGAGCAGGGTGATCCGGTCGGTGAACTGCGCCAGCGCACGGGTCAGCGCAAAGGCCAGCGGCAGGCCGATGGCGAGACCCAATGCGATCTGCGTGCGCGCGTCGCGCATCACGGTGGCGATCAGACGTGCCCGCGAGGCGCCGAGCGCGAGCCGCAGACCGAGCTCGCGTCGCCGCTGCTGCACGCCGTAGGCCACGAGGCCATGCAGGCCGAGGCAGCTGATGGCGAGCGCGATTGCGCCCAGGGCCTGGGCGATTTCCGCGGCCACCATCAGCGGCAGCCGCTGGATCCGCAGCGCCGAGCTCACCCGCAAGGGGGCGCATTCGCTGCTGGATGTGCCATCGGCGCAGGCCCGGTACACCGCCACGATCGTCTCGGGCCGGGTGTCGCTGAGGCGCAGCAGCAGGCTGGCGAGCGCCGGGTCGCCGAGGCGTGCCGGCGTGTACACCACGGGCCCATCGGTGCCCGCGAACAGGAAACCCGTGGCGATATCCGGCACCACCCCGATCACTTCCACGCGGCGAGTCGACTCCAGGGTCTCGCGGGTCACGCCGTCGGCGTCTGCGGATGCCGATGCCGATGCGCTGTTCCAGACCTCCTTCTCTTCGATGAGATCCAGCGTGCGTCCCAGCGGATCCTCGCCGGGCCACAGCCCCTCGGCGGCGCTGCGCGAGAGCAGCGCCACCGACCCGGACTCGTCCGGATAGGGCAGGCGACCGCGCAGGGGCTGAAGGTTCAGCAGCCGCAGCCACTCGCTGTCGACCGGCCGGATCTGCGCGGTGAGACTGAGCGCGGCGCCGGACCCATCGACGGTCCGGACGGCCCCCCGCAAGGGCTCGCCCATCAAGGGCATGTGCGAGCTCGCACCCACGGCTTCGACCTGCGGCAGCTCCAGCAGGCGCTGCCGACGGAGGGCGGGCGCACTGCCCGCTGCGAGGCCAAGCAAACGCTCCGGCGTATAGCCGAGTGGCGTGTCCACTGCATTCCGCGCATTCGCGGCGATAAGGCCGGCGACGACCAGCAGAAAGCAGCTGGCGGCGATCTGGGTCACCATCAGGCCGCCGCGCAGTCGGGCCGCCGTGGTTGAACGTAGACCCTGGCTCAGGCTGGATGCGCCGCCGTCGAGGCCGCTGCGACGGGTCACTGCCAGCGCCGGCAGCAGCCCGAAGGCGAGGGTGCACGTCACCGCCAGGAGCAGCGCCGGCAGCACGCTGTCCCAGCCCAGGTGCACCACGACCAGGCTGGCGCCCAGTTCGGCGAGCAGGCCGAACACGCGCGCGTGCACCGGCGCCAGCAGCAGGCCGGCGAGTGCGAGCGCAAGCAGGGTGGCTGCAGCACCGATCAAGCCACACTCGACCAGCAGGCGCGACAGCAGGCGCGCACGGCTCGCCCCCAGTGCGCTGCGAACGCCGAGTTCACCGGCGCGCGCAGCGAAGCGTGCGAGCACCAGATTCGCAAGGTTGGACGAGCCGATCAGCAGCATCAGCAGCACGGCGATGCCGGCCGGAAGCGAGGCCAGCATCAGCTCCTCGCGATCGGCGGCGCCCAGGCGACCGAACTGCCGCTCGACCTCGATCGCGTCAAGGCGCATGTACTCGGGGCGCGCGGCCGAAAGCGCGGCGACGCGGCTCGCCAGTTGCTCTGTTGCGAGTCTGGCAGTGGCCTCCGGCGCCAGAAAGCCGCTCACTGTGTGCAGCAGGTCCGCCGGGCGCGCACCGAACAGATAGCTGTGGTCGACATGACGGATGAAGTAGAGCTGGGCGATCGGATGGCTGCCGTTGAAGCCGCGATCGGCGACCCCGATGACTTCGAAACGGTGCCCCTCGATGTCGAGGCTGCGGCCTACGACATCGGGCGCGCGCTCGAACAGTTGCTCCCAGCCGTTCTCGCTCAGCACCACGCCGAAGCGATCGGCGTCCTGCTCCGCGGCAAACACCCGCCCCATGCGAGCGCCTACGCCGAGCAGTTGGAAGAAGTTCTCCGAGACCGCAGCGCCCATGCCTTTCTGCAGGCGCGTGTCCACGAGCAGCGGGTGGCCCAGCGTGCGCACGCTGTAGAGACCCTCGAAGGCCGCTGGCGCCGCTCTGACCAGCGCTTCAGCCTCATCCGCGTTGAACTGCGAGAACCGGGCCTGCTCCTCACTGCGCCCCTCCAGGCTGACCCAGCGCTCGACGCGTTCGATCGGCGGCGACTGCAGGGCATAGGTCGCAAAGATCGCGTGCAGCAGCAGGGCCGCTGCCAGCGGCAGGGTGAGTACGCCGACCGCCGTCAGCGTGTACAGCGGGCTGCGGATCAGGCTGCGCGCGGCATAGCGCAAGTCACTGCCGAGTGCGTCCACCCACGCCAGCCCCCGCGCGGCGCGTACGCCGTCGCGATGCAGTTCGAGCATGCCCAGCTCGATCCGCGCGCGCCGCAGCGCTTCGGCGCGGTCGAGGCCCTGCGCCTGCAGCTGGTCGGCGCGGGTCTGCAGGTGGAAGTCGAGCTCGGCCTCGAGCTCGCGCTCGACGCGCCGGCGGGCGACCACATCCTTCAACCAACGAAGCAGCCGATGCGGGCTCATGCGCGCAGGCTCCGGGGCTGGGCCGCGAGCACGGCGTCCATCGCCTCCACCAGCTGGCGCCACTGGCGGGTGTCCTCGCCCAGACGACGGCGTCCGATCGCGGTGATCGCGTAGTACTTGGCGCGGCGGTTGTTGTCGGACACGCCCCACTCGGTGCTGACCAGGCCCTGCGCCTCCAGCCGGTGCAGGGCCGGATACAGCGCCCCCTGCTCGACCAGCAGAACGTCGCCCGAGCTGCGCTGGATACGCGCCAGCAGGCCCAGGCCGTGCTCGGCGCCCAGCGAAACGGCCTTCAGCGCCAGCAGCTCCAGGGTGCCGGGAAGAACGGGCTGGCTCATGAGTTCACCAAAGTAGCTTAGGTGAAACCAGACTACTCCCCTAAATTACTAAGGGGAAGAGGCTCGCGCGGCGGAATCCCGGCCAAACGGGATTCGATGGAAGCGTTCCGAGAGCAATGCCGCCGCGCACGGGAGGGCGCGGCGCGCTCCCTGAGCGTCCGCCCGCCAGCGGCGGCGAAGACCGCCAACGTGCGCGCAGATCAGCTCCGCCCGGAAACACGCACCGCGTTTGAAGCCAGCTCAAGGCGACTCGAATCCGTTACCGAACAGTCGCGCCTGGCTGAGCAAACCGACGTCGACCAGCACCGCTTCGTCCAGTCCCGAGATCGCATAGCGAGTGCCGCGGTAGAACACCACGCCGTTCATCAATTGATCGATCAGGCTGCTGCCTTGCGCACCCTTGCGGCTGCCGGCGGGGCGGTCCATCGGTACCAGATGGTCGCAGTCGAAGTGCGGCACCGGTGCGCCGTGGAGCCACTGTACGGGCTGAGACTTCGGTGCCGCCGTCGCGCGCGGCATGCCGTTGCCCCAGTGCGTGATGTTGTTGGTCGTCAGCTCGGGCGCCGAGCCCCACTCGGCCACCACCGTGGGTCCGAGGAAGCGGGTCGGTGAACCCGCCTGCATCCAGCGGTCGAACAGTGACCAGAAGCCGGCCGGCGGCACGCCCTGGCCATTGGCCCAGCCGTTGTAGGCGATGGCGTGGCCGAATTCGTGCAGGAACACCGACTGCGCGTCGGTACGGTCGATCGGCACCGGCAGGCTGCGCGCCAGCGGGTCGGGTCGAACCACAGTTCATTGCGCAGGTAGCTCAGCGAGAAGTTGAAGCGCACGTCGGCGCTGGCGCCATTGGGGTCGCTGCCGGTGCGCAGCTCGGCGGCCATGCCCTGCTCGAAGGTGTCGCGACCGCCGATGACGCCAACAAAGGCCGAGCTCAGGCTGGCGCCGTTGGCGGTGGCGATGTCGGCCAGCCCGATCTCGACCTCGATGCTCAGCGGCCCGCTGACCCCAAGCGCCTCGGCCCAGCGTCGCCCCGCCGCCTGCGTATGGCTGATGACCGCTGCGCGTTCGCCGGCGGTGAGCGAACTGGCCGAGCTGTCGAAACTGACCGGAAAGCTGACCTGCGCCTGCGCGGGCACTGCCAGCAGACCGTGTGCAGCACAGACCAGCGCCAACACGGCGGCGCGGGCAGTGATCGGGGACCGCATGGGCAAATCCTCACAGGCGGACGGGCGCCGGGCACGGCGACCTGAGCAGTACAGGCGGCAAACAGCGCCTGACTGTCGCACGCCGTGGCCGCGGACGCTCGCAATCGGATGGCCGCGGCGGCGCCTCACGATCGCCGGACGCGCCGCCTCGTCCGCGCTGGCGTGACCTCAGAACCGCCAGCCCGCTCCCAGGGTGACAGCCCAGGGGCGGTAGTCGCCGCGCACCCGCCCCGGGCTGTTGGCTTCGCCGTCCAGCTGCAGGCTCGACGCGCGCAGCTGGCGCAGGCCGAGATCGAGGTACCAGCGCTCGCCGAGGTCGTAGCGCACGCCGGCCAGCAGCTGCAGCGCGGTGTCGTCGCCGCTGAACGAGCGCTCGCCCGCCGCGGTTTCGAAGTCGATGTCGACCTCGGTCAGGGCGACCACGCCCGCGCCCAGATAGGTGCGCGCGCGCGGCGAGCCGAACAGGTCGAACTCGTAGAGCGCGTTCAGCGCGAAACCGGTCGAGGCATAGTTGCCCTCGCCCTGCAGGGCCGCGTTGCGAAACACGGCGCGGTCGCGGTCGACGCTCTGGTAGGTGAATTCCGTCTCCAGTCGCCAGCCACTCTCGAACTGGTAGCCAACCGTGCCGCCGGCGAGCAGGCCGCTGGAGAACGCAGCCTTGCCGGTTTCGGGCGCACTGCCTTCGAGCCGCAGGGTCTGGTCCGACTGCCCGGTCAGGCCGGTCAGCACGCCCGCATACCAGCCGCTCTCTGCCTCTGCGGGCACTGACATCGCGGCGCACAGGCAGGCCGAGAACAGGGCCAGCCGTCCTGCTTGGGAAGTTGCTTTCATGAGGTGTATCCAGGGTCGATCCGGCGACGCTGCCGGGGCGGCCACAGCATCCGACGGCAGCGACATACATGGCCGGCAGCGTCCACCAGTGGTAGCTTTCGTGCACCAGCGGCGATGCGCCGAACACACCCTTGATGTCCGTGACGTCGACTTTCACCGACCCGCCCCGTTTCTGGCAGCAGATCGCCGCGCTCACCGCGCTGCTGGCCCTGCTGTTCGCTGCCCTGCAGCCGCCGCCGACCGCGCATCTGGGCTTCTTCACCGCGCTGCTGGCCTGGGCGGCGCATATCGGCCTGGGCATGCTCTGCGCGCTGCTCGCCACCCGCCTGCTGCTGCGCCTGCGTCCCACGCTGGCACGGCGGCCCTGGACCACCCTGCTGCTGAGCGGCCTGGCCGGCGCCACTGCGTTCACGCCGATCGCCCTTGGCCTGGAAGCCCTGCTGCCGGCGCCTCCCCCGGAACCCGTCGACGACTGGCTCGATGCCTGGGAGGTCGCCGGCGGCACCCGCGCGCTGGCGGCGGAATGGCTGTCCCTGCTGCCCAGCTATCTGCCGGCCTGGCTGCTGATCAATGCGATGCCGATGCTGCAGGTCTCGCAGCCGCAGCTGAGCCCTGCCGAGATGCACGCGTACGCCGTCAACGTCGCTCAGCGCGGACAGGCGGGTGGCGATGACCCGACCGATCGCAGCGCACCTGCGGAGGCGCGCGCTCGCGGCGCGCACCGCGACGCGGAGCCCGACCCGGAAGCGGGCCCCGACCGCCCGTTCGACGCTGGCACCGATGTCGAACCCGAGCTCGCGAGTTCCGCGGACTCCACTCACTCGGCGCCCCCGGCGGAGCACCCGGGCAGCGAAGCCGTCGCGCAGTGCGAGACGCCGAACGCGGCGGGGCGTGCCGATGGGCTCGAGGGCCTGCTCGATCGCCTGCCGCTGGCGATCGGCCGCCAGCTGGTGTCGATCAGCTCGGACCTGCACTACCTGCAGGTGATCACCCGCCGCGGTCGCGCGACCGTGCTCGGCAGCCTGGCCGAAGCGGAAGCCGAACTCGGCGCGCGCGGACTGCGCATCCACCGCTCGCACTGGGTGGCGCTGGACGCCGTGCGCCGGCTGCGCCGCAACGCCCAGGGCTGGCGCTGCGAGCTGCACGACGGCCGCGCGCTGCCGGTCAGCCGCCGCCGCGCCGCCGAGATCAAACAGCGGCTGGGGAAGGATTTCGTCATCGAGTAGCCGAGCCAAAGGGGGACGCGCAAGCGCGCTCGCCGCTGGCGCCGCCGCGAGCGCCAAGGCGACTGCGGCGCCGTAGGCATGCGAACCCGCTGCACCTCAAGCGCGTGTGGAGTACGGAATGCTGCTTGCTTGGCCACCTTGGCTCGACGTGCTGCGAACGGCGAGGACAAGACCCCGCATCCGGCAGACTGGGAAAGACATGAATTGGCCGGGCCTCATGGTCCCGACCTTGGATGTCTGCACCGGTTCGTGCTTCCCGGCTCGCGCTTCTTGAACACGATTCGTGGATGTGATTCTTGGCTGTCGAAGTCCATCGGCACGTCCAGATCACGAGTCCAGATCAGGAGTTCACCACTGCTGCTCGAACGCGCCCGCATCGCAGGCGCCCACGTTGCGCGGCAGGCCCCGCACGTCCGTAATCGAGCACAGCGATTGCTGACCGAAGTTCACCTGCGGGCGGTTGATGCCGTCGTTGGTCCAGCCGAGAACGCTCTTGTCGCCACCGAAGGTGCCGACGCTGAGGGCGAAGCTGGCCGAGCTGCCGTAGGCATCCAGGCCAGCCTGGAAGTAGCAGCCGCCGGCGTAGCTGCTGAACTGATTGCCGCCGTTGCTCATGATGGTTCCATGCTGCCCGTAGCAGTTGTCGGTGCCGCCGATCACGCTGTTGGCGATCGTGAAGCCCGACCCGGGACACGCGGTGTGATGGGTCAGGTGCAGGCTGGCGGGACCCGTGGTGGGTTGACCGTGGCCATCGGTGCTGACGTGGACAAGGCTCGTGTGGCCCGTACTCGAGATCACTTCGCCATGGTCGATCGAGGTATTGGCATGGAACGAGCTGTCGTAGGCGTTGACGATCTGGCATTGGCTGGATATCGCTCCGCCGCGTTGGCTTGCATGGTTCTGGTTGAAGCTCGCGCGCTGGAGGGTCAGCAGGCTCTGACGGGGGCCCGAGGTGGCGTAGTCGGCTGCAATCGCGCCGCCGGAACCGTTCTGCGCGCTGTTGCGCGCGAACTCGATGTCGTTCATCACCGCCCTCACGGCACGCAGCATGACGGCCCCGCCGCTGGCGGCCGCGTTGTCGTACAGGCGCGCCTGTTCGAGCGTCATGCCGGCGGTGGTGCCGGCCACGGGGCTGGCGAAGGACGCCAGCCGCATGCTGATGGCACCGCCCTCGCCAACCGCGACATTGCGTTCGAACACGATCGGTGCGGCGCCGGCAATGGAGAAGATGTTCGCGTAGCCGGGGCCGACCAGGGCGAAGCCGCCGCCGTTGCCGCCGGCACTGTTGTCCGCGACCTGGGTGCCGCGGCCTTCGCTGCGCCAGACCATCTGCAAGGCGTAGGAAATCACCGTCGTTTCGGCGGGCACGGCGTCCACGCCGCCACCATGCTGCAACGCGGTGTTGCCGAGCAGTCGCGCGCCGTCTCCGATGACGGTTCCCGTCTGGCGCAGGAAGAGGGCACCGCCATACTGCGCCTGGTTGCTGCGCAACGTGGTGTCGACCAAGGACAGCACGTAGGCACCGGCGCCTTCGCTCGAATATGCGCCCCCGAAGTGGATGGCACCGCCGGTCGTGCCCTCGCAGCTCTCGACCACCACATCGCGGAGGTTGAGGTCGCCGGCCCAACGGTCGATGCAGCCCCCGGCGGCACCGCGTCCGCCGGAGATGGCCATGCCCTGCAGGTCGAACTGGTAGTCACCGGTCGCAGTCCACACCGGGTGCTTGTGCGGTGTGAACTGGTGCGGAGGCGTCGCCCCGCTGCGCCAGCGCACGCGTGTGCGGGTCGAGCCAGCGCCCGCGACGTCCAGAGTGTCGGTTACCAGCAGAGGACCCGAACGTCCATCGGGCGTGGTGGCGGTGGTCGCGCGTGTGAGTTCGTACACCGCGCGCCCAAGCAGGATGCGGTCGGGTCCTGGACGCTTGTTCGCAGCCAGCACCGCCTCGCGCAGCGAGCAATCTCCGCCGACCCTGCATTGGCTCAGCGTCACGCCGTCCGGCGCCGGGTCGTCGGTCCGGGTTACCGTGAAGTCGGCCGCCCAAAGTGGTGCGGTAAATGCGCTGAGGGTAACGACGAGTGACAGCGTTCGCATGGCAGGTTCCTTCGAGGATGAGTACCTCGAGAAACGCGAGATCGACGCCACAGGGATCACGGTCGGCGACAGCGGGCGCATCGAAGCTCACCCGCCGCTGTCCGATGCTGCCGCCATCGACCTGACGCCGCACGCCGTGCGAGTGCCCGCATCCAGCGAATCCAGAGCCTATCCAGGGCACGTAGCCAGGACAGCCGGGATTCCATGGGGCGCGAAACCGGGACAGTCAGCAAGCGATACCGATCGAAGACGGCGGCATCACAGCCGCGAGCAGAAGCGCCGCGAGATGACCTGGGCGAAACCCTTGAAGCACGATCTACTCCGGGCACCCTGCCCTGAGCGCTTCGAGCCAGCCTTCGGCTGATTCCAATCACACAGGCGATCCGCTCAACATCGACATCACCACCTGTGTTCACTGCGGCGGCGCGATACGGATTGTCGCCCGCAGTGAAGAACCGAGCGCCATCCGCACTATTCTCGCCCACTTCGATAAGCACAGTGCGCTGGAGCAGGTGCATTACTGTCCTGCAGCGCGGACACCGCCAGTGGAGCCGCATGACAATCTGCCGTCCACAGCGTCTGTCCTCAGCGCAAATGAAGGGCGAAGTGCGAAAACACGAAGACGCCAGCATGCGGCTGCGTCCCGCAGGGCTGCGCTTGGCCCAGTGCCGGGAAGCGATGAGAAATGGCTACGCACTGGGCCGCTGAGCGGCCCCGCGAAACCGAAACCCGACGTGCGGATGTCCGATTCAGCACCTACGCAGCCCCCAAGCCGGCCCTTGTGCGCTCGACGCCTTCCCCGCAGACTGCCCGAAAAAGACGTTCGAACTACCTATACCCAATTGCCAGCAAAAGGATACCTACCGTGATGCTTCCGATGGGTCGATCAATCAGGCTTGGCGTTGGGCTGTGGTTGGCACTGGGCCTTTGTTTGCCGTCCGGAAGCGAAGCTGCCAAGGCCGACGGGGCGGTCAAGCCATTCCCGGCTGCAACGGCGAGATCACTGGTGAGGGTTATCAACCTGCATGCCGAGTCGCCTTCCACGCAAGCGCGTTATGGCTATGGAACCCCGCAACCCGCTGAGGCTGAAACAAAGCGAGCGCTGCCGGGTATCGAGGCACCTGTTGGGGCTGGAAACGGGGCAGCCGGCTATTCCTTGACGCACGGTGCACTCGATCACACGCGGATCGCCATCGTCGATGCGCAAGGTCGGGTCCGGGATGAGTGCGCGACCGGCCACGGCGACGATGTGAGCTCGCATCTGCGTGTGGTGAGTTCGACCGAAGGCAGCGTCGTCCCCAAGGCAGCGGATGGAGAATGAAGGAATGAATTCGGTCCTTGCCCGTCTGTTCTGCCTTGTCGCTGCATCAATGCCATTGGGTGTAGAGGCCGCCGAGTTCACCATCCTCAATTTTGACGGGCCCGGGGAGGGGTTCAATGACGAAACTGTAGTGGATGAAGGCGACGGATTCCCCCCCCCGAAACGACCCTCGGCGAAAAGCGAATGGCGGTGCTGTTTGAGGCCACCCAGATATGGGCCCGAAAGCTGCAAAGCAACCGCGAGATCATCATTCGGGCGAATTTCGACCCATTGGACTGTTCGGGCGCCAGTGCCATTCTCGGCAGCGCCGGGCCTACAGCGATCGCACACAGCTATCCCGGCCTCCCGTTCCAGAATACGGATTACGCCATCGCCGCTGCCGAAGCGATCAGCAATCAGGCGATCCTTCCGGTCAATACCCCCCATATTGCGCTTCGGTTCAACAGTGCCATCGACGGCGGCTGCTTCTCCGGGGGGAAGTGGTGGTACGGGACCCAGCAGTTTCCGGCTTCGCTGAGCAACCGCGTGCTGTTGCTCCGTAAGCGTGCGGCGAAGACACCTACCCTAGCAGCCTGTCGAAAAACCCCCTACCCAAGAGCCGCCGTTTGATTCCGCCTGTTTTTCAATAGCCCGAGACTATCGTCGCTTGGGCTTGGTGCAACGTTGCTT
>JBIJCA010000163.1:0-10124 GCA_044344935.1 Aquimonas sp. | reverse complement strand
CGACGGTGTCGCCATCGATAGCAACCGCATCGCCAAACCGAGCGTTGCCGGCGGGATCGTTCGCGCGCAGCGTAGCTTCCAGGGACCAGGACGCACCCGTGCGCACGAACACGTATGCCGCTCCGCTTGCGCCGAGCCGGTCTGGCGCACCGACCACAAGGCGATCACCGTCCTGCGCCACGGCGTCGCCAAAGAAGTCGTTGGCTCCACCGTCTGGCGAAGTGACCCGCGCCTGTTGATTCCAGGTCGAGCCGCTGCGCAGATAGACATCGACCAACGGATCCGGGGAGGCCCCCGGCGCGCCAATCACCAGGGTGTCGCCGGAGCCGCTTGCGCTCAAACCGTACGCTTCGAACAGACCGAAATCGGGATCGATCAGGCGGGTCGGCGCCGGCAGCGACTGCGCGCCGGACGGTCCGGGTGCTGCGATGAGCGCAAGCAGGATCGAAGAACCCAGGCAGAAGGTGCGCGACGCGGAACGAGTCATGTGGAAGCTCCGGAGGCCGGAAAAGGTGCGCAAACAGGTGCAAGCGACATGCCGCTTTCGCGGTCGCGAGCTGGGCCTCGGAGTGCATGTGCACAGCGTCACGTGACAGCCGTCAGCCGCGTGGCCGGGCGGTCGCGGCGCCATTCATTTGTCGCCGCCGCCGCGCACCCCGATAATGCACGGCTGCGCGGCTTCCCCGCGCCCGAGAGCCCCGTGAAGAAATCCGACTTCGACTTCGACCTTCCGCCAGAGCTTATCGCCCAGGCCCCGCTGCCCGAGCGTTCGGCCAGCCGGCTGTTGCATCTCCAGGCCGATGGCGTGCGCGCGGATCGACATGTGCGTGATCTCCCCGCGCTGCTGCAGCCGGGCGACCTGCTGGTCTTCAACGACACCCGCGTGATCCCCGCCCGGCTGTTCGGGCGCAAGGACAGCGGCGGCCGCGTCGAGATCCTGATCGAGCGCATCACCGGCGCCCACGAGGCGCGCGCCCAGCTGGGCGTCAGCAAGTCGCCCAAGCCGGGCGTGCGCATCGAGCTCGATGCCGGCGGCACGTTCGAGGTGCTGGGCCGCGACGGCGAGTTCTACCTGCTGCGCCTGCTCGGCGACGAGGCGCTGGAAAAGCTGCTGCTGCGCGCAGGGCGCCTGCCGCTGCCGCCCTATATCCAGCGCGAGCCCGGCGCCGACGATGCCGAGCGCTATCAGACCGTCTTTGCGAAGCACGTCGGGGCTGTCGCGGCGCCGACGGCCGGCCTGCATTTCGATGAGGCACTGCTCGCCCAGCTGGGTGCGCGCGGGGTCGAGTTCGGACACATCACCCTGCATGTCGGTGCAGGCACCTTTCAGCCGATGCGCGCCGAGAGCGTGCACGAGCACACGATGCACAGCGAATGGCTGAACGTCGGCGCCGAGCTGGTCGAGCAGATCCGCCGCACCCGTGTCGCCGGTAAACGCGTCATCGCTGTCGGCACCACGGTCGTACGCGCGCTCGAAACGGCGATGCGGGAAGGTGAAGTGCAGCCCTTCGCTGGCGACACCCAGATATTCATCTTTCCGGGCTACCGCATCCGTTCTGTGGATGCGCTGATCACCAATTTCCATCTGCCGCAGTCGACCCTGCTGATGCTGGTCTCGGCCCTGTGCGGCCGCGAACGCATCCTCGACGCCTATCGTTATGCGGTGGAGCAGCGCTACCGGTTCTTCTCGTATGGCGATGCGATGCTGCTTGAGCCGGAGGCTCAAGTAGCCGGGATTCGGGATTCGGGATTGGGGATTCGCGAGGAGCAAACCGCTGATCCCTGAGGCATCCGGAGGGTCTCTGCACCCGAATGGGCGAGGAAGCACAAGCTCGCCACCACCCGCTGTTGCGAATCCCGAATCCCCAATCCCGAATCCCGGCTCTCAAATGTCCCGTCTGCACTTCACCCTCTCCACCACCGACGGCGCCGCGCGCCGCGGGCTGCTTACGTTTCCGCGCGGCACGGTGGAGACGCCTGCGTTCATGCCGGTGGGCACCTATGGGACGGTCAAGGCCATGTTCCCGGAAGACCTCCGTGCGCTCGGCGCGGAGATCATTCTGGGCAACACCTTTCACCTTTATCTGCGGCCCGGGCTGGAAGTGATCCGCGCGCATGAGGGCCTGCACGGATTTGCGCGTTGGGACGGGCCGATCCTGACCGACTCCGGCGGCTTCCAGGTGTTCTCGCTGGCGCATCGCCGAAAAATCACCGAAGAGGGCGTGACCTTCGCCTCGCCGGTCGACGGCAGCAAGGTTTTCCTGAGCCCCGAGGTGTCGATGGAGATCCAGCGCGTGCTGGATTCCGACATCGTGATGATCTTCGACGAATGCACGCCGTACCCGGCCACCGAGAAGCAGGCTGCGACTTCGATGCAGCTGTCGATGCGCTGGGCCGAGCGCTCCAAGCGTGCGCACGAAGGCAATGGCGCCGCGCTGTTCGGAATCGTCCAGGGCGGCGTCTACCACGACCTGCGCTCCCAGTCAGCGCGGGGGCTCATCGACATCGGCTTCGACGGCTATGCGGTGGGTGGCCTCGCCGTCGGCGAGCCCGAGGCCGAGCGCAACGCCATGCTCGAACACACCTGCCCGCAGCTGCCGGCCGATCGGCCGCGTTACCTGATGGGCGTGGGTCGGCCGGAGGACATCGTCGAAGCTGTGGCCCGCGGCATCGACATGTTCGACTGCGTCATGCCCACCCGCAACGCCCGCAACGGCCACTACTTCACCCGACACGGCGCGGTGCGCATCCGCAACGCCAGGTACGAGAAGGACACGCGACCGATCGAAGAGGGTTGCGGCTGCTATGCCTGTTCGCGCGGGTTCTCGCGGGCCTACCTGCGGCATCTGGAGCGCTGCAACGAGATCCTGGGCGCGATGCTGGCCACCCAGCACAACCTTTTCCACTACCAGGCCTTGATGCGCGACATCCGCGCCGCCATAGACGCGGGGCGGTTCGAGGAGTTCCGGGCCGAGTTCCATCGCCTGCGGCAGGCGCCCGCTCCGGATTGATTCCGGCGGGCGAGGGCGCGCATGGCATAATCCACGGCTTTGCAGCGGCCAGGATGGCCACCGCAGCCCACTTTCCGTCAACGGAGCGCATCGCCCCATGGACTTCCTGATTTCCCCCGCCTTCGCCCAGGCCGCCGGCCAGCAGCCGTCGCCGTGGTCGCCGCTGATCATGCTCGCGATCTTTTTCGCGGTGTTCTTCTTCCTGGTGATCCGCCCGCAGATGAAGCGCGCCAAGGAGCACCGCACGATGGTCTCGGCCCTGGCCAAGGGCGATGAGGTCATCACCACTGGCGGTATCGCGGGCCGCATCGACGACGTCAGCGAGAGCTTCATCACCGTCGAGATTTCCGACGGTGTGCGCGTCAAGGTGCAGAAGCAGGCCGTTACCGTAGTGCTGCCCAAGGGCACGCTGAAGTCCGCATGAGCCGGTGGGGCTTGAGCCCCGCCACTCCTCCACAGCGATCGCAGCCGCGATCCCGCAGGGTCCCACACCCATGCTTGAGTATTCCCGTTGGAAGTACGCCGTTCTGGCGTTGATCATCTTGTTCGCCGCCGCGTATTCCAGCGGCAATCTGTTTCCGCAGGACCCCTCCGTGCAGATCAGCGCGGGCCGCGGCGCCACAGTCGATGAGGCGCTGCAGCGTCGGGTCGGAGACGCGCTGAGCGGCGGCCCGATCACGCCGAAATCGATCGAGATCGTCGATGGCTCTCTGCTGGTTCGACTCAATGATGTGGTCGAACAGCAGAAAGCCGCCGAGGCGCTGCGCCCGGTGCTGGGCCAGGACTACATCGCCGCGCTCAGCCTGGCCTCGACCGTGCCGGGTTGGCTGGCTGATCTGGGCGCGAAGCCGATGTCGCTGGGCCTGGACCTGCAGGGCGGCGTGCACTTCCTGATGGAGGTGGATGTGGCGGCCGCCACCAACAAGCGCTTCGAGGGCGTCCTCAACGAGATCCGCACGCGCCTGCGCGACCAGCGCCTGGTGTTCTCGTCGGTGCGTCGCACCCCCACTGGCGTCGAGGTGGTGCTGCGCGATCCTGCCGACCGCGTGGCGGCCATGACCCTGGTCCGCGAGGCCGTGCCTGGTCTGCAGCTCGCCGAAGGCGCCGAGCCCACTCTGTTCAGCGGTGCGCTGACCGAGGAAGAGATGGCGCGCGTGCTCGACGAGACCATGGAGCAGAACACCGTCACCCTGCGCAATCGCATCAATGAGCTGGGTGTGTCCGAGTCGATCGTGCAGCGTCAGGGCGCCAGCCGCGTGGTCGTGCAGCTGCCGGGCGTGCAGGACACCGCGCGCGCCAAAGCGGTGATCGGCGCCACCGCGACGCTTGAGTACCGCGCAGCTGTGGAAGGCGATGCGATCGCCGCGCGTGATACCGGACGGGTGCCACCGGGCGCCAAACTCTATGAGAGCCGCACGCTTGGGCCGGATGGGCGTCCGCAGCCGGTGCTGCTCTCGAGCGAGGTGATCGCGTCCGGCGACCAGCTCACCGGCGCCAGCTCGGGCATGGACCCGCAGTCGGGCACGCCGAAGGTCGATGTGCAGCTGAATGCGTCCGGCGGCCAGCGCATGCTGGAATTCACCCGCAACAACGTCGGCAAGCCGATGGCGGTGGTGTTCATCGAGCGCATCCCCGAGACCCGCATCGTCGACGGCAAAGAGGTGCAGGCCTCGCGCGTCAGAGAGCAGGTCATCAATTTGGCGACCGTCCAGGCAGTGTTCGGGCCCTCCTTCCAGACCACTGGTCTGGACAGCCCGGAGGAAGCGAACCGCTTGGCTCTGCTGCTTCGCGCCGGCTCGCTGGCCGCACCGATGGATATCATCGAGGAGCGCGTGATCGGCCCGAGCCTGGGCGCCGAGAACATCAAGGCCGGCGTCTCCGCCGTGACCTTCTCCTTCCTCCTGGTGATGGTCTTCTTCGTCATCTACTACAAGACCTTCGGCCTCATCACCAACGTGGCACTGCTGATCAACCTGCTGATGGTGGTAGCGCTCATGTCACTGATCGGTGCCACCTTGACCTTGCCCGGCCTCGCCGGCATTGCGCTCACGGTAGGCATGTCGGTCGACGCCAACGTGCTGATCAACGAGCGCATCCGTGAGGAGCTGCGCGAGGGCAATACGCCGCTGGCCAGCATCGCCAACGGCTATGACAAGGCCGCAGGCACGATCGCGGACGCCAACATCACCGCCATGCTCGCTGGTATCGCCCTGTTCGCTTTCGGCACTGGCCCGGTGAAGGGCTTCGCCATCACCTTGATCCTCGGCATCCTGACCTCGATGTACAGCGCGGTTTCGGCGTCCCGTGGCATCGCCACCTTCATCTACGGCCGCCGTCGCAAGCTGGCCGGTCTGTCGATCTAAAGGCCACGCCCATGAACCTGTTTCCGTACAACAGCCAGTTCAACTTCATGCGGCTGCGCCGGGTCTCGCTGTTCCTGGCGCTGGCGCTGATGGTGGTGGCCGTGGCCGCGATCCCGATCCGCGGCTTCAACTTCGCCCTCGACTTCACCGGCGGCACCGTGGCAGAGCTGCACTTCGAGAAATCGGTGGATCTGGAAGCCGCGCGCGAAACGCTGGATCAGGCCGGTTTCGAGGGGGTGCAGGTACAGACCTTCGGAGCCACGAACGAAATCCTGATCCGCCTGCAGCCGGATGAGGCCGATACGACCGCGGCCCGCACCGGCGACGCCCTGCTCAAGGCGCTCAACAACGCCGACAACCCGGGCACCCTGATACGCAGCGATTTCGTCGGCCCGCAGATCGGCAAGGAGCTGGCCCAGAACGGCGTCTATGCGCTGCTGATGGTGGTCGCCGGATTCCTGATCTACATCTCGCTGCGCTTCGAGTGGAAGTTCGCGGTGGCGGCCATCATCACCACCCTGCACGACGTGGTCATCGCGATCGGCTGGTTCGCCATCAGCGGGCATGAGTTCGATCTCAACGTGCTGGCCGGCATCCTCTCGGTGATGGGCTACTCGATCAACGACACCATCGTGGTGTTCGATCGCGTCCGCGAGAACTTCCGCACGCTGCGGCTGACGCCGGTGGAGATCATGAACCGCTCGGTCAACCAGACCATGTCGCGCACGATCATCACCTCGTTCGTGGCCCTGCTGACCGTGCTCGCCCTGTACTTCTACGGCGGCCCCTCGCTGAAGGGCATGGCCGAGTCACAGATCATCGGCATCGTGATCGGCACCCTGTCGTCGATCTTCATCGCCTGCCCGCTGCTGCTTTGGCTGGGCGCCGACAAACAAGACCTGATGCCGAAGGCCCGCGACGAGGCCGAGCTGGCGCGTCGTCCCTGAGTTCTCGCCTTGCGGCGGGGCAAACAACAAGGGCGCCCTGTGGGGCGCCCTTGTTGTTTGTGGGATTGGGGGATTAGGGATTGGGGACTGAACTCGACAGGTCGATGAAGCGTTCCAGCCAGCTCGACAAAGCGGTCGCGTCGCACCGCGTCGGTAGCTCAACCGTCGGCAAATCCCGAATCCCGAATCCCGAATCCCGTCGCGGCAAAGCCGCGACCGCCGCGACCGCCGCGATCAGTCAAACGCCGCCGCATACCCCGAATTGACCATCGTCTTCTGCACCAGCTCGCTGACTTTCAGATTGCCGGCCACGATCTGGCCGTACTTGAAGTAGTCGGTGCCGCCGCGGAAGTCGCAGACGCGGCCGCCGGCTTCGCGCACCAGCAGCACGCCGGCGGCGATGTCCCAGGGCATCACGCCGGCTTCGAAATAGGCATCGGCGCGACCGGCGGCGACATAGGCCAGATCGAGCGCGGCCGAACCGGTGCGGCGCACGTCTTCGGCGTCGCGCATCAGTTCACGCACCGCTTCAAGCTGGGCGCCGATCTTCGAGCGCTGGCGCGGGGCGAAGCCGGTGATCAGCATCGCGCCGGAGAGGTCATTGCGCTGGGCCACGCGGATGCGCTTGTCATTGAGCACCGCACCCGAGCCTTTCACCGCGCTGTAGATCTCGTTACGCAGCGGGTCGTAGATCACGCCCAGCACCGGCTCCTGGTTGTCGAGCAGGGCGATCGACACGCAGAAATGCGGAATGCCGTGCAGGAAGTTGCTGGTGCCATCCAGCGGATCGATCACCCAGGTGTAGCGGGACTTGCCGGTCTGGCCGGATTCCTCCGCCAAAAAGGCGTGATCGGGGAAAGCGCGCTTGAGTTCGCGGATGATCTCGGCTTCGGCCTGGGCATCGACCTCGCTGGCATAATCCTGCTTCGATTTCTCGAAGACGCTCAGGGATTCGACCCGGCCGACATGGCGAAGGATCAGGTCGCCGGCACGGCGGGCCGCCTTGACCACGATGTTGATCGCGGACTTCTGCATACGCACTCTCGCTGGGAAAAGAACGGAGCCTGCCCGTGTGGCCGGCCCCTGACGGGCGGGGAAGTCTACTGCAAAGGTTCAAGGGAGTCCCGCCCGGCGGCTGAATCGCGGCGTCCACCCGGCAGTGGACGCCGTCGAGGCCGCAGCCCCGTTGCCCAACGAACCACCCAGCTTCAAGGACCTCCATGCTCGACGCCATCGCCATCGTGCTGGTCGGCACCCAGCACCCCGGCAACATCGGCTCCACCGCCCGCGCCATGAAGACCATGGGGCTGTCGGACCTGCGGCTCGTCCAGCCCGAGCAGTTCCCCGATGTGCAGGCGAATGCCATGGCCGCCGGTGCTGATGATCTGCTGGAGCGCGCCCGCGTGTTCGAGCGGCTGGAAGACGCCATTGCCGACTGCCGGCTGGTGCTGGGCTGTACCGCGCGCCGGCGTGGCGTTCCCCTGCCCGAATACGGGCCGCGCGACGCGGCCGCGCTGCTGCTGGAAAGCACGCGCAGCGGCCCGGTTGCGCTGATGTTCGGTCGCGAGCGCACCGGGCTGTTCAACGAAGAGCTGCAGCGCTGCCAGGCGGCGGTGCACATCCCGGCCAACCCCGAGTACAGCTCGCTGAACCTCGCGCAGGCGGTGCAGGTGCTGAGCTACGAACTGCGCATGAGCCATCTGTTTCCTGCCGAGGCGACTGGCGCCGCCGCCGTGTCCGCTGCCGCGGCCTCGCCGCTGGCCGCCACCCTGGAGCGCGGTGATGCGCTGGCCACCCAGGCCCAGGTCGAGCGCTTCTTTGCGCATCTCGATGCCACCCTCCAGGACATCGACTTCCACAAGGGTCGCTCGCCGGACGTAGTGATGCAGCGCCTCCGCCGCGTGTTCCTGCGCGCGGCCGTCGACGAGCGCGAACTGCGCGTGCTGCACGGCATCCTGGCTGATGCCCAGCGCATGGCCAGCCTTGCATTGAAGTCGGGGCTGCATGTGCCGACCGCGGAGCGGCGCGAGACAGCGCCGCGGGAACACGATGCGCGCGACGAAGGCCCGAACGAAGCATAGGGTGGGCCCTGGCCCACCATGCGCTTGACGCTCGACCCGGTCCTGGTCCGCCAATAGCCTGACGCTCGCCCCGGTCGTCGTTCACCCAATGTCTCAGCGCCCGACTCTCGCCCCGGTCCTCGACGCTCAAACACCGAAAACGCCATCGCGCGAGCAGCCCCGCACATCCTTCGGGCTTCGAGTCCTGCACCGACTGCCGATGTCGCACACGGCTTCGGATCGCCCCGCGTGCAGGTAGCGCCGATCGTGCGGACGGGGTGTCGCGTGAGCGCATGTGTCTGCCGTAGTGCGTCGTCGACATGGTGCTCCGGGGCATGTGTTGAGCCCATGGTGGGCCAGGGCCCACCCTATGCACTTGTGTCGCGAATCACGCGCTGCCCACGGCGATCGGTCTTCCATGACCGCCTCGCATCTGCTGATCGCTCTGCTCCACCGCCCATGCGCGCCTACTACTGCCACCACTTCGTGCTGCCGCTGCCGCCCGAGCACCGCTTTCCGATGGACAAGTACCGGCGGCTGTACGAGCGCGTGCGCGGCGTCGACGGCATCGAGCTGGTCGAACCCGAGCCGGCCTCGATCGAAGACCTGCAGCGCGTGCACTGCCGCGACTACATCGCGCGCATGCACGAGGGCCGCGCCAGCGAGGCCGAGCTGCGGCGTATCGGATTCCCCTGGTCGCCTGCAATGGTCGAGCGCTCGCGGCGCTCTTCGGGCGGCACCATCGGCGCGCTCATCTCGGCGCTGCGCGGTGACGGTGTCGCGGTGAACCTTGCTGGCGGCACTCACCATGCGGCTTTTGATCGCGGCGGCGGCTACTGCGTGTTCAACGACTCGGTGGTCGCCGCGCGTCACGTGCAGGCCGCGGGGCTGGTGGATCGACTGCTGGTCGTCGATCTCGATGTGCACCAGGGCGACGGCACCGCCGCCCTGTGCGCGAACGACCCGACGATCTACACCTTCTCGATGCACGCGGCGCGCAACTACCCCGCGGTCAAGCCGCCCTCGGATCTCGATGTGGCCCTGCCGGACGGCACCGACGATGCGGCTTACCTCGATCTGCTCGATCACCACCTGCCGCGCGCGATCGCCGCCGCGCGCCCCGATGCGCTGATCTATCTCGCCGGTGCCGACCCCTTCGAGGGCGATCGCCTCGGCTACCTCAAGCTCAGCAAGCCCGGCCTGCGCGAACGCGACCAGCGCGTGCTCGACACCTGCCGCCGGCTCGGCCTGCCGCTGTCGATCAGCATGGCCGGCGGCTACGCGAACGACGTCGAGGACATCGTCGACATCCACTTCGCGACGGTGCTTGCGGCGCTCGCGCAGGCGCGCTGTCTTGCCGGCGAGGTCGAGCCCCGCGCGGCGGCCGCTACACTGCCGGCCTGCTGATTCGCGCGCCGGAGCCGTGATGCCGCCTGTTCCTCCCGTCACCAAGGCCTTGCTTCTGGCCTGTGGCCTGGTCTATGTGCTGCAGCTGGTGCTGGGCGAGGTTGCGATGCTGCCTTTCAGGCTCTGGCCTGCCGGCGATTATGCGCTCGGCATGCACCAGGGCCAGATGATTACGGCTGGCTTCCTGCCCTGGCAGCTGTTCACCTACGGCTTCATGCACGGTGGCGAGACCCATCTGTTGTTCAACCTGCTGGCGCTGTGGATGTTCGGCAGCGACGTCGAGCGCCTGCTGGGGTCGCCTCGCTATCTGCTGTACGTGCTCACCTGCATCGTCGG
>JBIJCA010000446.1:0-2629 GCA_044344935.1 Aquimonas sp. | reverse complement strand
TTCCACCGGAATGTCGCGGCCTTCGATGTTGACCGTGGCCTCGACCGTGCCGTCGCAGGTGTCGTCGTACCAGCCGTCGGCGTTGATGAAGGAGTTGCCGTCGCTGGGGATGAAGATCGGCGTGCCGGTGGGCGAGGCCGAGACGCCGTGGCCGCCGAGCACCAGCAGCCGGCCGTCCGCATCGGTGCGCAGCGCGCCGATCTTGACCGGAACGCCGGTGAAGGCGCCGCTGCAGTCCACCGCTGCGGCGTTGCGCCCGGCGATGCTTTGCCGGCCGGCGTCGATCACCAGGGTGTCGCGCGCGCTCACGGTGGCGTTGCGCAGCGGCAGGGTGGTGGTCGCGGCCTCGGGGATGTCCATCGCGATCTGCCACTGGTACCAGGCGGCCTTGCTGTTGGCGAGGTGCACGGTCCAGGCGATGTCGGCCCAGTCGGCGGTGAGCTCGCGCACCACCTCACCCGCAGCGTTGTAGCCGTAGATCCGGAACTGCGCGGCTTCACGCTTTAGTGCGCCGGTGGCGTCGCGATAGAAGCCCGGCGCCTGCGGCGGTGGCTCGGCGACCTGCGGGGCGAGGAAGAAGTCGTGTTCGCTGTTGCCGACGCGGGCGACGCCGATCGCGGGATGTATCGCGGCCCGCACGATCCGGGTGTCGACTGCGGCCGGATACGGCACGCCCGGCGCGTACTCCGCAGGTCTGGGCACCGTGGGCTCGGCCAGCGGCACGCCGTTGGTGTTGCGGCGGTTCTCGGAGGACGCGCGATAGACCACGGCGCGGGCATCGGAAATGCTGCCGATCGGGCGGTGCTCGGGCAGCGCGTGCCAGGGGTTGTAGGCCAAGTTCTCGCCATAGCTCGACTGGCCGCGGGCGTCGGCATCCTGCTGCGGCAGCTCCAGAATGCCGACCTGCACGGGCGCGCTGAGCGCCTCACTCCACGCCACGGTGGCGGCATCGAGCGGCATGGCGGCGTCGTCGGTGCGCAGCTGCACGAGGAAGCGGAAGCGCGCCGGGCCGCGGCGCAGGCGCGCGTGCAGGTCGGCGCGCAGATAGAAGGGGTCGTTGAAGTCGGGCGGTGCGTCGGGGGCGGCGGCCTCGATGGGTTCGAGCTTGTACTTTACGTAGCGGCCTTCGCCGAAGGCGTAGGGCAGCACGCTCCAGTAGGGCGTGGTCAGCGCCGAATCGACCACCTTTTCCATGGCATTCAGCACCTGCTGAGTGACCGGGTGGTCCTTGAGGTACTGGTCGACCTTGCCGTGCAGCGAGGCGCAGGTGAACTCGCACATGTCGCGCGCGGTGTCGACGAAGAACACGTCGTGGTTCTGCAGGATGAAGTCCTGGGTCAGGGCGTCCTGATCGGGCACCAGCAGCTTCTCGCCCCCGACGCCGAAGAGCTTGATGCCGATGCCGGTGGTGCCCTTGAGATCGGGCGCGCCGGGCTGGACATCGGCCGAGAAGCGCACCCACACCGGGTACTCGCGTGCCGGCGCGAACACGCCGACTCGCAATGACTCGGGCAGATCCGGATCGACGATGAAGCGACCGTGCGCCGCGCCGTGCAGGCGCAGGAACACCGGGCGCGTGGCGGGATCGCGGCCAGCGGCCATGCCGCGGCCCTGGAAGTAGTCGACGAACAGCTGCTTGAGCCCCTGGATGGGGTCGTCACCGCAGCAACAGGGCTCGGGCGGCAGCACCGGCGGCAGGCGGATGGGCGTGGCGCAGCCTGCGGCGGACGAGGGTGTCGCGGCCGAGGGTGTAGCGGGCGAGGGTGCGGACTGATCAGACGAGCTCGACATGGAACATCCCCAAGTGACGCGCAGGCCATGCGCTGGACAGGGCCGGGCATCGTCCCGGCGACGGCGCAACAGACCGACGGAATCGCGGCGCGCGGGCCAGGGGTGGGATGCCGACGATCACAAGGCGCGACGTCCGGGCCATCGCCGGCGGCGATGACGGTAGCCGTCGCGAACGTGTCGCCCGCAGTCGCCTCCACAGCGATGGCGTCGCGCTGCCGCGAACCTCTGCGGCGCGTCCGCAGACTGGGATCTGCGTCACGGTTGTGCAAGCTGTCAGATCCGACAGGGTAGGTGCGTGGCGGTATGGATCAGGGGGCAGGGTGGGCCGGCTGTTGTAGAGGGTTGGAGCGCGTGCCGGAGCCATGCCGATGCGTGCGGGGGCGGCGCGGCGCTGTGATGTGGCCTCGGTTGTTTGCCGGCAGCGTGGTGGTCCCAAGACGTGCTGGCATTGCAGGTGTTGCCGGATGGCGTTGATTTGTTCGGGCGCGATGGTCGATTGAAGCCGGTCGCGGAAGGTGCTTTGGCGCGCCGTGTTTGCCCGTTCGGTGAGGGGGTGGTCCGGTGGGTCAAGACCCACCCTATGTGCTGCAGCTGTTGCCGGATGGCTTTGACCTGGTCGGGCGCGATGGTCGATTGAAGCCAGTCGCGGCAGGTGCTTTGGCGCGCCGTGTTTGCCCGTCGGTGAGGGGGCGGCGCGGTGGGTCAAGACCCACCCTATGTGCTGCAGGTGTTGCCGGATGGCGTTGATCTGTTCGGGCGCGATGGTCGATTGAGGCCGGTCGCGGAAGGTGCTTTGGCGCGCCGTGTTTGCCCGTCGGTGAGGGGGTCGTCCGGTGGG
>JBIJCA010000445.1:0-2645 GCA_044344935.1 Aquimonas sp. | reverse complement strand
GCGCGCTGGCATCGACGCGAGTCGGGCCTCTGCCCGGACCTTTCGAAGACGAGCACGAGCACGACCACGGTGCCCGCTTCCTGCGTGATCCGAAGCGCGTCGGGCGCCTGCGATTCGCCTTCCTCCTGACGCTGGTGACGATGGTGGCCGAGGCGGTGGGGGGCGTGGTCTCCGGTTCGCTGGCGCTGATCGCCGATGCCGGCCACATGCTGGTGGACTCGATGGCCCTGCTGTTCGCCTTTCTCGGTGCGACGTTCGCGCAGCGCCCGGCCGATGGCAAGCGCAGCTACGGCTATGCGCGCCTGGAGGTGCTGGTCGGCTACACCAACGCGCTGCTGCAGATCGCGCTGGTGAGCTGGATCGCTTTCGAGGCAGTGCAGCGGCTGTTCGCGCCGCAGCCGATCCTGTCCGGCACCATGCTCGTGATCGCCCTGGTCGGACTGGTCGTCAATCTGGTGGTGCTGAAGGTGCTGGGCGGACATGACCACGATGACGTCAACGCCGCCGGCGCCTACCTGCACGTGTTGGGCGATCTTCTGGGTTCGGTGGCAGCGATTACCGCAGCGGTGCTGATCTGGGCCTTCGACTGGCTCTGGGCTGATGCTGCGGTGTCGCTGGTGGTCGGCGCCCTGATCCTGCACGCGGCCTTCCGGCTGCTGCGGCGCTCGGCGCACATCCTGCTGGAAGGCGTGCCCGAGGGCATCGATCTCGAGCGTATTCCTCTGGCGGTCGAAGCGCGGGTGGCGGCGGTGCGCGATGTACATCACGTACATGTGTGGCAACTGACCGGCGGCAGCCGGGTGGCCACCCTGCACGCGGTGCTCGCGCCCGGGCACGAGCCTGACGCTGCGATCCTCGCGGTGCGCGCAGCGCTGCACGAGGACTTCGCCATCGACCATGTGACGGTACAGCTGGACGGCGTGGCCTGCGCCCAACCCGAGTGCGAGGGGGCAACGCCTCCGCCCGGGTCGAGTGCACAGCCGCATGCGCATGCCCATGCCCATGCCGCTGATGACGCGCATGCGCCGACGCCGCATCGGCACGATCACAGCCACGCCAAGCTCCCGGGCGGCAGCGATGCTCACGAGCACTGAACGCGCCGGCCGAGGCCGACAGCGCGGACAGCGCGGGCGCTGCGGCACAGTGCCTGCATGCGCCCTGACATGCCCCCTTCCGCCGCCGCCGTGACCCCCTCTGACGAGCCGCGTCCGATCGCGCCGCCCACCACACGCTGGCTGTGGTGGCTGGCCGCATGGTGCGCGTTCGTGGTGGGTTTGATCGGGGTGATCGTGCCCGGCCTGCCCACCGTGCCCTTCATGCTGCTGGCAGCGTTCTGTGCGGCGCGGGGTTCGCCGCGCCTGCGGGTGTGGTTGCTGCAGCACCGCCAGTTCGGACCGTTCATTCGTGACTGGGAGCGCGACGGTGCGGTGAGCCGTCGCGCCAAGCGGATGGCGACGCTGATGATGCTGCTGTGTTCCGCGGTGCTGGCGCTGGTCGCGACCTGGATTGGCTGGCTGCTGGCGAGTGCGTGCATGGCAGCGGTCGCGGTCTGGCTTTGGATGCGGCCGGAGAGTCCGGCCTGAGGCGACAGCAAGGCCTTCATGGTCGCATGTTGCGCTGCGTCAAACGTCCTTCATCAATGCCGCGCCACACTCCCGGAATACACGACGAAGCCGCGCCTGTCGCGCGGCGTGCCAATGGACCGGATATGAGTCGCGAAGCCCTGGACGCCCTGTTCAAACCCGCCTCGATCGCCGTGATCGGCGCCAGCACCAAACCGCAGAGTCTGGGACGGGTCATCGCCCGCAACCTGCGCGCCGGCGGATTCACCGGGCCGCTGGACGTGGTCAGCCCCAAGTACCCGCGCATCGACGGTATCCGGACGGCGCGCAGCATCGCCGAGCTGGAGCCCGTGCCCGAACTGGTGGTGGTCACGGTGCCGCCGGAACTCGTGCCGGAGGTGCTGGACGACGCTGGCAAGGCCGGGGTCAAGGCGGCCGTTGTGATCACCGCAGGCCTGGGCCAGGGGCCGGGTTCGCTGCGTGAGCAGGCCTCGAAGGTCGCGCGAAAGCATGGCCTGCGTCTGGTCGGGCCGAACTGTCTGGGCGTGCTCAGCCCGCCCGCGTCGGTCAACGCGAGCTTTGCCGCAGCGCCCGCGCTGCCTGGCGATCTCGCCCTGCTGGCGCAGTCGGGTGCGGTGGTCACCACTGTGGTCGAGTGGGCCAACCAGCGCGGCATCGGCTTCTCCGGCATCGTCTCGCTCGGTGACATGGCCGACGTCGATGTCGGCGAGCTGCTCGACTACTTCGCCACCGACCCGGGCACGCGCGCCATCCTGATCTACATGGAATCGGTCCGCGACGTGCGCCGCTTCATGTCGGCGGCACGCGCCGCTGCCCGCGCCAAGCCGGTGATCGTGGTCAAGGCCGGTCGGCACGAGGCCGGCGCGCGCGCTGCCGCTTCGCATACCGGCGCGCTGGCCGGCAGCGATGCGGTGTTCGATGCCGCGCTGCGACGCGCCGGCGTGCTGCGCGTGGCGGATATGGAAGAGCTGTTCGCCGCCGCCAACACGCTGTCCACCCTGAAGCCCAGCACCGGCAAGCGCCTCGCCATCCTCACCAATGGCGGCGGCGTCGGCATCCTCG
>JBIJCA010000444.1:0-2655 GCA_044344935.1 Aquimonas sp. | reverse complement strand
GCTGCGACCATCTACTGACTCCATCTGACTGACCTCCAATCCAAGACCGGAAGTCTGACTATCGGCGCCGCTGAAAGTTCACGGATAATTGCTGCCGGCTCTATAAGGTATCGAAGTCCGAGCGGCCCATCGCCGGATCTGCTCGGCCTATCGCGCCGCCGGCGAAGGGGCCTCAGCCGCGTGGTTTCTCGGCCGTATCCAGCCGCGCGAGCAGCTCGCGCAGCCCCTCAGCAAGCCTGTCGTCCTCCATATGGAAGACCTCGGGGCAGGGCTGCGCAGGGCGTGTGGCGCACACCACGAGCTGGCCCAGACGGAGATCGGGGGATTTTCGCCACACCTGCCCGAGCAAGGTGAGCATGGCGTCGATGCGTGAGGGGTCGCGCATGGGGATGGGCCTTGGGGTTAAAGGGTCGGTTTCAGGGAGCCTGGGTGGCGTCGGGTCATTCGTCACCCCAGCCTTCATGCCGCCAATAGGCCATATGTTTGAGCGGCTCGCACCTGGCAGGCAGCGGGCGAGCGAGGTGCTCTTCTTCGATGCCCCAGGGTGCAGGGAAGTCGGCAATGACCTCAGTCGCAGCGCGCGAGCCGCACTCCCGAGTCTCCTCGCTCGGCTCACCCACATACTCGAAACGCAGCTTGATGATCTTGCTGATCGGGTCGGCCTCGATCGAGGCCGCGCGCAGCTCTGCATGCACCTCGCCGAGCAGGGCACGCTGCAGCGACAGCAGCAGGTCGATGCGTGTCGGTGGGTTGTTCATGTCGGCGAGGTTCCTTGTGTTGTGCGGCAATGAAGGGTCAAGCCACGGAGCGAACCGCGGCCCGGAAGATCTCGTTGAGCTGCTCATGCACGGCGTCCCTTTCCAGAACATCGGGGCGGCCCTGCCCGGAGAACGCCTGCCCATGCCGCTCGAACTCATCCTCGACGAAGCGGTTGATCTCCTCGACCTTGGGCCCATACCCCAACTCACCGGTGCGCCGCTTCGCCTCCAGCAGTCGCTCAACGCTGGGCCGAAGCGGCGCAGGCAGAACGCTGTCCATCAATCGTTCGAACTCCACGGGCGGAACGCCCAAACCCTGCTGGATGTAGCGGATCGCCAGCAGCGGACGCAGCACGTAGAAGTACTTCTTCAGCCGAACCTCGTCATGGAACAGGTGCTCGCGCGCATTGCCGCGTGCCATGTGGCTGTAGTGGTAGCAGAGCGCAGTGGGGTTCATCACGAGCGGCGCGAGCGCGCGCAGGGCTTCCGCGCAGGGGCCTTCCTCGATGTAGCGGACGGGGCTGTTCAGCCATTCCATCAGCGCGCCGTTGGTGCGCGTGAGCAGATACAGCGCCTTGCGCAGATCCCAGCCGCCGCAGTCGATCTCGTCGGTGATCGGATACTCGATGACATCGCGACGCCGCTCGACATCGAAGGACAGGTACCAGTCGGCCTCACGCACGTAGAGGAAACGCACGTCGTAGTCGGAATCGGGTGAGGCGAATCCCCAGGCGCGACTGCCCGACTCGCAGGCGTAGACGATACGCACGCCGTGCTCGACTTCCGCTGCCCGCAGCCGCCGCAGAATCTCGGCGCGAATCGCGCCGCCTACAATCGTTTCGCCAGCCATTCGTGGCTCACTCCCTGACTCATCAAATCATTGCGCTGAGCTGCCGGCGCGGTCATTCGCGACCGCAGCACCAGAACCCTGCGAGGCGTCGCGGCCGCTCCCCAGCCCGGCTAGTCCCGAACAATGTCCACTTCAGTCGCGACACCTTCCTCATCCAGCCCAATCGCCAGCCACTCGCTGTCGATGCCGAGCCAGCTTCGCTCGGCCCCAAGCGGGTAGACCAGATCGTAGTGGCGGAAGTACCCGTGGTCGGGAGGCTCACCAAGCAGCCCCACGATATCGGCGCGTGAGGCGCCGACGAAACGGCCCGTCAGCACAAAGCCGTCCGCCATGCGATGCCGGCGAAACCACGGATCGTCCCAGCCCGGCCCCTCAGCGCCCCACCACGTCGCAACAAAGGGCAGGGGTCCTGCGAGCACCGCGTAGATCAGAAGAGCGCCACCCACAAGCGACATCCCGACGCGACGACGCCAGCGCGCGCGAGGTTCGCTGGAGTCCGCCCCCTTCAAGCCCTTGTTCCGAACGTACCGTGCTGGAGCTGTTCCGCATTGCCGGGCAGAACGTGCAGACAGTAGCGCCACTCGTGCACTGCTTGATCGTCCAGATAGGCGTCTGGCTTGGGCAGGAAGGCGATGAAGCACGACTCGATGCCCAGCTCGACCGCGGATGACCTCGCGTAGTCCGCGCCGCCCGAGCTCCACAGGTAGAGCGCAACGCCCGCCGCATGCAGCTCGCGCACGCGCGCGATCACCGCGGTCATGGGGATGCGCTTGGTGCCGACGGAGCGCACCAAGGTGTCATCGACATCGACGAAGACAACGCGCTGCTTCACTTGAAGGGTCATTTTCGGGCTACGTAAAAGGGGCGAGCGGCAAAGCGGCCGCCACGGGGAAGCTGCTACGTGGCGGCAGGCATAAAGTCTAGCAGCCTGTCGAAGAACCCCGGCAGTTCTGCTGCATAATTGAGGCAGCCTATCGCACGCTCCGACCCCGATGCGCAGTTCAGACGTTCAGCAGCTTGGCATGTTCTCCTACGTTTCCGTCGAAT
>JBIJCA010000162.1:0-10192 GCA_044344935.1 Aquimonas sp. | reverse complement strand
AGGAGATGGCCAAGGAGCGCGCCAAGTTCGAGGCCGGCTGCGCCGAGCGGCAGATCGATCCGCAGACCGCGACCTCGATCTTCGACCTGATGGAGAAGTTCGCCGAGTACGGCTTCAACAAGTCGCACTCGGCGGCGTACGCGCTGGTCGCCTACCAGACCGCCTGGCTGAAGGTGCACCACCCGGCCGAATTCATGGCCGCGGTGCTCTCGTCCGACATGGACAAGACCGAGAAGGTGGTGACCTTCCTGGCCGAGTGCCGGGTGATGAAGCTCGAAGTCGCCCTGCCCCACGTCAACCGCAGCAGCTACGCCTTCGAAGCCGATACGCCGCGCTCTATCGTCTACGGCCTGGGCGCGATCAAGGGCATGGGCCGGCAGGCCTGCGAAGCCATCGTCGAGGCGCGCACGAAGGGTGACTTCACGAGCCTCTATGACCTGTGTTCGCGGGTCGAGGTGCTGCGCCGCAATCGCCGCAGCCTGGAGACGCTGATCGCTGCGGGTGCGCTGGATGGCCTCGGCGAGAACCGCGCCAGCCTGATGGAACAGCTGCCCGACGTGCTGCGCGCCTGCGACCAACAGGCCAAAGCGCGTGAGGTCGGCCAGGTCTCGCTGTTCGACATCGGCGGTGCTGCTCCGGAACCGGCGCTGCCGACATTTCCGGGGGTCGCCGAGTTTCCGCTGGAGAAGCTTCTGGAGGACGAGTACCGCGTGCTCGGCCACTACATCAGCGGCCACCCGATCGATCCGTGGCGTGAGTTGTTGGGCCAGGTCGTTACCTGCGATCTGGGTGGCCTCGACAAGGCCTACTCGGAGCGCAAGTTCATGCGCGGTACCGAAGCCAGCGTGCTGCTGGCCGGCGTGGTCGGCGATGTGCGCCGCAGCGGCGACAGCCGCGCCTTCGTTCAACTGCAGGACGGCCGCGGCCAGATCGAGGCCGCGCTGTTCTCCGAGGCCTGCGCGCAGTACGCACCGCTGATCAAGAGCCGCGAGATCGTGCTGGTCGAAGGCAGCCTGCAGGAGGACCGCATGGGCGACGGCTACAGCCTGCGCCTTCGCCGCCTGCTGACGCTGGAGGAGCTGTGCGCGAAGCACAGTCGCCATCTGCTGCTGAAGGTCGACAACCGCACGCACGACGCACTGGCCCGTGTCGAGGAGCTGCTGGCCAGCCATCGCCCCGGCCAGACCGGCGTGCAGATCGAGTTGATGATTCCGGGCGCCCTCGGTCGACTGTACGGCGACGGCGGCTTCGCCGTACGACCCACGCCCCTGCTGCCGCGCCTGCTGCGCGAGATCCCCGGCGTCGAGGTGGAACTGCGCCTGCAGAAGCCCGAGCCCATGCCGATGCCGGAGCGGCGCGCGGCGGGTTGAGTTGTGCGGCAGGAACGAGGAAAGAGGAGTCAGGAAAGCGAGAGGAGCGGGTTGCAGCCAGGCCAGATGCTGCTGTCGGTGGGTCAAGACCCAGCCTGTTCGCCGCTGCACCGGCCAACTCCGCGGGACCGCGCACCCACCGATCGGGTACCGCCCCCCAGCTCGAACCCTGATACCCAGCTCGAATCGCGCGTCACCCAAAGGATGGGTCATGACCCACCGATGCTCGAAGCTCCCCGTGGCCAAACCTTCAACACCAAGGGGGCGTTGCTGCGATGATTGCGGCACGCACTAGAAGGCTCATGGGCCGGCGCAAGGAGGCATTGTCGGACCCATGCGTCGAAAGCCTCACGCCTCGACGGCACGGCACGAAACGCCTATCGCCAGAACACGATGCGTCGCGGCGGCGCGGCGGGCCGCGCCTCTCGGTCGGTCAGGACGCCATCGCGAGCCACCGTGGGCAGGCGCGCGACTTCCAGCACGTGCTGGCCGGCAGGCAGATGCCCGATGGGTATCATCGCGAGGAACGCAGGAAGCTCTGACTCGGCGCCGATGCGAAAGCTGAGCGGCACCTGCAGCGGCTCGCCGTTCAGCTGCAATGCGTGCAAGCGTGACGCACAGTCGAGCACGCGGCTCGCAGCCTCGGCTTCGGCGGCTTCCGCATCGCGCAGACGCTGAAGTGCGGCGGGTTCCTCATCAAGCGAGCGATACGCGGAGTGGCTCTCTACGGCCGCATCGCGCAGCTCCGGTTCGGCGCCCGGGCACAGCACCTCCAGTGCGTGCGGGTGCAGCTGCACCTGATAGGGAATGACCAGCCGCAGGTAGTCGCCGCGCGCCTGAAGGGAAGGCACATAGGGGACCAGCGCATGCTCCAGAGAGTCGCGCTGATCGGCATAGTGGCCCGGCTGCAGTGCATGTGCGCCGTCAAGCTGGGCGATGAAACGCGCTTCGCCGGCAGACAGCCGGGCGCGGTCCCAGAGCATATCGGCCACGGCAATGCCCATCAGCGCGTACAGCAGCGCGAGCAGAATCAGCGTGCCGCGCACAGCGCCGAAGCGGCTGCTGAATACCAGCATCAGGCCGGTGCTTAGACGGGACAGTGGCAAGCGCAGCTGCAGGCGCTGCATCGGCGCCAGCCAGCGCATCCACAGCGGGCTCGGCTTGCGTCGCTTCACGCGACGATCCAGCCAGTTCGCCAGCAGGCTGGCCCCCACCCACAGAGTGATCAGCGAGAACAGGATGCCCTCGAAGAAGCGCCCTCCGAAGGGCAGTGCGAGCAGCCAGGCCAGCAGGACGAACAGGCCAGTGGTGATCAACGAGAACAAGGTCATCACCACCATCAGCGCCGCGACCGCAAACATCTGGCTCGCGATGTCGTCGCTGCGATCGATCAACCGCTTCAAGGTCGGCAGCTCGCGACGCGCCACGGCGCGGAATCGCGGCCCATAGCGCAATCGCCGCCAACGGATACCGCCGGGGTAGACCGAGCGAAGCCCGATGGCAGCCACCCAGAGCGCGCGCGTCATCAGGTGCGCGACCAGGGTGAGGATCAGGGTGTAGGCGATGACCTTGGCGAACATGCCGGCCATGCCGACCAGTTCCTGCAGTTCACCGCCGAGCCGCACATCCCAGAACTGCAGCTGCGCGTTCAGCCAGGCGGGCACCTGCATCAAGGTGAACAGGGTCGCACCCGAGAGCAGGAGTTCGACCTCCCGGGTGGGCGCGGTTTCGCCCGGCAGACGGAAGGGTGAGAGCGCGGCCTTCTCGGCCCCCGTTCGACTGCTGTCCCGGCCCTCCTGGTGCTCCGCCATGTCGCCCTCCTTCATTCAGGGGAGGATGATGCGGCAAGCCCGGCGCGAACACAGCACCGGACGGTGCCTGCCTCCAGCAGTGTGCTGGTGACTCAGCGCTTGCCGCGAAGGGCGCGCGCCTCGTCGGCAGGCTTGGCGACATGGCGACGGATGAACTCGCGCAGCTTTGGATAGACCGTCTCGCGCCAGCGCCGACCACTGAAGATGCCGTAATGCCCAGCCTGGGGCACTTCGTAGTGCTCCTTCAGCGATGCCGGGACACCGGTGCAAAGGGTGTGCGCAGCGCGGGTCTGGCCGATGCCAGAGATATCGTCGAGCTCACCTTCGATGCTCATCAGGGCTACGCCCTGGATGTCCTGCGGACGCACGCGCTCGCCCGCCACATCCCATTCGCCGCGCGGCAGCAGGTGCTGCTGGAAGACCACGCGGATCGTGTCGAGGTAGTACTCGGCCGGCATGTCGAGCACCGCGTTGTACTCGTCATAGAAGCGGCGGTGGCCTTCGGCATCTTCCAGATCGCCGCGCACCAGGTCTTCGTAGAAATCCCAGTGCGAGCTCATGTGCCGGCCAGGGTTCATGGCAATGAACCCGGCGTGCTGCAGGAAGCCCGGATACACGCGGCGCCCCGCGCCCGGGTAGTTGGGTGGCACGGTGTGGATGACCGTGTTCTGGAACCAGCTGTGCGGCTTGTTGACCGCGAGGTCGTTGACCTTGGTCGGGGATTCACGCGGGTCGATCGGCCCGCCCATCATGGTCAAGGTGCGCGGCAGCACTTCACCGCGGCTGGCCATCAGCGATACCGCCGCCAGCACAGGGACCGTCGGCTGGCAGACGGAGATCACGTGCAGGTTCTTCGCGCCAATGTGGCGGATGAACTCTTCGATGTAGGCCACGTAGTCGTCGAGGTGGAAGGGCCCGGCCGACAGCGGCACCATGCGCGCGTCGATCCAGTCGGTGATGTAGACCTTGTGATCCTGCAGCAGGGTCTTGACGGTATCGCGCAGCAGGGTCGAGTGATGGCCGGACAGCGGCGCCACCACCAGAACGATGGGATCGTCCTTGAGGTCGTTCACCACGTCGGCATCGTCAGAGAACCGCTTGAAGCGGACCAGCTTGCAGAACGGCTTGGCCAGCACGCAGTACTCGACGATCGGAATCTCGTGTCCGTGCGCCACCACGCTGCGGATACCGAATTCCGGCTTTTCGTAGTCCTTGCCCAACCGGTACATAAGCTCGAAACCGGCGGCCATGCGGTCGGCGCCGGGCAGTTTCGACATCCAGCTGCCGTTGCTCGAGTACATGCGCGCGGTGGCTTCGGAATAGGCCACCAGCGGACTCATCAGGGAGCGCTGGAATTCGTGCAGGTGGTAGAACATGAAAACCTCCTCGTGCCTGGGCAGGCCCGGCCGCGGTACGCCTCGATTCGACCCTCCCTTCAGGAGGCGGGCGCTTGCGCGGTGTGTTCGTGCCGGGCGATGGGAATCGCTGCTGCTGCGATGCAGCAATCATGCCACGGAAGGCGCGCGGCAATCGTGTGCAGGTGATCATGGCCGGATCGGACGAAAGTCCCATGCCGGTCGATCTCAAACCCGCGGGTTCCGCCCTTCGGACCAGCGCAGGATGTGCCGGTGAAGCTCGGACACGCCATCCGTCAACGCCGCCGGACCCGGCTGCAGGATCAATGGCGACTTCACTTCGATGAGGCAGCCATCGAGTACCGCCGGGACCGCGTCCCAACCCGGACGCACCGCCACCTGCTCCGGCCTGAATTTCTTGCCGCACCAGGAGCCGAACACGATCTGGGGTGCGCGTTCGACGATCGCATCGTCGTTCGCGAGGATGCGCTGCCTGGCCAGAGATTCAACGGCGAGTTCTGGAAAGATGTCGTCGCCGCCGGCGATGCCGACCAGCTCCGAGACCCAGCGGATGCCGCTGATCCGCGGCTCATCCCACTCCTCGAAATACACGCGTGGGCGCATGGGCAGTGCCGCCGCACGCGCTGCGATGCGGTCAAGCCCGGCGGCGAGTCGATCGGCCAGCGCATCGGCCCGCGCGGCCGCGCCGACCAGCGCGCCCAGCCGTCGCACATAGTCGAGGATCTCGGCCACGCTGCGGTGGTTGGCGATCCACACTTCGACGCCGCGTCGGATCAGCTCGGCGGCGATGTCGGCCTGGATGTCCGAGAAGCCGATCGCGAGATCGGGCTTGAGCGCGAGGATGGCCTCGACCTTGGCCGAGGTGAAGGCTGAGACCTTGGGCTTGTCGCGGCGGGCCTCCTTCGGGCGCACGGTGAAGCCGCTGATGCCCACGATCCGATCCTGCTCGCCGAGCAGATAGAGCGTCTCGGTGGGCTCCTCGGTGAGGCAGACGATGCGGCGCGGGCCGCGCGGGGCCTGCGCGCTCACGGATACAGCAGGCGCTTGGTCCACTCGCCATCCACGCGCTCGTAGCGGTGACGGTCATGCAGGCGCGCTGGCACGCCGTACCAGAACTCGATCATGTCCGGTACCACGCGGAAGCCCGACCAGTGCGGCGGTCGCACGACTTCGCGGCCGTCGAACTCGCGCTCCAGATCGGCGATGCGCTGATCCAGCGTGACGCGGCTGTCGAGTGTCTCGGACTGCAGCGAGGCCCAGGCGCCGATCTGGCTGGCGCGCGGGCGCGAGGCGAAGTAGGCATCGGCCTCGGCCGCGCTGACCGGCTGCACCGCGCCCTCGATCTTGGCCTGCACCTGGTAGCGCAAGGTCTTCCACAGGAACAGCAGGGCGGCCTGTGGATTGGCCTGCAGCTGCTGACCCTTGCGACTGTTGAAGTTGGTGTAGAAGACGAAGCCGCGCTCGTCGAAGTCCTTGAGCAACACAGTGCGCGCCGAAGGTTTGCCGGCGACATCGCAGGTGGCCAGCGTCATCGCGGTGGGCTCGGGATCGCCGGCGGATCTCGCTTCTTCCAGCAGATCGCGGAAGGTGATCAGGGCTTCAGCGTAGAGGTCGCTCATGCGGGGCTCCGGGGGCGAGTCGCTGTAGATGTGTACGAACCGTGGCGACACTGTCGAGGGCGCGCGAAATCCCGCGCTTGAGTTCGCGCAAGCCGCGCACAGCCAGTACCAACGGGAGAGGCGCGCAGTGTAGCGCCGCAGGCAGGCTGATGATCGAAGCGCCTCCGAAAGACCGCACCGGGTTCAGGGTCAATGGCTGCTGCGACGCGCGAGGACGATCCGGTTGCAGGAAGGTCCGCACGCCACACGGCTCCAAGCCCACGGGGCCTTCTGTCCACCAAAGGAACACCGCGCACGTGCCTTCTTTCGCGCAACGCCTGACCGGAGTCGTGGTCCTGATCGTGCTGCTGTGCGCGGGCACGGCCTCGGCCGGGGAATCGGAGCCCCTGCTCACCGACCACCTGCGCTCGCGTCTCGTCACCGCAAGCGAAGCGGCCGTACCGGGCGAGACGCTCAAGCTCGGCCTGCTGCTGGAGCATGACTCCGGCTGGCACACCTACTGGAAGAACCCCGGTGACTCCGGCCTGCCCACGCGGATGGAGTTCGCGCTGCCCGAAGGACTGGTCGCCGGCGAAATCGAATGGCCGCTGCCCGAACGCCAGCCCGCGGGTGGCCTGGTCAACTTCGGGTACAGCCATACCGAGCTGCTGCCCGTGAGCGTGGCGATGCCGACCAGCATCACCGCGGAGTCGATCACGATCACGCTCAAGGCCAGCTGGCTGATCTGCGAGCTGGAATGTATCCCAGGCAGCGGCGAGTATCGGCTTGAGCTGCCGGTCGCGCGTCGTGCCGAACCCAGCGACCACCTCGCGTCCTTCGAGCGGGCTGCAATAAGGCAGGCCCGGGTGGTGGATGTGGATGCCCGGTACAGCGCCGAGAAATCCGGCGTGGACATCGCGATCCCACTCGATGGACCGCTGGCCGCCGCCTTCGCCGCAGGCGTGCAGGGCTGGACCCTGATGCCGGCGACACCGCAGATCCTGGCGAATGCCGACCCACCGCGCTTCGCTATTGAAGACGGCCAGCTCCGAGTCGAGGTGGCGCGCTCCGAGTTCTTCGCCGCCGCACCCGAGCGCATCGAGCTGCTGCTCGCTGATGGCGAGCGCGGCTACACCGTGTTTGCGCGCCACGCAGGCGCATCAGCGTCAGAAGATACCGCCCGAGCCGCCTCGGGCTCGTCGGCTGCAAGCAGCAGGATCGATGTCACGTCGGCATCCGCCTCGCAGGTCGGCCTGTGGCTGGCGCTGCTGCTGGCCTTTGCGGGCGGCCTGGCGTTGAACTTGATGCCCTGCGTGTTTCCCGTGCTCAGTCTCAAGGCGCTGGGCGCGATCGAGTCTGCCCACGATGCCGCGGAAATGCGCCGGCACGGCCTCTGGTACACGCTGGGCGTGCTGGCCAGCGTGCTGCTCGTGGCCGGCATCCTGCTCGCCTTGCGCGCCGGCGGCGAGGCGATCGGCTGGGGTTTTCAACTGCAGGAGCCGGGCTTCGTCGCCACCATGGCTCTGCTGCTGTTCGCGATGGGCCTTTCCTTCTCGGGCCTGTACGAATTCGGCGGCGGCATCACCGGCCTCGGCCAGCAGCTCACCGAGGGCGGCGGTCGCCGCGGCGCCTTCTTTACCGGCGTGCTGGCCTGCGTGGTCGCGAGCCCATGCACGGCGCCCTTCATGGGCACGGCCTTGGGTGCCGCCTTGGTGCTGCCGGCGCACGAAGCGCTTCTGGTGTTCGCCTTCCTTGCGCTCGGCCTCGCCTTTCCGATGTTGCTCTTGGGATATGTACCGGGGCTGGCGCGCCTGCTGCCGCGTCCCGGCGCCTGGATGCAGACCTTCCGCGAACTGCTCGCGTTTCCGCTGTACCTGACCGTGCTCTGGCTGGCCTGGGTGTTCGGACGGCAGACCGGGCTGTTCGCTCTGACCGCGCTCGGCGCCGGCTTGATTGCGGTGGCGTTCGCCCTGTGGCTGCTCCGGCGGGCGCAGACCTCGCCCGGCAGCGCGCCGCTGCTGCGTGTCTTCGCCGGAATCGCTGTGCTGGCAGCACTTGCGCTGGCGCTGGGCGCGCCACGCGAGGCTGCCGAAAGTGCCGAGCACCAGACCGGAGCCCTGCATGAACCCTGGACGCCCGAGCGCCTGGCAAGCCTGCGCGACGAAGGAAGACCGGTGCTGGTCAACATGACCGCCGACTGGTGCATCACCTGTCTGGCCAACGAGCGCGTCGCTCTGTCGTCCCCGGATTTCGCCGAGGCTCTCGCAGCGCGCGGCGTGGTGTATCTCAAGGGCGACTGGACCCGTCAGGACGCCAGCATCACGGCCTATCTCGAATCCTTCGGTCGCAGCGGCGTGCCGCTGTACGTGCTGTACCCGCCTGCGGGCGAAGCCGTCGTCCTGCCGCAGCTTTTGGCGCCAGGCCTGGTCCGCGAAGCGCTCGAAACCCTTCCGCCCGCTGCCTCTGGCGGCTGATCCGTCCCCTCACACCCTGTCGAAGACCCCGGAGACCTGCATGAAACGCATCGCCCTGTCCCGCATCGCTCTCGCCAGCCTCGTCGCGTTCGGCTGCGCGACCGGTGCGGCGTCCGCCGCTCCCGAGATCGGTACCGCCGCGCCCGAATTCACCCTCACCGATGCCGACGGCAAGACCCATTCGCTGTCCGACTTCCGCGGCAAGACTGTGGTGTTGGAATGGACCAACCACGATTGCCCCTTCGTCAAGAAGCACTACAACGCCGAAAACATGCAGCAGCAGCAGCGTGATGCGACGGCCGATGGCGTGGTCTGGCTGACGCTCAACTCCTCTGCGCCGGGCAAGCAGGGCCACGTGAGCGCCGAGCAGGCCAAGCAGATCGCCAGCGGCTGGAACGCTGCCAACAGCGCCTACCTGTTCGACACCGATGGCACGGTGGGCCGCGCCTACGCCGCCAAGACAACGCCGCACATGTACGTGATCGATGCCGAGGGCGTGCTGCGCTACAACGGCGCCATCGACAGCATTCCCAGCGCCGATGTCGCCGACATCCCCAAGGCGACGCAGTACGTCTCGACCGGCCTGTCGGAACTGGGAGCTGGCGGCAGCATCAGCACCAGCATCACCCAGCCCTACGGCTGCAGCATCAAGTACGCGGACTCCTGAGCAGTCCCGAGAAAGCCGAACGGCCGGCCTCGTCAACGCGCCACCGGTGGCGCGTTGACGCCGGGCCCGGGCATCCTCCGGCCCCGCCCAACGCAATCAACATCCCTGGCCCAGCTTCAGCGGCCATCCCCAGGCGTGCCACGGTTCTTCCGAGATTCGCGCGCTGGATTTGCCCTCGCGTCCCTGCACGGCGCGAACGTTGCATGGCCTGCGCGATCTCACCGGACTGCCGCGCTCCTCAGCTGCGGTTTCGGCGAATAGCCCTAAACTCAGCACACTCCCGGCCGCCCCCTGCCCGATGACCTTCCGCGCCCCGACCCTCGAACAGCTTCGCAGCAGCCAGTTGGGACGTTGGTTTGGCCCGCGCCTTGCCGATGGAAGACTGTGGACACGGCGCCGACGCAGCGTTGCGTTGGGAATGGCTGTCGGCGTTTTCTTTGGTTTCCTTATTCCGCTCGGCCAGTTCCTTTTCGCCGGGGCAACCGCGATCCTGCTTCGGGCGAACGTACCTACCGCTCTGGTCAGCACCTTGGTGACCAACCCCTTTACTTTCGGGCCGGTCTACTACGCGGCGTATCTGGTGGGCAGCTGGGTCCTCGGCGTGTCCGCCGACCCAGGTCAGGTCGAGGGGGCGATTGCTGCAGCCGAGCTTGGCACGCATGGAGGATGGCTTGGCTGGCTGAGCGGAGTCGGCGCTCCTCTGCTGCTGGGTTTGGCGCTGTTCGCGTCAGGCGGCAGCCTGCTCGTCTACTTCAGCGTGCGCTGGGTCTGGAAACTGAGCGTGTTGCTGCGCAGGCGGCGGGCACGTCATGCGCGCGCGCTCAAGACCCGGAGCGGAGCGTCGAGCTGAGGAACCATAGATCGCCAGCGCGGAGTGATCGAATCACCGGCGAGCA
>JBIJCA010000131.1:0-12153 GCA_044344935.1 Aquimonas sp. | reverse complement strand
AGTTCAGCCGAGTAGCAGGTCTTCGTAAAAGGCCCCGATCGGCAACTCCGGATGGCGAATCTGGATCTCCAGAACCCACAGCCCCGAACTCGGCGAGAAATCGGCCGCGGCGAGCTTGCCAGCCTTGTGAACAGCGTGCGGAAAATCCCCAAGCCGGTGGCCCGGGGCACCGAGATTCAATACATACCCCCTAGAAACGGCAGCACGCTCGGCGTACCGGTAGAGCGCCTGACCATTGGCACCTGCGCGCCAGCGCTCGGCGACGTCCGCGAATATCTCGCGCGCCGCGCGGGCGATGTCGAGCATCGTGGGATCGTCTCCGACAACGAAGGTGTCTCCATAGTCGCCCTCGTGACCGCCCCAGACCGGTCCGATGTCGATGAAGAACAGATCGCGCGGCCCCAACACCACCTCAAGCTCCGAAGCCTCCTTGTACAGCTTGAGGGTGTTGCGTCCAAAGCGGATGTGGGTGGGATGCCAGAGCCGCTCGAAACCGAGATCGGCAAACACCCCATCGGCGATTTGGACAGCCTGCTGCTCGGTCATGCCCGGACGAATCGCCGCTGCAATCCGCCGGGTTGCCTCGATCGAGCGCTCACGCGCCAGGAGCAGCGCTTGCGCGTCGAACGCCGCTCCAACGCCTTCCCCGACATTGGGGCCCGGGGCGCGCACGGTCGAAGCTGAAGATGTCATTGCCGCTTCCTCTTGAAGACTGATGGGAACATCGAGAACCGCTGGCGTTCGGCGGCCGCAGCGAACGGCGCGTGAGACCCACGCAGCACAGCCGCAATCCGATCAAGCCAGCGCGCTACCGTACCCGAGCCAGCGAGAGCGCCGCCACCTGATCACCGCTTGCACGGCGCGCGAAACCCGGGTTGCCCGCGCTCATCGTCGACCGCCCACTGCACTTGCGGCGCGACGTGCCTCGCAACGCCGGCATCCGATTGCGGAAAGGGCCGGGCGCACGCGGTCGCGCAGACCTCATCGCAAAGGCTGGCCGGGGGGCGGCGCGAGTGCGAGCTGTTATCCTCGACTTCGTTCAAGCCGACAGCTCAGCGCTGAAATCGCACGCAGTCATGATTCGCCTTCCAGCTCGCTCGATGTCTGAACGCTTTCGCGGTTTTCTGCCTGTCGTCGTCGATGTCGAGACCGGTGGCTTCGACGCTGAACGGCACGCACTGCTCGAAATCGCAGCTTCCCCCGTCGAGATGGATGCCGAAGGCCGTGTGTCCCCGGGCGCGATCGTATCAACGCATGTGATTCCGTTCCCGGGCTCCCAGATCGATCCAAAAGCGCTTGAGATCACCGGCATCGACGTCGATCACCCGTTTCGAGCCGCGGTGAACGAGCGTACTGCGCTCGACCACCTCTTTATTCCGATCCGCCAGGCCCTGAAGCGTCACGGCTGCCAACGCGCAATTCTGGTTGGCCACAACGCCGCCTTCGACCTCGGTTTCCTGAATGCGGCGGTGAAGCGTACTGGCCACAAGCGCAATCCGTTCCACCCGTTCAGCTGCTTCGACACCGCGACCCTGGCAGGACTTGCGTTCGGGCAGACCGTACTCAGCCGCGCTGTTCAGGCTGCGGGCATCGAGTGGAACGGCGCCGAAGCGCACTCGGCGGTCTATGACACCGAGCGGACTGCGGAGCTGTTCTGCGCGATCGTCAATCGCTGGCGCGCGCTGTCCGATCTGGACGTAGCGGCAGTCGACGACGCCATGCTTGAACGCGGCGGCACCTGACAACACGCGTGGAGCCCGGAGGCGGCAAAAAAAAGGGCTCCACCTGGGTGGAGCCCGTGAGATCAAGCCCTGTGAAACTTGACACCTCAGAAGTGAGCCGCGAAAGCGGCTACGAAATCAGAAAGCCACCGACCAGTTGAGCTCCACTTCCAGCTGCGATCCATCGCGATACCGGTTGCGGAAAGGGTTGGGGCCCAGGATGTACTGAGCCGGCGCGTAGCTCGCGCCGATTGAAAGATTGGAGACGACGCCCATCTGCCGACGGTAACTGAGCGCGTAGTGGTTGCCCGAATAGAGCTCCTGCAGCGCCAAGTCGAACAGGGCGGACGTCGGCGACGGCTGCTGCCGGGTCGTAACCTGCAGGCTCCACTGACCGCCCGCCAAGTTGTCCAGTTCCGCCTTCGCCGAATAGACGTTCAGATCGCGCCAGGCAAAGGTCGGCGCGGAGCCATCACCGAGCAGGGCCAGAAGTTGCGTCGGCAGTGCGTAGGTGGTGAACGCGGCGACGTCGCTGTAGAACACGCGCTCCGCTCCCACGGAAACGGCCAGCGACGGCAGGGGCTTCACCCCGAAAGAAAGACCTGTCCGAGCCGGAACATCAAAATCACCCGGCTCGGAGAAGAGTCCCCGGTAGGTCTTGAAGGCGTCCATATCGACGCGCGACTGCGCGCTCGCGCCTAGTCGGAAGTATTCCCCAAGGGCGGAGTCGATTCCCAGGTGCACGCCCTGGCCGTAGGACTGTTCGACAGCCCCGAGAGCGGCGGTGCGCAGCCCCATCTGCGGCAGCCAGTGCGACGAAGCCCGGACTTCACCGAAACCGGGCGTTGCGAAACGCTGGCTGGCCACCGTCAGGCCGAACCTGACCTCTGAGGTTTCTCCGAGACGCGCCTGAACCTGGGGTGCAAAGATGGACGTACTGAACCTGGACGTGTCGATCGACAGGCTCGTCAGGGGCGACTGCCCGCTGAAGCCGAAGGTACCCGAAGGCAAGGCCTGCAGCAGCGGCTCGGATGCGAAACTGGCCTGAACGCTAAGGGCAAGTCTGCTGACCGCAGTGCTGTAAGGGTCGGAATCGCCAACCGCCTTGCGTCGCGGGTCCGCGGCATCAGCGGAAGCGCCCCCCAAAGAGGCCTGGAGACTCAATCGGGCATACTCGCGCCAGCCTTGGGCTTCGTCGCTCGTGTCAAGCGCGATGGCGCCGCTGCTCAAGAACAGGAATGAGACGGCAACCATCGAAGCCGTCATCGGACGGAAGAGGTCAGGACGCGTTTCAAGCCGGCAATGCACCGTGGGATCCCCTGTTGCGACCGCGCCTAACGTACTGCGCGCGGAGGAAGTATGGGCAAAACACCACAGCGACACAAGCACCTGCGGCGAATACACAACACACAGCCCTTACCCCGCCCCCCTCCGCGGGCTCTTGCCCCCGCTCGCGGCAGACGCAGATCAAGCACTCCAGAGCCAAGATATGTTGCCCATCCACAACACACCCGAGGGAAGAAGCGCGTCGACCCTGACCATCGCCGGCTCCGACTCCGGCGGCGGCGCGGGCATACAGGCGGATCTGAAGACCTTCGCAGCGCTCGGCGTCCATGGCGTCTGTGCGATTGCCGCCCTCACCGCCCAGACGACGCGTGGAGTCACCGCTGTGCACCTGCCGCCGGCCTCCTTTCTTCATGAGCAGATCCTGTGCGTGCTTGAGGACTTCGATGTCCGGGCGGTGAAGATCGGAATGTTGGCTGATGCCGAGCGGATCCTGTGCGTTGCCGATGCCCTCGCCACCCGACCGGACCTGCCCGTGGTGCTGGACCCGGTGATGGTGGCGAGCTCGGGCGCTCGGCTGTTGCAAGAGGATGCGATCGCGGCGCTGCGCACGTATCTTCTGCCACGTGCAACCGTGCTGACCCCCAATCTGCCCGAGGCCGAGGTTTTGCTGGGGAGATCCTTGCCTGACGCCGGAGCGGTAAGCGATGCAGCTCAGGAACTCCTTTCACTGGGCTGCGCCTGGGTGTTGATGAAGGGAGGTCACCTGCTCGAAGGCGGCCAAGTCAACGACCGGCTCTACGGCCCCGGGCAGATGCAGACCTGGTCACAGAAGCGCCTGGATCTCCAGCCCCATGGCACCGGATGCACGCTGTCCTCCGCGCTCGCAGCACTGCTGGCGCGGGGACTGGACGTGGTCGACGCCACCGCGGGAGCCATCGAGTTCGTGCAAAGCGGGCTGAAGTCGGCCTATCGACCCGGGCTCGGCCCCTTGTCGGTGTTGAATCCGCGGGTCGGTTCCAGCGTCATGACACCGCATTGATCCCGCATGGCCCACGTTACTCCAGCCCAGTCCACGGCCAAGGCGCGCGTTCGATTGCTTGCCACGTCAGATTGCAGGATTCTTCCTGCTCAAACTTGGCCACCGAGCGCGATGTCCTCGCTTGTTTTCGGATGATCGACAGGCCTTACCTCGCCCAACGCCACGAATCTCCTTCTATGAATCGCATCCCCCTGCTTGCTGCCTGCGCCGCGTTGACGGCCCCGATCGCTGTGGCCTCCGCTGCGAAACCGGAGTTCCACCCGCTATGGGTCCCGCCGGGGAAGTCCGCGCACGAGATCAAGCCGAGGCTCGAAGCACGCGCTGACTCCCCAGTGACCCTGGAGTTGCGCGCACATCGCCATGCCGATGGCTCTCTGCACTTCGAGTGCGACCATCAGCACATCGGTGCGGGAGCAGTGCCACCGCGCAAGGAGCGCGGCCAATGAGCATCTGCGCTCCACTCGGCAGTCGACAGCTATCTCGTTCGGCCGTCTCTCCAGGTGCGGCCGGCGTCGGCCTTCCTCTCGCCCACTCGCTCAAGCGCGGATTGGTCGCACTCGCCTTCGGGCTCTTGCTTGTTCTTGCCGGCAGGCCCGGCACGGCGCACGCGCAGGTGCAGCTGATCCCTCTGACGCCGGGCGTCACGCTGGACATCAATCTTGCAGCATCTTCGTTGAGCAACTCATGGGTAGTGGATGTACCCCCCAACGTCGGCCACATGCGTCTGGAGCTCGTCGCAGTCGACGCCTCCCGGGATCTGGATCTGATGGTGCGGAAGGGATCGCCCTTCGACCTTCGCACGGAAGGCGGTGTTGACGTCAACCAGATGTTTGACCAGGCGCACTACCGCTCCGCCAGCTCCGGAGGCGACGAGTTTCTTGTCATCAGTAAAGCGAACGCCATTCCGCTGTCGGAAGGGCGCTGGTATCTCAGCGTGATCAACTTCGAGAATACGCAGGTGCCGGCGAGGCTCGGCGTTTCGCTGGCCCAGGAGTCGCCCGTCGCAAACATCGAGTTCGTCTTCAACAACACCGGCAGCACACAGCGTCCCTGCGATGTCAGCGGATGGAACAACACCGAGCCGCGAGCCCCGGATCGCGGCAACGCGGGCACCACGCTGGGTGAACAGCGACGTCTCGCGGCACAGGAGGCCGCCCGGCTGCTGACCGAGCAACTCAGACCCCGGGTCCCGGTGCGGATTCAGGCGTGCTGGAGTGATCTGGGAGACGCCACGGGCTCGAGATTCACCTTGGCTCAGGCGGGGCCCCAGTTCCTGTTCGTCAACGACATCGGCTTCGGATCGTATGCGCCTGGGTATGAGTCGCCGTACACCTGGTATGCGGCGGCTGCCGCAGCCCAGCAAATGGGCACCACCTCATGCCGTATCGATGGAAGCGTCGACTGCGCCACCGGGTTCGACGTGCGAGCGACCTTCAACAACAAGCTGGACCTGCCGGGCGCAGCCAGTTTCGACTACGGCATATCGAGCTCCGGGTCAGGCAGCAGTTTCGTCTCTGTCGCCATGCATGAAGTGCTGCATGGACTCGGCATATTCGGGTTGATCAACCTGACGGAAAACGAGAACGGTCCTGTCGGAGCCAAGCTCAAGCTGTTCAGCGGCGCTCCCGCGTGGGACGACATCTATGGCGCGCGAGCGGTCTCGATAGACGCTGATGGCATTGGCTTCCGGCCGTTTCTGCGTGTCACTGACGCCGAGCGTGCCGCTACGCTTTCTACGCCCTGGCGCCTGCGGTTTGCGGGGCCGTCCGCGGTCGCGTCGGCATCCACGCTCAATTTTGCGCCGCCGGAGAATTTCATCCGCCTGCACGCGCCCACCGAGATCTCCGCTGGATCGACCTATTCGCACATCCAGAGCCAGACCACCTACGGCATCCAGCTGATGTATCCCACCATTGGCGCCGCGGCACCGCGCGATGTCGGTATCGCGGGCGGAATGCTCCGCGACCTTGGATGGAGGACAGAGGCAGTACCGCAGCGCAGCTTCGGCAATGCTCCGAGCTATCAGTTCTATGACCCCTCGCGCAGCGGCCACGGCATCGACTTTCGCCTCATTTCACCCAGCCTCACCGGTCGTCCGGCGGAGTACTTCCTTGGCTTCTACACCTTCGACAGCGAAGGCAAGCCAGAGTGGTACATCTCTGCGGGTCCGGTCATCGATGGCGTGTTCGTTCCAAAGCGCAACGCTTTCGGAGATTCCCTGCTCCGTCAGGTTTACCTCGGTCCGAACAACTCGGTCTCGGACGAAAGCGCCGGCTATGCAGGAACGGTTCGCATCGACTTCAACAACGCCCGACTGCATCCGGCCTGCCACGACGGCCACCCGGCACGTCGTCTGGATGGCCCGCTGGCAGTCATGACTGCACGGATCAACGGTGAGCGCATCCAGTGGTGTATGCAGCCGGTGGTCATTCCTACCCGGGTGCAGCGCGACTTCAGCAGTATCTGGTACTCGCTCGGAGACAGCGGCTGGGGATTGGCGATGCAGAGCTTCGACGGTTCAGGGCCGGGCGGGGCGCCCGCGGACGGGCTCTTCTCGATTCTCTTCTATGCGGATGCAACCGGCAAACCCCGATGGGCTATCAGCCAAGTCACCGACTTTGTGCCCGGTCAGCCGCAGGCGCTTCGTCAGGTCAATGGCTACTGCCGAACCTGCCCGTCAACCAGCGGAATCGTCTTGTCTGACCCGATCGGAACCATGACGCCGGATCTCATCCTGGGCGGAGCAGGGTCTCAAGGCAACCGGATCAGTTTCGACCTGACCTATCCAGGCGTCGAGGGGGGCCGCTTCCAGCGCACCAACGTCAACCTGTTTCCCAACAGCGATCCGACCCTGGGCGGCAACTGATCCAATGGGACACCGCCTGCTGTGGGACTGGCGCAACGCGCAGCGGGCGACTCGGCGGAGAGCTCAGCGTCCATGCATTCTCGCAGGATCCGGAAGTGCACACGATCAAGCGTCAAGGCTTCCGGACAACAGAAGATCCTCGGTTCTTGGCGCGGGTCTCTGCGATGAAAGTCTGAAGGGCAATTGCATGGCGTAGACCCCGGCGGCTGACGATTTCAGCGCCGGGTCTGACCGCTCTGCTCAGGTCTTGAAACCACGGAAGTCGCGCGTTCCGCTGCAGTCGAATCTGACACGCTGCGGAATACGACTCAGGCGGTCAGCCGCTCGGCGATTGCGCGGGCGAAGTCCATCGTGCTGCCGGTGCCGCCAATGTCAGGCGTCACACGGTCGCGGGCCTCCATGGTTTCAACGATGGCCGCGCGCAGACGCTTTGCCTCCGGCTCATGCCCGAGATGGCCGAGCATCTGCGCGGCGCCGAGCAGAAGCGCACAGGGGTTGGCGATGCCCTGACCAGCAATGTCCGGAGCTGAGCCGTGCACCGCCTCGAAGATGGCGGCCTTCTCGCCGATATTGGCGCCGGGGGCGAGACCCAAGCCGCCGACCAGGCCGGCACAGAGGTCGGAAACGATGTCGCCGAACAGGTTGGTCGTACAGATGATGTCGAACTGCTCGGGCCGCATGACCAGCTGCATGCAGGTGTTGTCGACGATCATCTCGTTGCACTCGATGTCGGGATAAAGCTTGGAGACCTCGCGGGCGACTTTCAGGAACAGTCCCGAGGTGCTCTTCAGGATGTTCGCCTTGTGGACGATGGTGACCTTTCTACGCCCCGCACTGCGGGCAAGCTCGAAGGCGTAGCGAACGATCCGCTCCGATCCCTTGCGGGTGATCCTCTGCGTGAGGGTTGCGACATCGCCATCCGGAGACACCGTCTGACCCTCGCCTATGTAGGCGCCCTCGGTGTTTTCGCGGACCGTGATGAGGTCGATGTTGGTATAGCGGGACTTCGTATTGGGGAACGAGATCGCAGGACGCACGTTGGCATACAGATCGAATCGCTTGCGCAGTTCGACATTGATTGACGAGAAGCCCTCGCCGACCGGCGTTGTCAGGGGGCTCTTGAGCGCGACGCCAAGCCGGGCGATTGCCTCGACCGTGCCTGCTGGCAACAGTTCGCCGTGCTTTTCCAGCGCCACCATTCCTGCATCGACGAACTCGTACTGCAGGCCGAGCCGCATGGAATCAAGGACATGCAGGGTCGCGTCCATGATCTCGGGGCCGATTCCGTCGCCGCGGATAACCGCGATAGTGGTGCTCATGAGTGGATTCCGTTTGGGTCGCAGTAATGACGGTGGGCGGCGTGCATCAACCTGGCGCTGCTGGGTGGCCACGTGGCGGCGAAGCCTCCAGGCGGGCCGCAAGCGGGCATGGAGAATGATCGTTTGCGACGCGCTCGGTACCTCGACGTGCCCGCAGCCTGCAGGTCAAGCCAAGATGGCGCCCGGACGCAAGCATCCACCTTAACGAGGGCGGAGCTAGCCTGCCATTATCCGAAAGACGCACGCACTGCGGAACCCGTCGCAGGTCATGGGATTCAGGCGAAGGCAGGGCCGGGACGGCTCGACGGGTTTCGCATGATCGAGCGGAGTCGCCCATGCACAGGAAGCAGTGCGCAGGCGGCGCCTGCGGGGGAAATCTGTTGCCGCGGCGACGCGGCGAAGGCGTCTTGCGCCCTTGTGCAGAGAGTTCCGCCACACTGTGCCGGCAAGGCTGGATCGGCTTGCAAGCCGGGTCAGGGGCCCGCGGAGAACTCTCCAACCCCCACCCGCGCGAAGAGCTTGAGTGCTACTGTGTTCGGTATTCGTATCAAGGCATTGGTCAACTTCATGACTCGCTTCCTGTATGCGCTACTGCTGGCGCTTTCCCCGCTCTGCGTTTTCGCCGCCGGAGCCGAGTTCGCCGTGCTCAAGGGCGCTTCTCATCCAGGCGAGACCTTCGAGCTTCGCGTTGAAGACACCTGGCCGAACGCGTGCACACCGGCAATCGACAGAGTGGATGTGCGCGGAGCCGACATCTGGATCATCGCGCGTGATACCAGCGAAGCCAGTCTGTGCGGTCAGCGCATGACCGACTACAGCCTGGACACACGCCAGCTCATTGAGGGGTCTCCTTCGCTTTCGGCGACGGGCCTGCAGCGCGTGTACTACGCCGTCAAGTCGAGTACGGGTATGCGTCTGCGCGGCTTCCAGTTGATCGCGATGGGCGAAGATCCGGTCCCGGCGCCCGCAATCGAGAGCGGGTATTGGTGGGCCGATCCGGCCACGCCGAATGCATTCGCCGGGCGCGGAATCGGCATCAATATCGAACGCCAGGGGGCGATCCTGAGCGCAGTGCTGTTCGGCTACAACGCCGAAGGTGACCCCGAGTGGAGCTTGGGCTCAGGGCCTCTGGGGCCTCACTTCAGCCGCTTGGCGATGAGCCGCTTGTCGAAGGGAGCAGGCCCCCATGCCGAGTATCGCGAGCCGGGCGAACTGGAATCGCTTGGCAGCATGCTGATCGAGCCAGCGTCGCCTTCGCGCGCGCGCCTCTGGTTGGCCTATGTCGAGCCAGGGACCGCAGACCTTAGCTTGCGGGAAATCGAGATCGTTCGCTTCGGATTCGTCGCCTCGCCTGCCGGCGCCTGGTCCAACCGGTGGCTTCTTGTCGGCGCGGTCGACAGCCGCGGCGCGGCCGAGGCGCGTGAGTTGAGCTTCGTCCCGACGCAGGGCGATCGGGAGGGATTCACCTTGCTCGACCCTGAAGGAAAAGCGAGCCTGGTCTGCAAGCTGCAAGCCACACGCGCGGATCGGATACCGGACTACTGCACTCTCCGCATCGAGGGCGAAGAAACCCCAGAGACCTACATGTTCGATCGGATCGGTCTGCGCAGCATGCAGGGGATCGACGCTGAAGAGAGGACCGTACGACTTTTTCTGATCGACGCGGAATGACAGAGATCGCTTGGACAGTCCGCTCAGCGCCCGGGCGAGGCGCGGCGACACCGCCACTCTCAAGGGGGCAGTTCCGTTCAGAGTACGGCGACGCAAGTCATGGCGGAGCATCGGTTGTCTGGGGATCTTGACCTGTCCGCGGAGAGGGAGAATTTCCCTGTGGGCCGAGCCCTCAAGTCTTGCTCGTCGGGAGTGCATCAATGCGGCCCCTCGCGGCGAAGGACCCTGCATCCGGTGTGCCCAACGCGATCCGGGGAATGGCAATCGCCGCATCAATCCCCCACGTCTCCGATGGCATCGTCGGCCGCGAGTTCACGCACCACCGAACGCACCACGTCGCCAGGAAACCCCCGCCGGAGCAGGAATTCCGTCAACCGCCGCTGATCGCGCAATTCCGCCAGTGGTGCGCCCCGCAGGCGCCGAGCCGCGAGTTCTAGCGCTCGGCTTCGCCAATCCTGCTCTTCCTCGGCCTGCTCGAGGGCCCTTGTGCTGACCTCGTCAGCAAGCCCGTGCACCGCCAGCTCTGCCCGCAGGCGCAACGGACCGCGACCGCTGTTTGCGCGGGACCGCGCCAGCGTCTCGGCGAAGCGCGTGTCGTCCTGTAGCCCGGAACCTTGCAGGCGTTGAAGAGCGACGTCCACCTCTTCCGCCAGGAAGCCTCGCTCGATCAGCTTCCTGCGCAGCTCCCGCGCAGAATGCTCCCGGCGCGAAAGCAGAGCCACCGCGCGCACCAGTACGCTGGCGCGACGCGCGCCGTCGCCAGACTGACGTCGATCAGCCATCTGCCGATTCGTCGCCCGGCACGGCGATGCTGGGAACGAACAGATCGCGCAGCTTGGACTCGAGCTCGGCCGCCGCCGCCGGGTTGTCTTTCAGCCACTGACGCGCATTTTCCTTGCCCTGACCGATGCGCTCACTACCGTAGCCGTACCAGGCGCCGGACTTCTCGACCAGCTTGGCTTCAACACCCATCTCGATCAGCTCGCCCTCCCGCGAGATCCCTTCGCCATAGAGGATCTCAGTGACGACCTGCTTGAACGGAGGCGCCATCTTGTTCTTGACGACCTTGATCTTGGTCTGGTTGCCGATGATCTCGTCGCCCTTCTTGACCGCGCCGATCCGGCGGATGTCCAGACGCACCGACGCGTAGAACTTGAGCGCATTGCCACCCGTGGTGGTTTCCGGACTCTGGCCGGGCATCATCACACCGATCTTCATTCTCAGCTGGTTGATGAAGATCACGAGGCAGTTGCTGCGCTTGATGTTGCCAGTCAATTTGCGCAAGGCCTGGCTCATCAGACGGGCCTGCAGGCCGGGCAGCACGTCGCCCATGTCCCCCTCGATCTCGGCTTTGGGCGTCAACGCCGCGACCGAATCGACGACGACGATGTCGACCGCATTCGAGCGCACCAGCATGTCGGCGATCTCCAGCGCCTGCTCGCCAGTGTCCGGCTGGCTCACCAGCAGGTCATCGACATTGACGCCGAGCTTCAGGGCATAGCCCGGATCAAGCGCGTGCTCGGCGTCGACGAAGGCTGCCGTGCCCCCCATCTTCTGACACTCCGCGATGGCCTGGAGGGTGAGCGTGGTTTTGCCGGAGGACTCCGGCCCGTAGATTTCGACGACACGCCCCTTGGGCAGGCCACCAATGCCGAGCGCGATGTCGAGCATCAGCGAACCCGTGCCGATGACCTCGGCCTTTTCGATGGCCTGGTCGCCCATGCGCATCACGGCACCCTTGCCGAATTGCTTCTCGATCTGGGAAAGGGCTGCGGTGAGGGCACGCTTCTTGTTGTCGTCCATGGCGGATCCTTGACGGCTGAGTCGTTGAAAGTGGGGGGAGACTGCGGAAGCGGATTCTCAGGAGCTGAGATCGCCGCCGCGAGGCGAGAGCCACAGTATCCCACACGCCCCTGTGGTGGCCTCGGTGAAAGGCTTAGGCGGGGGTCAGAATTCTGAGGATTCCGCGTAGGGCAATTTCGACCGTCTGCCGCCGAACTACCTCGCGATCACCGCCGAAATGGTGCAGCTCCGCGTGCGGGTAACCGCCGCGACGCTTCCAGGCCAGCCAGACCGTACCCACCGGCTTGTCCTCAGTGCCTCCGCTGGGGCCAGCAATGCCGGTGACTGCCACCGAAATTGTCGCTCCGGCATGTGTCAAAGCCCCAGATACCATCTCCAGTACGGTTTCTCGACTGACCGCACCGTGGTTGAGCAGGGTGTCCGATCGGACACCCAACAGGCCCTGCT
>JBIJCA010000199.1:0-8736 GCA_044344935.1 Aquimonas sp. | reverse complement strand
TGTAGGCGGCGATCCCGCATTCGAACCAGGCCGAGCAGCCGGGCACGTCGGTCACCATCTTCGCGATCCAGCCGCCCGTGCAACTTTCGGCGGTCACCAGTGACAGATGCTCCGACTGCAGACGCACACCCACGTGCACGGCCAACTCGAACAGTTCGGCATCGCTGGGAACGCGCATGGACATAGCGGATCTCGGGAAGGGTGGCCAGCATGGACAGCCGCCGCCCAACAGGCAAGCTCAGACCGCTTCAGGCGATTGCTGCCTTGGCCAGCCCTGCCAGAGCCTCGGTCTTCAGGGCTGCCTCACGGCGCTCCGAGTAGCGGTCCACCAGCGCGTCCGCATGTGGACGTAACAGCACGGTGAAGCGGACCAGTTCTTCCATGACGTCGACGATGCGCTCGTAATACGGTGAAGGCTTCATCCGTCCGTGCTCGTCGAACTCCTGCCACGCCTGGGCAATGCTGGACTGGTTCGGGATGGTGAACATGCGCATCCAGCGCCCGAGCAGGCGCAGCGTGTTGACGGCATTGAAGGATTGCGAACCACCCGAGACCTGCATCACCGCCAGCGTGCGGCCCTGGGTCGGACGCACCGCGCCCAGGCTCAGCGGCAGATGATCGATCTGGTTCTTCATCACTGCAGTGATGGCGCCATGTCGCTCGGGGCTGCACCAGACCTGGCCTTCCGACCACAGCGACAGCGCGCGCAGTTCATGCACCGCAGGATGGTCATCGCCCTTGATCTGGTCCGGCATCGGCAGATTCGCTGGATCGAAAATCCGCGTCTCGGCGCCGAAGAACTGCAGCAGGCGCGCAGCCTCTTCGACCGCCAGACGCGAAAACGAGCGTTCGCGCAGCGAGCCGTACAACAGAAGAATGCGCGGCGGCGCGGCATCGCCCAAGCCGTCCGCCGGACGCGCGTGGGCGTGGCGTAGATCAAGAGCGGGCAGATGCCCGGGTTCACTGAGTTTACGCAGGGGCATGCTGGATGTCCGTGTTCGAAGAAGAATTCCCGACCCGAGCCGCGCTGTTCGGGAGCGGCGCCAGATCAAGCGCGCAGACGTCGTCATCGGCGCTGCAACAGTCCTGAGCCAAGGCCTCAAGCAACTCGCGCAGCGCTGCTGGCCGGGCCCGGTAGCGGGTCCCACCCTGCTCCTGCCGACCCTCAATCAGGCCAGCGCGGAGCAGCGCCTTGAGATGAAACGACAGGGCAGTGCCGCCAATGCCGAGTTCGGCCATCAAGGCCTGCGGCCGAAGCCCGGCGCGGCCGCGCTTCAGGAGGCGGCGGAACACCTCCAGCCGGGTCGTCTGGGCGAGCGCGGAAAGCCTTCGGACAGTGGTATCGGGCTGCATGTTTCGATATTTCCGGAATTTTGGAAATATTGCAAGCCACCCAGCCCAGCCCCTGCGAAGTGGCCGCAAGCCCCTGCCCGGCCTACACTTGCGGGCTTCGCGAGCGCGCGCACGAGCGCGCCACACCCTCCCAAGCCTCAATTCAAGGTGCCCTGCCCCATGGCCGGCAAACTCTTCGTCAAGACCCACGGCTGCCAGATGAACGAGTACGACTCGGACAAGATGGCCGCCGTGCTGGCCGAATCGCATGGTCTCGAACTCACCGAGAACGAGGACGAAGCGGACGTGATCCTGGTCAATACCTGCTCGATCCGCGAGAAAGCGCAGGAGAAGGTGTTCAGCCAGCTCGGCCGCTGGAAGCAGCTGAAGAAGAAGAACGACAAGGTCATCATCGGCGTCGGCGGCTGTGTCGCCAGCCAGGAGGGCGAAGCCATCCTGAAGCGCGCGCCCTACGTCGACCTGGTGTTCGGACCGCAGACCCTGCACCGCCTGCCCGAAATGATCGAGGCCAAGCGCGAGACCGGCCGCCCCCAGGTCGACATCAGCTTCCCCGAGATCGAGACGTTCGACCGCCTGACCGAGCCGCGCGCAGAAGGTCCCACGGCGTTCGTGTCGATCATGGAAGGCTGCAGCAAGTACTGCACCTTTTGCGTGGTGCCCTACACCCGCGGCGAAGAAGTCAGCCGCCCCTTCGAGGACGTGCTGATCGAGGTCGCGCAGCTCGCAGAGCAAGGCGTCAAGGAAGTGAACCTGCTGGGCCAGAACGTCAACGCCTACCGCGGCGCGCTGGATCGCAACGATGCCGAAGCCGGCACCGCCGACCTCGCCGACCTGATCCGTGCGATCGCCGAGATCCCGGGCATCGGCCGTATCCGCTACACCACCTCGCATCCGGTGGAGTTCAGCGACAGCCTGATCGAGGCGCATCGTGATGTGCCGCAGCTGGCGTCGTTCGTGCATCTGCCGGTGCAGGCGGGCTCGGATCGCATTCTGGCGGCGATGAAGCGCGGCCACACCGCGCTGGAGTACAAGGCCAAGATCCGCCGCCTGAAGGAAGCCAAGCCCGGGATCTCGATCAGCTCCGATTTCATCGTCGGTTTCCCCGGCGAGAGCGAGCGCGACTTCGAGGCCACCATGAAGCTGATCGAGGACATCGGCTTCGATCAGAGCTTCTCCTTCATTTACTCCTCGCGCCCCGGCACGCCCGCCGCCAACCTGCCCGATGAAACCCCGGCCGCCGAGAAGAGCGCGCGCCTGGCCCGCCTGCAGGCGGCGATCGACGCCAATGCCAAGGCGATCTCGCAGGCCATGGTCGGCAGTGTGCAGCGTGTGCTGGTGGTCGGCCCCAGCAAGAAGGACCCGAACGAACTCACCGGCCGCACCGAGAACATGCGCTTCGTGAACTTCGCCGCGCCAGCTCGACTCGTCGGTGAGTTCGTGGACGTGCTGATCACCGAAGCCATGAGCAACTCTCTGCGCGGCAACGTACAGCTGCGCGACGACGCGGAGGCGGCGTGAGTACAGCCGCCCTGATCCAGCGCGACTTCGTGCTGGAACCCGACAGTCTGGAGCGGCTGGCCAACCTGTGCGGGCCGCTCGATGAGCATCTCCGACAGATCGAGCTGCGCCTCGGCGTCGAAATCGCCAATCGCGGCAATGTGTTCCGGGTGATCGCCGAGGAAGCCCTGGCCGAAAAGGCCGAGCTGCTGCTGCGCGATCTCTACGCCGACACCGAACAGGAAGTGCTGAACGCGGGCGCGGTGCATCTGCGGCTGCAGGACGCTGGCGTCGACGCTCTGGTCGAGCGCACGGTCGCCGACGCCGCGCGCGGCGCGCAGGAGGTCGCGATCAAGGTCAAGCGCGGCGTGGTCAAGGGCCGCGGCCCGAACCAGGCGCGCTACCTGCACGCCATCGCCACCCACGACATCAACTTCGGCATCGGCCCCGCCGGCACCGGCAAGACCTTTCTCGCCGTGGCGATGGCCGTGGAAGCGCTCAACGAAAACCGCGTGCAGCGGCTGATGCTGGTGCGCCCTGCGGTCGAGGCCGGCGAGAAGCTCGGCTTCCTGCCGGGCGACCTGAGCCAGAAGGTCGATCCCTACCTGCGTCCGCTGTACGACGCGCTGTACGAGATGCTCGGCACCGAGCGCGTGGCCAAACTGCTGGAGCGCAACGTCATCGAGATCGCGCCGCTGGCCTACATGCGCGGACGCACGCTCAACGACGCCTTCGTGATCCTGGATGAAGCGCAGAACACCACGGTTGAGCAGATGAAGATGTTCTTGACCCGCATCGGCTTCGGCGCCACTGCGGTGATCACGGGGGATCTCAGCCAGATCGACCTGCAGCGCGGGCAGAAGTCGGGCCTGCGTGACGGACTCGAAGTGCTGAAGGACGTGCCGGGCATTTCGTTCACCTTCTTCACAGCCAGCGACGTGGTGCGGCATCCGCTGGTGGCGCGGATCGTGCGCGCCTACGACCGTCGCGATGAACAGCGCGAGCGCGAGAAGCTCGAAGCGCAACAGGCGCAGGCGATCGACGCAGCCGCGCGTCGTCCTGTTGGTGGCGCCGATGCATCGTCCGCGGGCACACCCCGCGAACTGCCGGAAGCCTCCGCGCAGCCATGAGCAGAGTCGACATCAGCTACGGCCTGCCGCGAGCCGGCCTGCCCGCAGCGGGCACCCTGCGGGCCTACGCCGAAGCCGCGCTGAGTGGGCGACACGAGGATGCAGAGCTGTCGATCCGTGTCGTCGACGCCGAGGAGGGCCGTGCGCTCAACCGCGACTACCGCGAGAAGGACTACGCCACCAACGTGCTCAGCTTTCCGGCAGAGCTGCCGCCCGGCGTGCCGCTGCCGATCCTCGGCGATCTCGTGCTGTGCGCGCCGGTCATCGCGCGCGAGGCCATCGATCAGGGCAAGCCGCTCAAGCACCACTACGCGCACATGGTGGTGCATGGGGTGCTGCATCTGCTCGGCCACGACCACATGGATGAGGCCGAGGCCGAGGCGATGGAAGCAATCGAACGCGAGGTGCTGGCGGGTCTGGGTATCCCCGACCCGTATGCCTGAGCGTTTCCACCGCGCCGACTAAACTTCCGGACCCGCCCGCGGTCTTGGCCCGCTCTTCCCTTGGACCCGTCTTTCGCATGAGCACACTTCTGGTCACCGGCGGCGCCGGCTTCATCGGTGGCAACTTCGTTCTGCAGCAAGTGGCCGCGGGCCACCGCGTCATCAACCTCGACGCCCTGACCTATGCCGGCAACCGCGACACGCTGGCCGGCCTCGACGGCCATCCCAATCACGTCTTCGTTCAGGGCGATATTGGCGACCGCGCGCTGGTGCGGCGGCTGCTGGCGGAGCACCGCCCCGATGCCATCGTCAACTTCGCCGCCGAAAGCCACGTCGACCGCAGCATCGATGGGCCCGGCGCCTTCGTGCAGACCAATATCGTCGGCACCTTCGAGCTGCTCGAAGCCGCGCGCGGCTGGCATGCCGAGCTGGATGAGGCCACGCGCGGACGCTTCCGTTTCCTGCATGTGTCGACCGATGAGGTCTACGGCTCGCTGGGCGAGACCGGCAAGTTCACCGAGACCACGCCCTATCAGCCGAACTCGCCCTACTCGGCCTCGAAGGCGGCGTCCGACCATCTGGTGCGCGCCTACCACCACACCTACGGGCTGCCGGTGCTGACCACCAATTGCAGCAACAACTACGGCCCCTTCCAGTTCCCGGAAAAGCTCATCCCGCTGATCATCCAGCGTGCGGTGGCGGGTGAGCCCCTGCCCGTCTACGGCGACGGCCGCAACGTGCGCGACTGGCTGTACGTCGGCGACCACTGCCGCGCGATCGCGCGCGTGCTGGAAGCCGGCCGTGTCGGTGAGGTCTACAATGTCGGCGGTGACGCCGAGCGCCAGAACATCGAAGTAGTGCACACCATCTGCCGGCTTCTGGATGCCCGCCTTCCGCGCGCCGACGGTGCGCCACGCGAATCGCAGATCGCCTTCGTCAAGGACCGCCCCGGTCACGACCGCCGCTACGCCATCGACGCCAGCAAGCTGAAGTCGGAACTGGGCTGGGCGCCTTCGCGCAGCTTCGAGCAGGGCATTGAGGAAACGGTCGACTGGTACCTGCAGCACCAGGATTGGGTGCAGCGCGTGCTGGACGGCAGCTATCGACTGGAAAGAATCGGAACCGGCCAGGCCGACTGAGGGATCTCGACAATGAAAGGCATCATCCTCGCCGGCGGCTCGGGCACACGGCTGTATCCGATCACCCAGGCGATCAGCAAGCAGCTTCTGCCGGTCTACGACAAGCCGATGATCTACTACCCGCTCAGCACCCTGATGCTGGCGGGTATTCGCGACGTGCTGGTCATCAACACCCCGCACGAGCAGGTGCTGTTCAAGCAGCTGCTCGGCGACGGCAGCCAGTGGGGCATGCGCATCGAGTACGCCGTGCAGCCCAGCCCCGACGGCCTGGCCCAGGCCTACCTGATCGGTCGCGAGTTCGTCGCTGGCCAGCCGAGCTGTCTGGTGCTGGGCGACAACATCTTCTACGGCCACGGTTTCTCCGAGCAGCTGCGCCGCGCCTCGACCCTGCAGAACGGCGCGGTGGTGTTCGGCTACTGGGTGCGTGACCCCGAGCGCTACGGCGTCGCCGAGTTCGATGCCAGCGGCACCGTGATCGGGCTTGAGGAAAAGCCAAAGGCGCCGAAGTCGAACTACGCCGTCACCGGCCTGTACTTCTACGACGGCCGCGCGCCTGAATTCGCTGCCGAGTTGAAACCTTCTTCGCGCGGCGAGCTGGAGATCACCGACCTCAACCGGCGCTACCTCGAAGACGGCAGCCTGAAGCTCGAGAAGCTCGGCCGCGGCTATGCCTGGCTCGACACCGGTACGCACGAATCCCTGCTGCAGGCCGGCACCTTCGTCGAGACCATCGAGGCGCGGCAGGGCCTGAAAATCTGCTGCCCCGAGGAGATCGCCTACATGAACGGCTGGATCAACGCCGCCCAGCTCGAAGCCCTCGCACAGCCGCTGCTGAAGAACGGCTACGGCCAGTACCTGATGAGCCTGCTCAAGCTGGGGCTGGCCAAATGAAGGTGATCGAAACCGACCTGCCCGGCTGCCTCGTGATCGAACCGCGCGTGTTCGGGGATGCCCGCGGCTTCTTCTTCGAGCAGTGGAACCAGCAGCGTTACGCCGAGCACGGCGTCGTGATGGACGCGGTGCAATCGAACCTCTCGCGCTCGGCGCGCAGGGTGCTGCGCGGCCTGCACTACCAGCTGCCGAACCCGCAGGGCAAGCTGGTCTCGGTGCTGGAGGGCGAGGTCTACGACGTCGCCGTGGATATCCGCCGCGGCTCGCCGACCTTCGGCAAGTGGGCGGCGGTCGTACTGAGCGCTGACAACCAGCGCCAGTTCTGGATCCCACCCGGCTTCGCCCACGGCTTCGCGGTGACTTCAGAGCATGCCGTGTTTCACTACTTCTGCAGCACGCCGTATGACGCTGCCGCCGACAAGGGCATCCGCTGGGACGACCCCGCACTCGCCATCGACTGGCCGATCGCCGCGCCCGAGCTGTCGGCCAAGGATCGCGCAGCACCGCTGCTGGCCGAGGTGGCCGAGGAACGCCTGCCGGTCTACTGAGCAGGCGTTCACCACTCCGTGCGGGCTTGAATCTGAAGCGTCGGAGACTTTCGCATCGCGCGGCGGCAGCGGCAGTGCCCGTGCTCTCAGAGTCGCCGCGTGAGTCACCCTTTGACCCGCGGCTGCGGTTCCGCAGCTGACGCCTGCGCTACCCTTGCCGTACACCGGACCGATCACGCCCATGGCCATGCAGGACATCCTTCCCGTCATCCTCTCCGGGGGCTCAGGCACCCGCCTCTGGCCGCTCTCGCGCGAGTCCTATCCCAAGCAGTTTCTGCCGCTCACGGGCGAGGACAGTCTGCTGCAGGCGACCTGGAAGCGCGTGGCCACGCTCACCACCTGCCGCCCCATCGTGGTGGGCAACGTCGATCACCGTTTCATGATCGCCGAGCAGCTGCGCGAGGCCGGGGTGACACCGGCTTCGATCCTGCTGGAACCGGTGGGCCGCAACACCGCGCCGGCGATTGCCGTGGCGGCACTGGAAGCAACGATTAAGGGTGAGGACGCCCTGCTGCTGGTGCTGCCCTCGGATCACCTGATCCAGCAGGTCGAGGCCTTCCACAGCGCCGTGCACGCCGCGGCCGCGGCCGCCGAAGCAGGGCAGCTCGTGACCTTCGGCGTCGTGCCGACCTCGCCCGAAACAGGCTACGGCTACATCAAAGCGGCAGACGGCACGGGGGCGAGAGCGGTCGAACGCTTCGTCGAAAAGCCCGACCTCGCCACCGCGCAGGCGTATGTGGCTTCAGGAGAGTATTTCTGGAACAGCGGCATGTTCCTGATTCGCGCCAGCCGCTACATCGAAGAACTCCAACGACTCGCACCCGAAATGCTGCACGCCTGTCGTGAGGCCCTGGAAAAGGCGCGGCGCGACGAGGATTTCGTGCGCCTTGATGCCGAAGCCTTCGCCGGCTGCCCTGCGGACTCCATCGACTACGCGGTGATGGAGCGAACACCGCTTGCCGCCGTCGTACCGCTCGACGCCGGCTGGAGCGACGTCGGTTCCTGGGGTGCTCTTTGGGAGGTCAGCCCCAAGGACGCGAACGGCAACGCCCACCGCGGCGACGTGATCGCCATCGACTGCCGCAACACCTACGCCCACGGGCAGCGCCTGATCACCCTGATCGGGCTGGAGGACGTGGTGGTCGTGGAAACCGATGACGCCCTGCTCGTCGGTCGGCGCGACCAGCTGCAGAAGGTCAAGGACCTGGTCGGCACGCTGAAATCCGACGGCCGCAGCCACGCCGTCTGGCATCGCAAGGTGTATCGGCCCTGGGGCGCCTACGACAGCATCGACTCGGGCGAGCGCTTCCAGGTCAAGCGCATCACGGTCAAGCCGGGCGGCAGCCTCAGCCTGCAGATGCACCACCATCGCGCCGAGCACTGGATCGTGGTCAGCGGCACGGCCCGCGTGACGCGCGGCGAGGACATCCTGCTGTTGACCGAGAACCAGAGCACCTACATTCCGCTCGGCGTGGTCCATCGACTGGAGAACCCGGGCAAGCTGCCGCTGGAGATGATCGAGGTGCAGTCGGGCAGCTATCTGGGCGAGGACGACATCGTCCGCTTCGAGGATGTCTACGGGCGCATGGCTTGAGCCGCCCGCGGCGACGCGAGCAACGGGCATCCGAATCGGGGAATGCCACAAAGCGAAACGCCCCGGCGAAGACCGGGGCGTTTACTTTCGAGGCGGCTCCCGGGTGACCAGGTCCCGCGGCAGCCGCAGCATCAGCACAGA
>JBIJCA010000443.1:0-2663 GCA_044344935.1 Aquimonas sp. | reverse complement strand
TGCAGGGTGCGCGCGACACCGAGACCAGTGAAGTCCACATGGGTCGCAAGCACGCCCACGAAGAGCACAGCAACCACGAGGCCTGGGCCATCCCCTATGGCGACCTCGTGACCCTGCTGCTGGCCTTCTTCGTGGTGATGTACTCGATCTCCTCGGTCAACGAGGGCAAGTACCGCGTGGTCTCGGACTCACTGTCCGAAGCCTTCGGCGGCCCCGGCAAAGCCATCATCCCGGTGCAGTTCGGAGAACTGCAGCCCGATGGCGCACGCATCGATCCGAGCGCGATCATCGGCAGCCAGATGCCGATGGGGCTGATCGCCGACAAGATCGCCGAGTCGTTGCCAGAGGAGGAACGCCAACGCTGGCTCGACCAGCGCACCCGCGACTCCGAGCTGGCGCAGGATCGATCGCGCGAGGCCCTCTCGGCAATCGCAAGCGACATCGAACGCGCCCTCGACAGCCTCATCCTCGATGACATCGTGCAGGTCTACCGGCGCGGCGACTGGCTGGAGGTCGAGATCAAGTCGGACATGCTGTTCGCCTCGGGCTCGGCGGCGCCGCGCCAGGAGGCCGTGGCTGCGGTGACCCGCGTCGCCCAGGTGCTGCGCGAAGCACCCAACCTGATCCGCATCGAAGGCCACACCGACGACATGCCGATCGCAACCGCGCTGTTTCCCAGCAACTGGGAGCTGTCAGCTGCGCGCGCGGCCAGCATCGCGCGGGTTCTGGTCGGTACCGGCGTCGCGCCCGGCCGGGTCACCGTGGTCGGCTACGGCGAGTTCCAGCCGGTGGCCGACAACGTCAGCGAAGGCGGGCGCAACGCCAACCGCCGGGTGGTGCTGGTGATCCTCGCCCGCAGCGACCCAGACGACGCGTTGGCGCCAACGACGGAAGGACCCTGAGCCATGCGCACCTGGTGCATCGCCAACCAGAAAGGCGGCGTCGGCAAAACCACATCGACACTGGCGATCGGCGCCTGCCTCGCCGAGCGCGGATTCCGCACCCTGCTGGTCGATCTCGATCCGCACGCGTCCCTGTCGCGCTGGCTGGAGGTGCCCGAAGAGCCGCCGCCGGCCGGCGTGTTCGAGCTGTTCGCGGAAGCGCCGCCACCACTGGTGACGCTGACCCGTCCGAGCGGCCAGCCGGGGCTGGATCTGCTGGCTGGTCAGCCGGCGCTGGCCACGCTGGAACGCCAGAGCGTCACTCGCGCCGGGATCGGGCGGGCCCTGGTGCGGGCCTTCGCCGGCCAGCACCGCTACGACTATGCCCTTCTGGATTGCCCGCCAACGCTTGGCGTGCTGATGGTGGCGGCACTCGCCGCGGCCGATGCGCTGATCATCCCCACCCAGACCGAACCGCTGGCCCTGCACGGGCTGAATGCGATGCTGCGCACCGCTTCGATGGTGCAGCGCTCGCGCGGTGCGCCGGTGCCGGCACGCATCGTTCCGACGCTGTACGACAAGCGCACACGCGCCGCACAGGACAGCTTGGCCGAACTGCGCGAGCGCCACGGCGGAGCCGTCTGGGACGAGGAAATTCCGGTCGACACCCGCCTGCGCGAAGCCAGCCGACAGGCGCTGACTCCGTCCTCGCTGGGCGCCGGCGCGCGCGGCGCCAGCGCCTACCTGCGCCTGACCGACTGGCTGGTCACCGCCGACCTGACCTCGGTGGCCGAGGCCGAAACCCGAGGCAGCACCCCATGATCGGAAAACCCGCACTCGACGATTACTTCGATGCCCTGCTGGGCGAGGCTCCCGCCGCTGGGCAGGCAGTGCCGCCAGCGCAGCCGCAGTTGCCTGCAGCGACCGTGACCGCCACCGATGCCTCGCCTGAAGGCACAGCGGAAGCGCAGCAGTCACCGGCGCCGGCTGTCGCGGCGCCTTTGGGCGACCCGCTCGATGAACTCGAAGCTGTGTTCGAACAGGCCCACGCCGACGCCAAGGCCGCCGGCGTGTTCGCCCAGGTCAGCAGCCCTTCGTCGACGCCGCTGGCTGCGCCGATGGGCGACCCGCTCGATGAACTGGAAGCCGTGTTCGAACAGGCCCACGCGAACGCCAAGGCCGCCGGCGTGTTCGCCCAGGCAAGCAGCCCTTCGTCGACGCCGCTGGCTGCGCCGATGGGCGACCCGCTCGATGAACTCGAAGCCGTGTTCGAACAGGCCCATGCAAACGCCAAGGCCGCCGGCGTGTTTGCCCAGACCCAAAGCACCGGCACCCCCGCCAAGGTCGAACTCGACGAGCTCGAAGCCGCATTCGAAGCCGCCGCCGAAGCCGCCCGCGTCGCGCGCGCTGCTGGCGTGGCCGCAGCGCCAGCGCTGCCTGCGCATGTGCCGATGCCAGGGCCGGCCGAGGTGCCGCCGCAGCACGGCCTGCTGCGCCCGCAGCTGGCCAAGCGCAGCGAAGCTGTGCGCCGTCGACTGGCGCGTCGCCATGAACCGACCGTGCCCGCACTGCCACCCTTGGCCGTCGAGAAATTCCATCGCTGGCTGCGCTTCCAGATGGCGGGCCAAAGCTATGCGGTGGAACTGCTGAAGGTGCAGGAAGTGCAGCGGGTGCCGGACATCCTGCCGGTGCGCGGCGCCGCCCCGCATGTGGTCGGCGTGATGAACCTGCGCGGCCAGATCATCGCGGTGATCGACCTCGGCACCTGCATCGGCCTGCCGC
>JBIJCA010000369.1:0-3709 GCA_044344935.1 Aquimonas sp. | reverse complement strand
CTGGCCCACCGTAGCTCGACGCTGGCCCCGGTCACGCGTTTTCCCGGGAGGGCCTGACGCGACGCAAGCACCGACGCCGCACGCAGCTTTCGCGACGGTGGCGAAGCAAGGGTCGGGGTGAGCGTTGAGGCCGTGGAGGCGAAGAAAGGGCTGGGGCGAGAGTTGAGGCCATGGTGGGTCAAGACCCACCCTATGGGGATCGCGTGCATAGGCTGGGTCTTGACCCATCGGAGCACGACTCTCGCCCCGGTCCCGTGCTTCTCTCGAATGGCCTCCAGCGCGGCGGCTCAACTGCCGTTCTGTCGGGGGCTGCGTCAGCTGCTTCGAAACGGGTCAGCCGCGTATCCTGGTCGTGGCTCGCCACGGAACGCTGCGGACGGATGATCGGCTTGGATGCCTGCGTAGCGCGAACCGTTGCAGACGACCGCGCGTTTCGTCGCTCGCAGCGCTGCCAGTGGCGTGAAGAACCGGCGCGTTGCACATGCGAGAGCGATCGGGCAGACCTCCGATTCCGCCACCTACCGTCAGGCGCGTGCCAGTCTTGAGCCTCGTGGTGCAGTCTTTCAAAGCCGCACCCGCGCCCGAACCTGGAGACTGCATGCCAACCTCACTCGCCCGCTGGATCTCGATTCTCTGGCATCCCGTGCTGTCCATCGCAGCTTCAGTGCTGTGGGCGATGCTGCTTGCCGGCGGCAGTGCACGGGGCCACAGCGTGCTTCTCTGGGTGGGGGGCGTGCTGGCCATCGTGCTCGGATTCCTGGTCTGGCAGACGCGGCGCGGCGGCTGGAGCCACATCGACGCAAGCCAGCCCAAGGAACGCCGCAGCCTTAATCGCTTTCTGCTGATTGGCCTCGGTGTCGCCACCGTCGCAGCAGCGTATTCGAGTGCCCCGGAGTTGGCCTCCGCCTTGGGGGTCGTCGCTGCCTGCCTGGGCGTAGTGATGGTGAGCGCGCGCTGGCTGAAGATTTCCCAGCACTGCCTGTTCGCCGTGCTGCCCATGGCATGGTTGTGGCCCTCAGCGCTCGCCTCAGCGGTATTCGTGGTGATGGCTCTGCTGGTTGCCGTCTCACGCCTGCGCCTGCGCAGGCACACCGCGGCGGAAGTGGTCTGCGGGCTTCTGCTGGGCGCCGTGGCGGCGCTCGGTCTCGTACTGATCTCGCCCACCCCGACCGCGTTCAAGCCCAGTTGGGTGAGCTGCGGCGCAGCCGAGCCGCGTAGTGACGGTTGGCGCGTTGCGCCGCTGCCCGCCGCTGTCGAACAGCGCCTCTGCGAGGCCCTCGACGCGCAGGTCGAGAACGGCGCCAACCTGCATGCGCTTCTCGTCGAGCAGGGCGGCAGGATCCGCTTCGAAGCCTATGCGCGCGGGGTGGATCGTTCTGTCGGAGCGCTGCTGCCCGAGCTGCGGCAGTTTGCACCCGACACGCCCCATGACCTGCGTTCGATCAGCAAGTCGGTGCTCGGTCTGCTGATGGAATTGGCCGAGGCCGATGGGACACTGGATTCGACGCAGCGACCCGTGCTCGACTTCTTTCCCGAGTACACGGATCTGCGCGCGGGGCCTCTGCAGGCGCTGCGGCTCGAGCATCTTCTCGACATGAGCGCCGGACTGGCCTGGAACGAATCCGGAAGCTATGCCTCGTTGTCCAACAGTGAGACGCGCATGCGTCTTGCGGGTGATCCTCTGCGCTACGTCCTCACGCGTGAGGTGCGGTTCGAGCCTGGCAAGCAGTTCGCCTACAGCGGTGGAAACACGGCGGTGCTGGCCGAGGTTCTTGAGCGCGTCAGCGGGCGGCCACTGGCCGAGTATGCGCAGACCGCGCTGTTCAGCCCGCTGGGCATCGACAGCGCGGAATGGGTCCGCGACCGTCGCGGCAAGGCTCTGGCCTACTCGGGCCTGCGGCTGTCCGCGCGCGATCTCGCGCGCATCGGCCGTCTTCTGCTTGCGGGTGGACGCTGGCAGAACCGTCGTCTGCTGCCCGCAGCCGCGATGGAGACGCTGTTGACGCCTCGCATCAACACCGGAGATGGGCTGCGCTATGGCCGCCAGTGGTGGCACTCCGCGGCGGGTGTCGAGCCCGCTTGGATCGCCGCCTTCGGCAACGGCGGCCAAAGGCTGTATCTGCTGCCCAGCCTGGACATGAGCATCGTCATCCTGGCGGGTGACTACAACCGGCCCGGCCAGGCTGAGCCGGGTCGCGCCCTCCTGAACGCGGTGATCGAGGCGGGAGACCCGGAAACCGGGACCGACTGAGTGTGGCCGGCGCGCTCGACCAGAATCCTGCGATCGACATCCATCGCGGAGGTTCTGGCGGCCTCCATCGTGCCTGCGCCGAAACTCGCCGCTGCGGCATGGACACAGCGCTAAAGGCGAGTGGCAACGCTCCTTTGGTCGAGCCCAGAGTCGAAGTGCTTGTGCTGGGCTGCGGAGGAATCCCTTCGGTCTGTCGAGGCCACTCGGCTGTCGCCGGACTCGCCGGTGCGCACGTATCACGAGATGCGCACTGCCGATTTCTGATCCCGATTGAAGTCCGTGTGATCGAGTGATATTGGAGGGCGCGTGGGGTGGAGGCGCTTGTGAGAAGAGCCGGTGGGTCAAGACCCACCCTATGCTGGAGTTCTCACAGGGTGGGTCTTGAACGACCGAAGCTTGCTGCTCGCCTCGATCATCACGGTTCGCCTGACAGCACGCCTCACTGTTGCCCCATAGGGTGGGTCTTGACCCACCGGAGCTCGACTCTCGCCTCGGTCATCTCGACGCGACCTGCGCCCGTCTCGCCGTTGCCGCATAGGGTGGGCCCTGGCCCACCGGAGCGCGACCCTCGCCGCGGTCTGTCAACTCCGAGGAGTGGCCTGCAGCACTGCCAAGGTCTCTGCGGTGCCAGGCGTCTTCGCAAAGCTGTCAGAAAGAGGGCGTGGCGAGTAATGAGGCCACGGTGGGCCAGGGCCCACCCTATGCGGGTTGGAGGCGACGCGAGGCGGCGTCCACGCGGAAGCGGGTGATCTGCGTCTGCGAGCGCAGTGCAGTGGAATCGTCGTAGGCGGGCGTGCGGCAGGCCTCGGGCGGCAGGCAGAGCAGCTGCACGTCGAGCGCGTCCATGTGCGCTTCGATCAGGCTCACGCCGTGCAGGCGGGTACGTGCGTGTCGCACGCGCGGATCGCCATGGACGATCAGGCGGTCGAGCGCATCGACCATGCGCCGCCCGACATCGGCGGTGTTCGGATCGCGCTCGACTTCGCTGGCGAGGATGTCGGCCAACGTGGTCGATGACACTGCTGGTGTGGTCAGCTCGAAGGTGCGATCGCTGTGCTGGGTCGCGAACGCCGCGTGAATATCGCCGGACAGCAGCAGCGCCCCGCCAGCGGCGTCGAAGGCATCGAGCAGGGCTCGGCGCGCCAGCGGGAAGCCGTCCCAGTGATCGACATTCAGCAGAAAGCGTCGCGCCAGCAGCGGCGGCGCGCCGAGCTCGGGCAGGGACAGATCCAGCTCGATCGGGGTGAACGAGATCGAGCTGGCGACGGTCTTCCACACCGCATCGCTGGCCTGCAGTCGCTGCAGCAGCCAGTCGCGCTGCGCCGGCGACAGCGGCGAATCCTGCGCGCCGCGCAGTGCGGCAAACGCCTGCCAGGGTGCCTGCAGCACGAAGTAGCGGGAACCTACGCTGCTGAACAGTCCGGTCTTGCCGAGGCTGGCCCAGCACAGGCCACGCCC
>JBIJCA010000441.1:0-2665 GCA_044344935.1 Aquimonas sp. | reverse complement strand
CACGAGGCCTGGACGACGCGAGTGCGTTGATCGCCCGAAGTTGGGCCTCGCTGCGCTCGGCGCCAACCTGCGAAGAACCATGCTTGAACGCGGTGCAGGGTGCGTTTGTAGGTTGGGCCAAGCGAAGCGCGGCCCAACATCGCGAGGCCTGGACGACGCGAGCGCGTTGGTGGCCCGACCTTGGGCCTCGCTGCGCTCGGCGCCAAGCTACGAAAAGCGCGCTGTTTCGAGGCTGTAGTCCGACAGGCGGCCAGGCCGCGCGCCGATTCAGTCGATGTGGGTGGCGCGTTGCAGGCGGTCGTGTACCGCTGCCCACGCGGCATCCGAGGGCGGGGCCTGCACGGCGATCCAGTCAAGTCCAGCCGAATCAAGCGCGTGCAGCTCGGCGTAGAGGCGCTGCGCGTAGGCGAGGGCGTCCGCGGGCATCTGGATGCACCGCGCAGCTTCGATATCCAGAGTCGACAGCGCCAGCAGGCCACCCCGTCCAGGCGGTAGCGCCTGACCGGGCTGCCACAGGAGCAACGGCGTGCGCGGCGCGTAGTGGCGTTGATGCAGGCCGGGTGAGTCATCCGCTGTGCCGGGCGCGGTGTCAGCCGGCACGCCGCGTCGCAGGACAGCGCCCAGCACCTGCTCGATGAGAGCAGCGGGGATGGCGCCCGGGCGGAGCAGGGTGGCGCCATCCGGCTCCAAGCGCACCACAGTGGACTCGATGCCGAAGGCACAGTCACCACCGTCGAGGATCAAGTCGACCGCATCGCCAAGTCCGCGCTCCACGTGCTCGGCTCTCGTCGGCGAAAGCTGCATGAAGCGGTTGGCGCTCGGCGCGGCGATCGGCTCGCCCAGCGCCTGGATCAGAGCCAATGCCACCGGATGCGCCGGCAGTCGCACGCCTAGACGGGGCCCGCCGCCGCTGAGGGCATCCGGCACATGTGCCGCCTTGGGCAAGACCAGGGTCAGCGGACCAGGCCAGAAGGCTTCGGCAAGACGCTGGGCGCTGTCCGGCCACTCTAGCAGCAGGCTACGCGCCTGTGCGATGGACTCGACATGCGCGATCAAGGGGCTTGTCGCTGGACGCTGCTTGGCCGCATACACGCGCGAAACCGCAACGGAGTCCAGCGCACGTGCACCCAACCCGTAAACCGTTTCGGTCGGCATCGCGACCAGCCCGCCGGCGCGCAGCACGGCGGCGGCCTCGGCGATGGCTTCGGGTGTCGCGGGCAAAGTGCGGCTCATCGAGTCCGTGTGGGTGATGCGAGGGGCGCAGAGTGTAGCGTCTGGGGTGCGTGGCCTTTTCTGGCATCGGCTTCAGGACAGAAGGTTGGAGCCAGAGCAACAGTCTGAAGAGGGCGACCTTGAGGCGCAGTTTCCACATCGGCCGGAGCACCATCCTAATTGGACATAATATACATTATGCGCGCACATGGCAGGCGCTAGCCTGGGTTCGCGTACGGCAGACTCTTGCCTCGATCCATACAAGCGTCCCCGCACCCCATGATGCAGACAACCAGACCGGAGTTACGCCCTGAGGGCAAAACACTCTCCGCCGCCCCCTGGATCAGGACTGCCGCGCTGCTGTCGCTCGCGCTGTTCGCCATCGATACCTGGTGGCCGCAGGCGGGCTGGATTGCGCGGCCGCTGATCTGGCTCGGCACCCTGTTCCATGAGCTTGGACACGGCCTCGCAGCCATCGTGCTGGGCGGCGATCTGGTCCAGCTTGCGATCTACCCGGATGGCTCGGGTGTGGCGATGCACCGCGGTGCGTACTCGGCGATCGAGCGTGCACTCATTGCCGCCGCCGGGCCGCTGGGGGCGCCGCTGGCCGGTCTCGCGTTCTTCCTGGCGCTCGGCCATCGACACGCGGCGCGCCTGCTGTTGGCTGCGCTTGCGCTGTTTCTGGCCCTAACCCTGTTGCTCTGGGTGCGCAATCTGTTCGCGCTCGGGTTCATCGCCGCGCTGGTGTTGGGCCTGGTGCTCGTGGCCTGGCGAGGAGACGACCGCGTGGTACTCGCGATGACGGCCTTCGTCGCCGTGGAAATGAGTCTGTCCGCGTTTACGCGGGTGGACTACCTGTTCAGTGCCGGCGCAGTGACGGGTGCAGGCACCCTGCCCTCGGATACCGCGCAGATCGCCCAAGCGCTGGGATTACCACACTGGTTCTGGGGCGGGCTGTTGGCGCTGGTGTCCGTCGGCATCGTAGGTCTGGGGCTCTGGCGTGCGGTCAGGCTCGCCGGCAAGGACAGCGAGCGAGCTGCGGTGAGTCAATGACGTCCATCGCTGCGAGAGGCAACCAGCGGAGGACTGGCGACATGGCGCGTGTTCGCGAGGCTCGGCCGGACCTTCAGCAACCACGAGTAGGGCCATGGAAACGCGCCCATGACTGAGCCTCTGCTGCTCGTGGTCGACCTGGAATGCACGTGCTCCGACGAGAGCACGCCTGCATCGGAACGGGTGTCTCCGGAACAGATGGAGATCATCGAGATCGGGGCGGTGATCTCCACTTTGCAGGGTACGGTCGTGGACAGCTTCGGTCACTTCGTACGTAAGCGTGCGGCGAAGACACCTACCCTAGCGGTGCAAGTTCTGCTGGACCAACGACTCCTGCAGGCGTCCACCCCTGCAGCGGCAGCAACCGGTCGATGTCGCTGTTGCGGGTAGTGGGCAGGCG
>JBIJCA010000439.1:0-2666 GCA_044344935.1 Aquimonas sp. | reverse complement strand
ACCATATGAAGAAACTGGAGCAGCAGCCGGAGGCTGTTCAAGCCTACTTCCAGGACCCCAAGGTCAAGTACGCGGCCTGATGGATTTAGGCCGCCGGTTCAATAGTTCGCATCAGCCGGTTCTGTTTCCAGCGTCGGCTCCGGGTATGTGGGAAAGAACCTTACCCGGCAGCGATCTGGTCGCCGCGACTGCCGTCCGCCCGCCGCCGCACGCGCGGGCAGGCTCCGTTCGGCCTGTGCTGGGTCCGGCGTGAGCAAGTACGCGCCCTTTGGCTTCTCGTTGCGCTGGCTCGGATGCCGGTTTGCCTTGAGTAGGGTGGCGGATCCATGCGCCCAGTGCCCGAATCGCGGACCGGTTTTCGCGCCTCAGGCTCACAGCTGGATCGCACACCGTCCGTGTGGCGCGCTATGCTGCGGCGGGCTTGGGCACTGCGGCAGGCGGGTCGCGGGCAGCAGTCGATTCTCTAGCCAGCGCGAGGCATCGCGTTTCGCTTAACTTCCGGGGGGAACATGCAACGACGCAGTTTTCTGAGTTCTGCCAGTCTGCTGGCAGGTGCGATTTCTTTGCCCTTGGCTTCGAAAGGGTTCGAGGCTTCACAGGCGCCCTCATGGCAACTGCTGTGGTCTCCGACCGCCAACAAGGGCGATTTCTGGCGCTCCATCCACGCGGCCTGCGCGGAAAGCTGCGACGCTGAAGAAGTCGAGGTCAGTCTCGACGCACTGCACGCCGCCAACGGCGGGCGTCAGGTCAGCCAACTCGCGGTGCATGCGATGTTCGACCTGCCCGGAGGCGAGTCGGTGCCCTTCACCGCCTGGCAGTTCGCAGGCGTCGGTGCGGAGTGCAGCGCCACCTCGTCCTCGCGCTTCATCGCAGGGCGGGCCAGCATGCGCTGCCTGCAGATCGAGTATCGCCAGGCTGGAATCGATCGCTTCGAGCGATGCGATCTGGTGGGGTTGGCGGGACCGCTGTTGAGCCCCGGGCACTACCTGCTGGTGGGGCCTGACGCCGAAGGCAGGCCCGCCCGGGTCAAGGGCTTGGTCCACAGCGGGTCGGTCAGTCGTCCGCTGGAAGGCCCCACGGATTTCGACTACCTCTCGTTGAGAATCGCGCCGATCGCTTGAGCGCTTTGCCGCGCGCCCTTCTCGGAGGGCGCGTGGCGGGAGCGACAGCTCAGCGCCTGTGGCGCTCGGGCTGGAGGGTGGTCGACTGATATCGTGGGCAGCCCCACGCGCCACCCGTCCGCCGAACTCATGGCCGATCTGACGCGAGCCGTGCATTGGCGCCGTATGCGCTGGTCGCACCCGCTGCAACAGGGTCAAAACCGCTCGCAGCTCATTGGCTCCGGCGCGCAGGCAAGCGCTGGCAACGCCGAACAAGGACGACTATGGAACTGCTGACTCTGGAGAACTTTGCAGGCTGCCTCAACGAGACCTTCAGGGCAGCCTTGGGAGATGCCCCGCTGGAGTTCGTGCTGGTCGAAGCGAGCCCACTGCCACAACCGCGTCCCGACGCGCCGCGCGCGCCCTTCTCGCTGCTTTTCCTGAATACCTCGCCGGTCCTGTTCCCCCAGCAGATTTACCGGATGACGCATCCGCGACTGGGAGAAGTCGGCATCTTCGTCACACCGATTGCCCAGAATCGAGACGGTTTCATTTACCAGGCCGTCTTCAACTGAGGCCGTGAGCTGACCACCGCATCTCGATGTGTGACTGCGGCTCGCTTGCGTCGCTCAGCGCGACGAAGCCGAGCCTGCGATAGAGCGATGCCGCTGCCGTGTTGTGAGCATGCACATGCAGCCGGAGGCCGCGCCCACGCGCGGCAGCCGACGTCTGTGCCGCCTGCAGCAGCTGTGTCCCAAGGCCCAGGCTGCGCCAGGCCGGCAGGAAGCAGATATCGACGATGAGGTCGTCGGCTTCTGGATCGGTTCCGGTGGGTTGGGCGCAGTGGCGATACAGCCGTCCGACCGGCCCTTGCGGCGCCTCCAGCAGCCAGAAATCTGCGTCCCGAAAATGGCTCAGAAAGTGGTGATGCTGCAGCTCGAACTGCTGGTCCAGAAACGCACGTTTGGCGGCTTCGGGCCAAGGTATCGGCGCCATTTCTTCTGAGCGGGTGCTGGCGTAAAGATCGCGCAACCAAGCCACGTCTTCATCACGCACCGCGCGCAAGGCCAAGCCGCGCGGGGTGATCTTCGCCAGCTCGGCGAATTCATCCGACGACCCCCGGTCAGGCGGGAATGACAGTCGTGACCGGGCTGGCGTGGAGGGCGTTCGCTCCACGTCCAATCAGGGGAATGACGGGTAGATACCCTGCAGCGCAATGCAGAAATTCACGCCCAGATAGGGTTGCTGGTTCTGGTGCGGCTGCCCGCCGCCTTGATTGGGCGAGATCATGTTGGGCGCAAGGGTGGTGTTGGGTGCGCCGATCGAGAACGGTCTGTTCGCCGAGATTCCGGGCTGTGAGAGGCCGCCGTTGCTCACTGGCGCGCTGGCGGTCGAGGGCACGAAGGCGGCGAGGGCGTGGTTGTGCTGCGGAATCTGGTTGCTGGTCAGCGTGACGGTATTCGCGCCGAACGTCTCGCCCAGTGCCCGCGGCGAGAGCCCAGGGCCGTTGCCCTGCTGGCAGCCGGCTCGGCCGGAAAAGTTCGGCAGCTGGAATGTGGTTTGGCC
>JBIJCA010000440.1:0-2666 GCA_044344935.1 Aquimonas sp. | reverse complement strand
GACGTCTGGATCACTCGATTGCCCGGAGCTTTGCTGCCGCAGCAGCGTAGACGATCAGCGCTCGCCGGGCGTCTTCGACGGCCCGATGGGCTTGCCGCTCGGCGATCTCGAAGTCCGCCGCGATTGCATCGAGCTTGAAGCTCTTGCGGCCCGGCCAGGCGCGGCGCGCCATCTTCAAAGCGCACGAAACCGGGTTCTGTAGCGGTGGCAGCCCTGCTCGCGCAGCGGCTGCATGGAGAAAGGCGAGGTCGAAGTCCGCGTTGTAGGCAACGAGCCGATGTTGGCCCAGGAAGTCCCAGAACTCTTGGAGCACATCGTCATGCGCCCGACCTTCTGCATTGAGCTGCGCTTGGGTGATGCCCGTCAGTTCTGTGATGCGCGCGGGAATCGGCTTCGAGGGCTTCACCAACGCTTGGTAGACGTCATGCTCAGCGCGCCCCTTCGTGAAGCGGATCGCTGCGAACTCGATGATCTCGTGTATCCCGGCCTTGAGTCCGGTGGTTTCGAGATCGAAAACGATGAAGGTGTCCGGCAGCACATCCTGCGGGATCGGTTGCCGCCGGGGGGTCTGCTGGCCCGGCCGCTTGAAGAAGGCGAGCCCCCCGAGGGTCATCAGCAGGAGGAACAGCAGAACCGCGATCGTCGTCATGCAGTGGAGCCTAGGCGGCGCAGGTGCCAGCCGCAACATATCTCGGGTCCAGGCCAGCGACTCGACTGCAAGCCAACCACTGATACACGGCCAGACCTGCCGGTCTTCTCTTGCTTCCCTTGGCCTGGTGAGCCCTCCGCTCGAGTTCTCGCGTTTACATGGCCAGGTGCTGCCATGTGGGGCAGCCGAACGCTCGCAGGGACGTCGCCCATGCCAACAGAACGCCTTCAGCGTCGCCACCGGGGCCATGCGCGCATGTCCGGACCGGTGCTCGTTCGCCCCGCGCCACGCGCCATCGATGCTTCGGGTTCGACGTGCCGATCGGGCGGGCTGCTCACAGCCGCCGCGCTGGTCGCGCTGATCATCGCGGGGCTCTCCCCGCCAAGCGCGGCGCAGTCGAGCGCGAGCTATCAGGTGCCGCGCCAGTCGATCGACGGCGGCGCGGCGCGGTCGACCAGCGCGAGCTATGCGCTCAACGGCTCCATCGGCCAGCCCGATGCCGGCGCGACAAGCAGCAGCGCCAGCTACTCGCTCAGCGGTGGGTTCCATCGGGCCGCTGCGGCACCGCCGCCCGATGCGCTGTTCGCAAACGGGTTCGAGTCGCCGTAAGCGCGGCGAGTCGCCCATCCCATCAGTCGGAGAACGCAGCATGGCTATCCATCGACATCTGGTTCGCACGCTCCTCGCGGCGGGCCTGATCATCGGCAGCAACGACCTGCTGTACGCCCAGGCACTGACCCCCGCCTTCACCTACCAGGGCGAGCTGCGGCTCAGCACGGGGCCCGCCACCGGCAACTACGACATGCAGTTCCGGCTCTACAACGCGGAAGCGGGCGGCTCGCAGCTTGGCGCCACCGTCGCCGCGACCAACGTCGCTGCGACCGGCGGCCTGTTCGCGGTACCGCTGGACTTCGGGCCGGCGCAGTTCGCCGGTGATCGGCAGTGGCTGGAGATCGCGATCCGCCCGGCCGGCGGCGGCGCCTACGAGACCTTGAGCCCACGCACCGAAATGACGGCAGCCCCCTATGCCTGGGGTGCAGCGGTGGCGCTGGCCAACGCGGTCACGACGACCAGCATCGTCGACGGCACGATCGGCTCGGCAGACATCAACACCGCGCAGGTGCAGGCGCGGGTGGCGTCGAGTTGTCCGAGCGGGCAGTCGATCCGGCAGGTCAATGCCAATGGCACGGTCACCTGCGAAGCCGTGGGCGCGGGGCCGGTGGGACCGCAGGGCCCTGCAGGTCCCGCAGGCCCGCAAGGGCCGATTGGCAACACCGGTGCTGCGGGAGCTACAGGTGCGACAGGACCGCAGGGGCCGGCGGGTTCGGCGGACGCCTGGGGGCGCTTGGGCAATGCCGGCACCAGCGCGTCCAACTTCATAGGCACCACCGACGCGCAGCCCTTCGTGGTGCGCACGGCCAATGCACGCAGCCTGCGGATCGAACCGTCCAGCGTCACCTTCATCGGCTTCCCGATCACCACCAACACGATTGCCGGGTCCAGTTCCAACCTGGTCAGCGCCGGCGTTCGCGGCGCCACCATCGCCGGCGGCGGGGTGCCGGGTGGGGATACTGATCCTGATCTGACCCGGGAGAATCCGAATCGCGTCAGAGACCACTACGGCACGGTCAGTGGCGGCTACGGCAATGACGCCGGAGATGGCCTCGGCACGCCGGACGATCGCGCCTTCGCGACCGTCGGCGGCGGGCGCGGCAACAACGCCTTCGGCGAGAGCAGCACCATCGGCGGTGGCGACGGCAACTCCGCCACCGGCTTCCGCAGCACCGTCGGCGGTGGCAAAAACAACACCGCCAGCGGCACCAACGCCACCGTCGGCGGTGGCGAAGACAACACCGCCAGCGGCACCGACGCCACCGTCGGCGGCGGCGACGACAACACCGCCAGCGGCTCCAACGCCACCGTCGGCGGTGGAGAGAGCAACTGCGCCGGTGGAATCTATTCGTGGGCCGGCGGGAGGAGAGCGAAGGTTCGTCCGGGGACTGGATCGGGCAACTCG
>JBIJCA010000438.1:0-2674 GCA_044344935.1 Aquimonas sp. | reverse complement strand
GAGCGCCTCGGCGTTGAAGCCCACCAGATTCCGGACTTTCTGGGCCTCGCCGGCGACGCGGTCGACAACATCCCGGGTGTGCCTGGTGTCGGTACGAAGACCGCGGCCGCCCTGCTCGATCACTTCGGCAACCTTGAGGCCCTGTTGCAGCGGATAGGCGAATTGCCTTTCCTGCGTATCCGCGGCGCTGCTGCGCACGCCCAGCGCATCGAAGCGCACCGCGAATTGGCGCTGCTCTGCCGCGAGCTTGCAACCATCCGGCGCGATATCGAACTCGGCGACGCCGCGGAGCGCACCCGCAGGGCAGGCCCCGACAACGCCCGCCTGCTGGAACTGTCGGACTCGCTGCGGCTCGGGCCGATGACCCGACGCCGCCTGAACGCTATCGGCTGAGGATCAGCGCACGAACTGCGTGGGTCGGGTCTCGGTGCGCTCCATCGCGAAGTCCGCCTGCAGTCGGTAGATGCGCGCGCCTTCAAGCTGCTCGCGACTCCGCGGCAGCCCGAAGCGGTCGTACTGGTTGCGCTGGCTGTTGCCGATCAGGAAAAACTCGGCGTCTTTGCCCATGGCAGCACCGACTTGCAGCGGCAGCGCCTGCTGGTTGGCCTCCAGCGGGTGACCCACGAGGATCTGGCTGCCATCCTCAGACAGCTTGAGGCGCATGATCCGGTTCGGCGGCAGTCCATTCTGGACAACCACGAGGTGATTGTTCCACCACACCATGGACTCGATGCTGCCCAGCGACAGCCCCTTCGGCCAGGAAACATCGAACGGCTTCCCGCTGTCGAGATCCAGTCCGAATATGCCGCGCTGCACATCGCTGAAATACAGGCGCTTGGAATCGTCGGACACGGCCACCCCACGCAGCCCGGAAAGATGGGGTGCCTGGAGCAGGCGTCGGAAACTGTCGTCACGAACCTGGTAGATCACGTTGTTGACGCCGTCGACCGCATAGACGCTCCCATCGGGTGCGACCGTGATGTTCGACAGGACAAAGCTCTGTCCCGGCACCACCGGCGACAGGAAGCTCTTGATGAACTTTCCGCTGGCGAGCTCGAATTTGAAGATGCCGGCCTTGCCGAGATCACGTTCGGCGCTGTAGCCCTTGAAGTGCGGCACCGCGGTAGAGGCGACCCAGAGAACACCGCGCTCCGCATCGACGGCGATGCCGAAGACTCCCCACATGCCGTTCGCCTCGGTGGCCTCAGCCAGGACCGTCAGGCTGCCATCGTCTTCCACCGAGTACACCTTGCCTTCGCGCACGCTGCCCACCAGCACCTGCTGACGGGTGCTGTCGTAGGTGAGGCTCTCGACCAGCAGGTCCTCCCGCGGCAGGGTGAAGACCACCCTGCCCTCGCCGAAAGCATCGCGATTGCGCTGGAAGCCCTGGACAATGTACTGCCAGACCTCGGTGTCCGAGACCTTCTCGAATCGGACGTCTTTCTCGATCTCGTGCGCGAAGCCGGCGGCCTGCAGTTCGAGCAGGGTGTTGTAGGCCTCGCTCTTCATATCTTGCTGGGCGTAGGAAGCCGCCAGCTCATAGCTCAAGGCGCCGACCTGAGGTCGCAGCGCCGACATCCGCTTCCACACCAGCGTTTCCTTCGCAATCTCACCCGCTTCGCGGAGTTGGCCGGCGAGCTGCAGCAGGCTGTCGACGTCTTCGACGCTGGCAAGCGCCCGCTCAAGCTGCTCCGGAGTTTCGAGAGTGTTGCCCTCGCTTGCCTCCTGGCCCAGGACGATGGCGGGTGAAGTCAGCAGCAGGCTGCACAGCAAGAGACGCTTGAGCGACATGGGCACGAGTTTCCGTAGACAGTAGAGGCGGGGCGCGACAAGGACAGCAGTCGACGCCGATGGGTTCCCGAGCGCTGGCCGCGCCGCGGAATACCGTGCCAGCCGGTACACAGGCTTCCGGCACGGGCTTGGCTAAGATGGCGGATATTCTAGCCAAGGCCGAGCGAATGCAGCCCGAACCGTCGTCCGCCACTGTGGAAATCCTTCACGAAGCCCGCTTTCTGCGTCTGTGCCGGCGCGGCCGCTGGGAGTACGCCGAGCGCACCAATGCCGGCAGCGCGGTGATTGTGGTCGCGGTAACACCCGAGGACTGCATCGTCTTCGTCGAGCAGTTCCGCGAACCGATCCAGCAGCGCAGCATCGAGATGCCGGCCGGACTGGTCGGGGACATCGACAGCGAGGAGTCGATCGAGCTTGCCGCCCAGCGCGAGCTGGAGGAAGAGACCGGCTGGCATGCGGAGCAGGTCGAATTCCTGATGATGGGACCGTCCTCCTCGGGCATGAGCACCGAGCAGATCGCCTTCGTGCGCGCCCACAGCCTGACCCGCGTCGGAACAGGCGGTGGCGACGTCACCGAGAACATCACGGTGCACGAAATCCCTCGGACCGAAGCACCCGCATGGCTGGACGCAAAGCGTCGCGAGGGGTTCTCGATCGATCCCAAGCTCTATGCGGGGCTGTATTTTGTGGAGCGCAATCCCGATGGCAGCGCGGCGGCCGCCGCGCGGGATTAGGGATTGGCTGAAGAGCCGGGATTATTGAACCGGCGGCCTAAATCCATCAGGCCGCGTACTTGACCTTGGGGTCCTGGAAGTAGGCTTGAACAGCCTCCGGCTGCTGCTCCAGTTTCTTCATATGGTTCTCCGTGGCTAGCCTCAGCTTT
>JBIJCA010000160.1:0-10404 GCA_044344935.1 Aquimonas sp. | reverse complement strand
CTCTGCGCTTCGGCTCTGCGCTTCGGCTCTGCGCTTCGGCTCTGCGCTTCGGCTCTGCGCTTCGGCTCTGAGCTTTGGCTCTGCGCTTTGGCTCTGAGCTTTGGCTCTGCGCTTCGGCTCTGCGCTTCGGCTCTGCGCTTCGGCTCTGCGCTTTGGCCCTGCGCTTCGGCTCTGCGCTTCGGCTCTGCGCTTTGGCCCTGCGCTTTGGCCCTGCGCTTCGTCTCTGCGCTTTGGCCGTTGCTCTTGCGGGCAGGAGCCCGCGCTCTTGAACGGGGCCCCTGGGGAGCGGAGGGAGGCGGTCGATCAGCCCGAAGGGTTGGCCGCAGGGATGCGGCCAAGGTTTTCGACAGGCCACGGATGGCCTGTCCGAAAACCCCGACCGACTCACGCGTACCCTCTGCGCACGGATGCGCAGAGGGCGCGGACGAGGGGTGGCCTTTCTTTTGGTTACTTTTCTTTGGCCACTCAAAGAAAAGTGACTCGGGCGGCCCGTAGGGCTGACCGAAAGCTCTTGATCTTCGCTCTGGGCGACGAAGCGACGAAGCGACGAAGCGAAACCGAGGCGAGTGTCGAGCTCATGGTGGGTCAAGACCCACCCTATGAGATCGGAACACCGAGGCAAGAGCGGAGCTCATGGTGGGTCAAGACCCACCCTATGGGCTCGGGACACCGAGGCCGAAGCGGAGCTCATGGTGGGCCAGGGCCCACCCTATGGCGCCCCGACCCGCGCCTCAGCGCCCGACAATCACCTCATCCGCCGGCCGTGCGGCGAACAGCCCGCAGCAGACCACGCCGACGATCTGGTTGAGCTCGCGCTCGAAGGCCACGGGGTCGAGGATCCGCAGGTTGTGCACGTCCAGAATCCAGTTGCCGTTGTCGGTCACCACGCCGTCGCGCCAGACCGGTTGGCCACCGAGTGCGACCAGCTTGCGGCCGACGTGACTGCGGGCCATCGGAATCACCTCGACCGGCAGCGGAAAGCGGCCGAGCACGTCGACCTGCTTGCTGGAGTCGATCACGCACACGAACTTGGCGCTGGCGGCGGCGATGATTTTCTCGCGGGTCAGCGCCGCGCCGCCGCCCTTGATCAAGCGCTTGTGCGGATCGCATTCATCGGCGCCATCGACGTACAGCGACAGCGGGCCGACGGCGTTGAGGTCCATCACCTCGATGCCCTGCGCACGCAGCAGGGCGCTGCTCTGCTCGGAGCTCGACACCGCGCCGCGGATGCGCGACTTCATGCGGCCCAGGCCTTCGATGAAATAGCGCACGGTGGAGCCGGTACCGACCCCGACGACGCTGTCGTCCTCGACGTGTTCGAGGGCTTGTTCAGCGGCCTTGCGTTTCTGCTCTTCGAGGGACATGGCATTGAGTCCGGTAGTGGGGATTCGGGATTGGGGATTCGCAGAAGCGGGTTGCCGCAAGATTCGAGACTGCGGCGCTGCAGATCCGCGAGCGGCAGCTCAGGCCTCGCCGGCGAGCTGCAGGATATGCGCCCACTGGGCGTCGGTGACCGGCAGGATCGACAGGCGGTTGCCGCGGCGCAGAAGGGCGAAGTCACCGAGGGCTTCGGCTTCGCCGCGCAGCTGGTCGAGCGAGACCACGCGCTTGAACTTGCGCTCGAAGGCGACGTGGCGCAACCACCAGCGCGGATTGTCCGGCGCGCTCCTGGGGTCGTGATAGTCGCTGCCGGGCTGGAATTGGGTCGGATCGGGCTCGGGTTCACCGACCACCCTCGCCAATCCCACCACGCCCGGCACGGGACAGTTGGAGTGGTAGAACAGCACACCGTCGCCGGGCTGCATGTCCTTCCACATGTAGTTGCGCGCCTGGTAGTTGCGGACGCCGGTCCAGGGCTCGCTCTTGACCTTCTTCAGGGCATCGATCGAGAACTCCTCGGGCTCGGACTTCATCAGCCAGTAGGCCATGCGCTGCACTCTCCGTCGAAAGATTCAGGCCGCGGCGCGGCAGTCGATCAGCTCGCGCTCGGTGACCACATAGTCGAGCGCCACGTCCCAGGGCTCGGCCGCGAAGGATTCGAGCTGCTGGAAACCGTAGGCAACGCCGATCAGCTGCGGCGCCGGAGGGCGCGAGCGGGTGTTGAGGAAGGCGAAACTGCGGTCGTAATAGCCGCCACCGGCGCCGAGCCGGCCGCCGCGGCGATCGAAACCCACCAGCGGCAAAAGCACACAGTGCATCTGCTCGGGTTCCAGCTGCGAGCTGCGCGCGATCTCAGGCTCGGGAATGCCGAAGCGGTTGCTGCGCAGCGGGTCGCCGGTGCGCCAGGGCGCGAAGCCGAGCGAACCGTCCTCGCGCAGACAGGGCAAGCAGTACACGAAGGGCGGCCGGCCCATCAGCAGCGCATGCAGGGAGAGTTCGCCGTCCACTGCCCAGTAGCCGGCGACGTAGCCGGCTTGCTGCAGCGCAGTCACTCCACGCAGGCGCTGCGGCAGGGCGAGCGCGGCGGCCATGCGTTCGGCGGCGGGCAGCTGCCGTCGGCGCGCTCGCAGGTCGCGGCGAAGTTCGACGCGCGGATCGGTGGAAGTCATGGGCTGCTGCATGGACGCCCGATGCCGGGCCTCAAGGGGAAGATCCCCCGCCGTGCGGTTGCTGACCAAACGACCTTGATCCCGAGGATCAGGTGGGATTGCTCACGGGCTCTTGGGCTTTCCGCTACGAGGCGGACCTGCACGCCGGGCCCGGGTATCGCGCTCCCGGGGTCGTTAGTTAGGGTCAAGGCAAAAAGTAAGGTCCGCAAAGCCAGCACGGCAGAGGACGCAGGGAGTGTAGCGCGCCGGTGTGGAGGCGGCGATGCCGCAAACGCAGCGGAAACGTGAAGCCGACCACGGTCGTGGAATCCGTCGTCGCCGGAACAACCGGTCCGGCCTTGGCGCGCGCGTCTACAGCGGCAGCTTGGACGGCACGCCGACCACCGTGCCCTGCATCAGCGTGTCGAGACGCCGGTTCAGATCGGTCAGGCTGCGTTCGAGGCGGGCATCGCGCTCGCTCTGCGCCTGCTTCATCGCGTTCAGTTCATGCGTGAGATTCAGCGCCATCAGCACGGCCAGGCGATCGACGCTGGCGCTGGGGTGACTGCGCCGCAGCTCACGCAGCTGGCGGTCGACCTGCTCGGCCGAGGCCACCAGGCCAGCGCGCTCTTCGGGCTTGCAGGCGACCAGGAACTCGCGGTCGAGCACGCGCAGGTTGACGGGGTCACTCATCGGGCGTTGGCCTAGGCGCTCTGTTCCAGGGATTTGAGACGCTGGATCATCGCTTCCACCCGCGTCCGCGCCTGCTCGTTCTTGGCCAGCAGGCTGGCGCGTTCGTCGAGCAGCTGCTGCCGCGACTGGCGCAGGCTGGCATTCTCACCGGCCAGTTGCTGCACGTGTTCAGCCAGCCGCTCGACGCGCTGGAGGAGTGCGGCAAGCAGCTCGGCAGGATCGGATGTGCTCATGGCCGTCGACGATAGGCGCCGCCGGGCTCAGCGGTCAATAGACAGGGGCAGACCGGCCGACGCCAGCAGCAGCGCCGGGTCGTGGTGATCGAGGAAGTTGACGCAGTCGCTTTCCTCCAGGGGCCGCGACAGCCAGTAGCCCTGGATCTCGTCGCAGCCCTGCTCGTGCAGGTACTGCAGCTGCTCAAGCGTTTCCACACCTTCGGCCACCACGTTCAGGCCCAGCGAGTGGGCCATGGTGATGATGGTGGCGGTGATCGCCTCGTCGTCAGGGTCGGTGGTGAGGTCACCGACGAACTCCTTGTCGATCTTCAGCGTGTCGATCGGCAGACGCTTCAGATAGACCAGCGATGAATAGCCGGTGCCGAAGTCATCGATCGCCAGCAGCACGCCGAGCGATTTCAGCTGGTGCAGGGCCGCCGTGGCCTGCTCGGCGTTGGCCATGACCATGCTCTCGGTCACCTCGAGCTCAATCGAAGCCGGCGGCAGCGGGTACTCGTCGAGCAGCTCACGGATCAAGGTCACCAGGTCGCCGCGCAGCAGCTGCAGCACCGAAACGTTGATCGACATCGACAGTCCGATGCGGCCGCCGGCCTGCCAGCCCGACAGCACGCTGAAGGCCTCGCGCATCACCCACTCGCCGATCGGCAGAATCAGGCCGGTCTCTTCCGCGACCGGAATGAACTCGCCCGGGCTCATCTCGCCCAGCTCCTCGCTGCGCCAGCGCAGAAGGGCTTCGAAGCCGGCGACGCGGCCACTTTCCAGATCCAGACGCGGCTGGAACACCAGGTAGAACTCACGGCGATCCAGCGCGCGCCGCAGCGCCGCCACCAGCGAGGCCCGGCGCCGAGCCTCGGCGTCCATCGCTTCGTTGTAGAAGGTGTAGGTGTTGCGGCCGCGATCCTTGGCGGCATACATCGCGGTGTCGGCGTACTTCAGCAGGTCGGTCGGCACCAGCGCGTGGTCGGGGTAGAGGCTGAGTCCGATCGAGGGCGTGATGATGATCTCGCTGCGCCCTTCGACCTCGAGCGGCGCGATGAAGGCCTTGATCACCCGCTGCGCGACTTCCTCGGCGGCGCGGCGGTCTTCGAGGTCTTCCAGGATCACCGTGAACTCGTCGCCGCCCAGCCGCGCCACGGTGTCCTGCGGGCGCACCGTCGCCAGCAGGCGCGCTGCCGCCGACTTCAGGATGCGGTCGCCGGCAGCGTGGCCCATCGAGTCGTTGATGTCCTTGAAGCGGTCAAGGTCGAGGAACAGCACCGCCACGCGTGTGCCCTGCCGGCGCGCGCGCACCACGGCTCGGGCCAGTCGCTCCGACAGCAGGCTGCGGTTGGGCAGGCCGGTGAGGGTGTCGTAGTTGGCGAGATAGCGCAGCTCCTGCTCGGCACGTTTGCGATCGGTGATGTCGCTGACCACCCAGACGTAGTGGCTGCGCTCGCCGTGCGCGTCATTGACCGCATTGACCTCGACCGAGGCCAGGTATTCCTCGCCATCGCGGCGCCGCTGCCACATCTCCCCCTGCCACTGTCCGACCGCGATCACCGCCTCGTTGACCTGGCGATAGAAGGCGTCGTCGTGCTGTTCGCTGTGCAACAGATCCACCGGCTGGGTGTGCACGTCTTCCGGCGCATAGCCGGTGATCCTGCAGAAGGCCGGATTGACGTTGACGAAGCGCATGCCGAGATCGCAGACCGCCACCGCCTCACCCATGCTCCGAAGCACTTCCGATGCGATGCGGCGTTCGTATTCGGCAGCGCGGCTCTCGGTGATGTCGCGAGCGGTTCCCGCCATGCGGATGGGCGTGCCCGCGGCGTCGCGATCCACCACCTTGCCGCGGGAGCGCACCCACACCCAGTCGCCGTCGCCGCGGCGGACCCGGTGTTCGGACTCGAAGAACTCGGTGCGGCCGGCGATGTGCGCCTGCATGATCTGCTGCAGACGCCGAATGTCCTCGGGATGCACGGCACGCGAGCGGAAGTCCTCGGTGTCAAGCTCGGAATCCGCCCCCGGCCCGAGCAACTGCTCGGCGCCGACGCGATAGAGCCGGTTGCTGCGGATGTCCCAGTCCCAGAATTCGTCGCCGGAACCCCAGAGCGAAAGCTTCAGCCGCTCCTCGCGCGCGCTCAGTTCGCTCAGCAGCCGCTGCTGCCGCGCGCGCTCGCTGCGGGCACGTTTCAGCCACAGCATCAGCAGCAGCAGCGCCAGCACGGCGTAGCCGACCAGCGCCGGCAGACTGGCCCAGGCAGGCGGCAGCACCTCGATGGCCAGCTGCGCCTCTTCACTGCTGACCCGGCCATCGCGATTGCTGCCCTGCACACGCAGCCGGTACTGGCCCGGGCCGAGGTTGGTGTAGGCCGCCTGGTTGCGGGTGCCGGAGTCGTTCCACTCGTCTTCGAAGCCCTCGAGCCGATAGCGGAAACGGTTGCGCTCGGGAAAGGTGAAATCGAGGGCCGCAAACTCGACGCGCAGCACCTGCTCGGACTGCTTGAACGTCAGCGCCGTCGGCATGTCGAGGCTCTGCACCGCCTGCAGTCGACGGCCAACGCCGATCGCCGTCAGGCGCAGCGGCGCCTCGAACGGACTCGGTGAGAAACGCAGCGGGTCGAGCAGATTCAGCCCGCGCACGCCGCCGAAGGCGAGCCGACCATCGCGCAGGGCGAGCGCGGCAGCGCCGTTGAACTCGAGGTCCTGCAGGCCATCCTGGAGGTCATAGCGCAGCACCTCCCCCGCCGCGGGCGCCAGCCGCGCAAGCCCACTGTTGCCGCTGAGCCAGAGGTTGCCATCGCTGCCGACCAGCGCGGCATACACGGTGGGCGTCGCCAGGCCTCGGGCGGTTCCGAAGCGCTCGACGCGGACGCCCCCCTCAGGCAGCAGATCGACCCGGTTCAGGCCGCTGTGGGTGGAAACCCAAAGGGCGCCCTCGCGGTCCTGCACGATGTGGCGTACCAGGTTGCCGCTCAGCGTGTTGTGGTCATCCGGGTCGTGCAGCAGACGCTCGACCCGTCCCGTCACCGGATTGATCCGGTTGAGCCCTTCCAGCGAACCGGCCCAGATCTGGCCATCGCGATCCTCGAACGCGTAGGTGACCAGCGGATGACTCAGCGTGGCGAGATCGTCCGGGTCGTGCCGGAACCAACGATGCTGGCCGCTGCGCGGATCCCATTCGAGCAGACCATCGCTGAAGGTGGTGATCCACAGCCGGCCATCGCGTGCGCGCACCAGATGCCTCAGGTCGCTGACACGCCCCTCCTTGCCAGGCACAGGCGGCAACGGCACCCAGCGCGCGCGGCGCTCGCGCGGGCGGTACTCGAACAGACCGACGTCGCTCGACACCCACAGACGACCCTCGCCTGCATCGGCGATGCCGAACACGCGGATCAGCCCCGCGTCGCCGCTCGCTGCGCCGCCGTCGTTGCCCGGCTGCGCCGCCCGCAGCGGCGCGTAGTGGCTCTCGAACTCCATCTGCGGACCCACCAGCCGCACCAGGCCGCGGCCCTCGGTGCCGATCCACAGCGCGCCTTCGACGTCTTCGAACAGGGTTCGCACGTTGTTGATCAGCACCGGATCCAGCGCATTCCGGGTCTCGCTGACCCGGCTGAACTGCGCGCCTTCGGGCCGTGTGGTGGCGACGCCTCGGGCCTCACCGCCGATCCAGAGCAGGCCCGAGCGATCGATCATCAGGCGGGACAGACGGTCCTCATGCAGGCTGCCGTCGAGTTCGGCCTCGTGGCGCAGCGGCAGCGCCTCGCTGCTGATCGGATCGAATCGCAGCAGCCCGCTGTTGTGCAGCGCGAGCCAGAGCCGCTGCTGGGCATCGATGGCGATCGCTCGCACGGCCGGCCCGCTGCCCTGTGCAGGCCAGATCCGCTGCGGCTCGGCGTCACCGCGACGCCAACGGTAGAGCCCGTCCTCAGCGCCGATCCAGACCCCTTCGGCGCCGTCGGAGTGTATGGCGTGCAGGCGCCTGCGCGGCCCCAGCCGGCGCGGCAAGGGGGAACCGGAGGCGAACGCGAACAGACCCTCGTGGGTGGCGGCCAGCACGCTTCCGTCCGCCAGCAACGCGAACCCGGCCAAGCGCAGGCTGCCTTCGATCTCGCCCTCGAAGCTCAGTCGGCGCTCGCGCAGTCCGGTGTCGTCATCGAACAGCTCGACGCCCTGACCGGTGCTGACCCACAGACCGACGCCGGGCTGATGCAGCAGTCCGGTGACGCGATCGCGGTGACTCTTGCCGCCCTCCGAGCGCGCCAGCAGGTGCCGCTCGACCTGGCCGCTGGCAAGATCAATCGAGGCGAGAAAACGCGTGTTGGTGCCGATCCACAGACGACCGCGGTCGTCTTCCGCCAGCGCAGTGATGAAGGTCTCGGGCAGGCTACCCGGGTCATCCGGATCGTGCAGGAACAGGCGCAGGTGGTAGCCGTCGTAGCGGTGCAGGCCGCCTTCGGTAGCGATCCAGACGAAACCACGGCTGTCCTGGCGCAGGGCATTGACCGAGTTCTGGGCGAGACCGGTCCGACTGTCGATCACACGGAAGTGGTAGTCCTGGCGCGCTCCGTAGGCGCACAGCGGCAGCAGCAGGAGCCCCAACAGGAATCCGACCGCCCTGCCCATCCTCGCGCCGCGCCCGCACCGCACCATGCCCGCCCCTTTGGATTCGCTGGCCGCCCCCCGCGCCCCTTAGCCGGGGTGCTCCGGTCGCCGCGGCCGCCGAACCAGAATCACGGAGTGTAGGCAGCGAGCCAAGCCTCCAACAAGCAAATGTGATGCCGCGCGCCTTCAACGGCCGCAGCCGACCTTCCGCGTCGCCGGTCCCGCACCCCGCATCAACAGTGTCAGTCGAGGTCCGATGCGGCGCGCGCGGTACACTGCCAACCCTTTAGAGTGGTGCCGTGGCTGTGGCCGAATCCGACCTCCCCTCCCTTTCAGAAGTCGAGCGCGCGCTGTCCGATGCGGCGATCGGCATCGATGCAGCCGAGCTGCACGGCTCGATCTGCGGCCTGCTCTCCGCCGGCGGGCGCCTGGCAGGCGCCGACTGGCTGGAGGCACTGGCCGTCGAAGGTCCGCGACAGCCGCCGGGCGGCGTGCTCGACCGTCTGCGCAGCCGAACCCTCACCCAGCTCGGCGACACCGAATACGGCTTCGATCTTCTGCTGCCGGGCGAGGACGCCGACCTGGGCGATCGCGTTGAAGCCCTGGGCGCGTGGTGCCGCGGTTTTCTCGGTGGCTTCGGACTTGGCACCGCGTCGGCCTCGCAGCTGTCGGACGAGGCCCGCGAAGCGATCGAGGACCTCGCCCGCATCGCCCAGGCCGAACTGAGCTTCGACGATGACGAGGACGACGCCAACGCGCTGGAGGAGATCATCGAGTTCGTGCGCGTCGCCGTGCTTCTGCTGCACAGTGAGCACGGCGGCGATTCCAGCCAATCCACCCTGCACTGAACGCCGTGACCGTGCTGCGTCCACCTGCACCGATCCGCACCAGCGAGTTCGTGCGTCGCCGCCGGCAACTGATGAAGCTGGCCGGCGAGGACGCAATCCTGATCCTGCCCGCCGCCGCCGAGCGCATCCGCAACCGCGACAGCACCTATCCGTACCGGCAGGACAGCGACTTCTGGTATCTGACCGGCTTCAACGAGCCGGAAGCGGTGCTGGTGCTGATCCCGGGCCGCAGCCACGGCGAAGCCCTGCTGTTCTGCCGCGAACGCGACCCCGAACGCGAAGCCTGGGACGGCCCGCGCCACGGGCCCGAAGGGGCGGTGGAGTCACTGGGATTCGACGACGCCTATCCGATCGGCGACATCGACGACATCCTGCCCGGCCTGATCGAGGGTCGCTCCCGCGTTTTCTACCACTTCGGCCGCGAGGTCGAGTTCGATCTCAAGCTGATCGGCTGGGTCAACCGGGTACGCGCGCAGATCCGCCACGGCGCGGAGTCACCGCACGAGTTCATGGAGCTCGGCCACCTGCTGCACGAGCAGCGTCTGTTCAAGAGCACGGCCGAACTGAAGCTCATGCGGCACAGCGCGGCGATCGCCGCTGAGGCCCACGTGCGTGCCATCCAGGCGACGCGCCCCGGGCTGTACGAGTATTCGATCGAGGCTGAACTGTTGCACGGCTTTCGCCGCCACGGCGCGGTGCCCAGCTACGAGCCCATTGTCGGCGGCGGCGCCAACGCCTGCGTGCTGCATTACCGCGCCAACAGCGCGCCGCTCAAGCCTGGCGAACTGCTGCTGATCGACGCCGGCGCAGAGTTCCAGGGCTATGCGTCTGACATCACCCGCACGTTCCCGATCTCCGCCACCTACAGCCGCGAGCAGCGCGCCCTGTATGAACTGGTGCTCAGCGCCCAACACGCGGCAATCGCCGCGGTGCGGCCGGGCCAGCGCTGGATCGATCCGCACGAGGCGGCAGTAGAGGTGCTGACCGAGGGCCTGCTGTCGCTCGGCCTGCTGCGCGGCACCCTCAAGCAGTGCATCGCCGACGAAAGCTACAAGCGCTTCTACATGCACAAGACCGGCCACTGGCTGGGCCTGGACGTGCACGACGTCGGCGACTACCGCATTGGCGGCGAGTACCGCCTGCTCGAACCCGGCATGGTCCTCACCATCGAGCCCGGCCTCTACATCGCCCCCGGCGCCAAAGGCGTGCCCGCGAAGTGGCAGGGCATCGGCATCCGCATCGAAGACGACGTGGTCGTCACCGCCGAGGGCAATGAAGTGCTGACGGGCGGCGTGCCCAAGGATGTCGAGGCGATCGAAGCCTTGAGGGCTTGAGTCGGAACTCGGGATTCGCCTCGCGAGACTCGACGCGGCTGTGATCGGGTGGGCGCAGGTCCACCCTGCGCACAACTCTTGCCTCGGTGTTCCGAGCCCATAGGGTGGGTCTCGACCCACCATGAGCTCTGCTTCGGCCTGGGTGTCCCGAGCCCATAGGGTGGGTCTCGACCCGCCATGA
>JBIJCA010000437.1:0-2703 GCA_044344935.1 Aquimonas sp. | reverse complement strand
CAGCGCCCATTGGTACACCCTCGACGCCAGCAGCGACAGCCAGCATCAGCCCTTGCGATCTCCCGGAACGACATCATGACCCTGACCCAGCTCCGCACCGTACTCGCCATCGTCGACTCCGGGCTCAACGTCACGCTCGCCGCCGAGCGCATCCACGCCACCCAGTCCGGCCTGTCCAAGCAACTCCGCCAGCTCGAATCCGGGCTCGGCTTCCGCCTCTTCAAGCGCCGCGGCAAGAGCCTCGAAGCGCTGACACCCGAAGGTCAGGAAGTCGTGCAGCGCGCTCGCCGCATGATTGCCGAAGCCGAACAGATCCGTGCCCTCGCGCAGAGCCTGAAGCGCGACAACGGCGGTGTCCTCTCCGTCACCTCCTCGCCCACGCTGGCCCGCAGCATCCTGCCGGCGGCCATGTCCGTGCTGCAGTCCGAGCAGCCGCAGCTGGTGATCCGCCTGCGCCACGCCAGCCGTGAAGATGCGCTCGTGCAGCTCGCCACCGGCGATACCGACATCGCCCTCGTCAGCACCTCCACCGATGTCCCGCCCGGCCCGCTCGCGGTGCCCGTGCTGCGCTGGCAGCGGGTGGCGGTGGTGCCGCGCAACCATCCCCTGGCCGAACTGCGCCGGGTGAGCCTGTCCCAGCTCGCGCGCCATCCCCTGATCAGCTACGACTCGACGCTGGATGAGCGTTCGAGCCTGCGCCGTGCCTTCGCTTCCGCCGGCTTCAGCCTGCGCGTCGGCTGCACCGCCCAGGACAGCGAGCTGATCAAGAGCTATGTGCGGCGCGGCATGGGCGTGGGCATCCTCGCCGAGCTTTCACTCGACGAGAACGACACCGATCTCGTTGCCCTGCCGCTCGGCCACCTGCTGCCGATTTGCACCACCTGGGCCATGCCCCGCACCGATCGCGCGCTGTCCGCCCCGGTCGAGCGCCTGCTGGCCCTGCTTGCCCCGCATGGCGACCGCGTGGCCGTGCGCCGCTGGCTCGCCGGCGATCGTCGCAGCGGCCCCGCTCCGCTCGAGCCCGACCAGGTTCCGGTCTGGCAGTTCCAGCGCCCCAGCCCGAACGTCAGCTCGCGGCCGGTGCTGGCGGCGGTGTGTGCTTGAGGAGCTGGGATTGGGGATTTGGGGTGAGCCGGCGTGCTTGCGCGGCACTGCAGCGCGCGCCGGCGAACGCCCGAGCGCTGTGCGCGAGGGCCGGGGCCGGGATTCGCTAGAAGCGAACGGCCGCTAAAGCTTGGCACCGCATCTGCGATCTCCCGTCGTGATTCTGGATCCGGTTGAACTGCTGCAGGTTCAGCGAAGCATTGTTCTCAAGCCCCTCTCCCCTTGCGGGAAGCGAAGGAGAGTGTTTGTCGGCTGCCGGTGGCAGCCGACACTCTCCTGAGCCCGAGCGGAGCGAAGGCAGGTTGGGGAGAGGGGGAACTCGCCGAGAGCCTTCGATTTCCGCGCTCTCAGTTTCCGTCCGGCGCGACGTAGCCTGCCACCGCATCCGCCCCACCGCCGAACAGGAACTTCTCCATCTGCTCGCCCAGGTAGGCGCGGTGCTTGGGGTCCATGGGCGACAGGCGGTTCTCGTTGATCAGCATGGTCTGGTGGGCCAGCCATTCGGCCCAGGCAGGCTTGCCGATCTCGTTGTAGACGCGCTTGCCAAGCTCGCCCGGCCAGGGGGCGAAGTCGAGGCCATCGGTTTCGCGCTGGTGCTTGCTGCAGAACACGGTGCGGGGCATGGAGGGCTCCAGTTTTTTTCAGTGATGAGCGTCCGCCGCGCGCGAGGTGCTGGCGGGTTCGAGGTGTTCGGCCAGCAGCCTGCGCACCGGGGCGGGCAGGCCGAGGGATTCCAGTTCGGATGCGCTGCACCAGGCGCGCTGCGGGCTGCTGGGGCAGGCCTCGCCGACCCCCTCGATCGCGCGAACGCGCCAGCGCAGCGGCTGCACGTCCAGATGGTAGTGGCTGAAGGTGTGGCGGAAGCCCGGCAGTCGTTCCGATGCGCCCTCCACCCGAGCGGGCAGAGCCGCGACGGCGCGTTCGGTATCGGACTCATCGCCGCATTCGGGCAGGCTCCACAGCTCGGCCCACACCCCGCTGGCTGGGCGTCGCTCGAGCAGGACACGGCGCTCCGCATCGATCAGCAGCAGCATGTGCGTGCTGCGCACCGGAATCGCCTTGCGCGGTCGCGCGGCGGGAATCAGGCCGGTCAGGCCCTGCGCATGTGCCGCGCAGCCCTCGCGCAGCGGGCACAGCAGGCAGGCCGGTTTCCCGCGAGTGCAGACCGTAGCGCCCAGGTCCATCTGCGCCTGCGTGTAGTCCGCCAGCCGCGCGCGCGGCAGATGCGATTCCGCCAGCGTCCACAGCCGCTTTTCAACAACGGGAAGCCCTGGAAATTCGGCGATGCCGTGGTAGCGCGCCAGCACGCGCCGCACATTGCCGTCGAGGATCGGAAACTGCAGGCCATGCGCTTGCGCGAGGATCGCGCCGGCCGTGCTGCGGCCGATGCCGGGCAGGGCGATCAGCGCTTCCAGCGCCTGCGGTAACTCGCCGCCGTGCTGCTTGATGCACAGGCCCGCGGCACGGTGCAGATTGCGCGCGCGGCTGTAGTAGCCGAGCCCCGACCACAGGCCCAACACCTGGTCGACTGGTGCCTGCGCCAGTGCGGGCAGCGTCGGTAGTGCGTCGACGAAGCGCTGGAAATAGCCGATCACCGTG
>JBIJCA010000159.1:0-10408 GCA_044344935.1 Aquimonas sp. | reverse complement strand
AAGCAACGTTGCACCAAGCCCAAGCGACGATAGTCTCGGGCTATTGAAAAACAGGCGGAATCAAACGGCGGCTCTTGGGTAGGGGGTTTTTCGACAGGCTGCTATGGGCCCTTGCTTCGCGCGAGCGCGGCGGGATTCTGCTGCCCCTCCCGCGGCTTTCCCGCCCACGATTCAGCGCGACAGACGGAAGCCGAAGGGCAGCAAGGCCTCAATCGACTCCCGCTGCGGCGCACCGGCAGCGAGGAAACCCACCCACGCCCTCGGCCCCAGCTCGAAGATCTGCTGCCGGCAGCCGCCGCAGGGGGCAGCCTCGCGCGGACTGCCGTCAGGCCCAAAGGCCAGCACCACCAGCTCGACCACCTCGACGCCCGCGCCTTCCGCCGCGACCGCGGCCGACAGCGCATGGCGCTCGGCGCAGCCACTCAGCGGATAGGCCCTGTTCTCGACGTTGCAGCCGACGTGCACCGCGCCGGTGGCGGTGCGCAGCGCGCAGCCGACGTGGAAGTTCGAGAAAGGGGCGTAGGCGCGTTGTGCCACTGTGCGGGCAGCCTCGGCGAGGATCTGATCGAGGCAAACGCTCATGAAGGCGACTTCCGTACCGCGTCGGGCGGGTCTGCGAGGGCTTGCATTCTGCGCTCCGCCGGCCCGAAGGTCCTCAGTGGCGATGCCCGGCGTGAGCGGCGTCGGCGCTCCCGCGGCGACCTCTATGCCACACGACGGCAGGCGCCGGCAGCCTCTCCGGCTTCGGGGGTCGAGGTAGAACAACGGTTGCGAAAGGAGAGCGCCCGAGTGGCATAGGCTGGGTCTTGACCCACCGAAGCTCAACACCCGCCCGCTTGCTCCGCTTGAACCGGCCGGCCGGGCCTCGACAGCGTGCTGGAGCCCGGCCGTGCCGCGTCGTCACCAGACGCGGTCTCAGTCATCGTCACCCACGCTCGGCGTCGACGGCAGCACGCCCGAGATCTGGAAGCCGCCGGGGCCGCTCAGCTGGATCAGCTGTCCGCGCGGATCGAAGTCGAGCAGGCCGTGGGTGGTGTCGGGCGGGAACCGCAGTTCGAGTTCGCCTTCGGTGCCGCCGGGCACGCTGACCACCTGCAGGCTGCCGCGCTGGGTGCCGCCGACGGTGAGCGTGTAGCTGCCCACGGCGACGTCTTCAAGCTCGACCTTGAAGTCGACTCGATTGGAACGCCGCTCCAGCTCGACCTCCATCTCGGGGCCGTCGTTGAACAGCTCGACCTGCAGCCGGTAGAGGTCGTTGCCGAACGGCGGCGCACCGGACAGCGGCGGATTGCCGCCGTTGTTGCCGCCACTGCTTTGACTCCCGGTGAACTGTGCGGCGGTCAGTACGACACGCGTACCTTCGAGGATGTCCACCCGCTTGCCGCGCGGGTCAACCGTCAGCAGCGGGTGTCCGGGCTCGGACGGGCTGCGCAGCTCCAGCTCGGCGCGGCCGACGCCGTTCACCAGGCTGACCTGCAGCTGTGCCACCTCGGCACCGTCGACGCGCAGGGCGTAGGGGCCGGGTGGCAGGCGCTCGACTTCGATCTCGAAATCGGTGCGCTCGCTGCGCTGCTCGAAGCTCAGCTTTCCGGACGCAGCCGGAAATGCGCCGGGGTTCTCCAGGAATTGAACGATGCGCTCATCGGCACTGTGGCTGCGGCGGTCATCGGAGATGCCGCCGGTGCAGCTGCCGCCGTACAGCGAAGTCAAACGCTTGAGCGGCATGCTGCCGGCCGGCAGCTGCGGATCCTGCGGGCGGAATTCGACGCTGCCGTCGCTGCAGCTGGTGAAGCTGAATTCCAGGCTGCCCCAGGGTCGCACCTGCACGTTGGCCGGATTGAAGTCGTTGGTGAAGCGCCCGCCTTCGCTGCTGAACACCTGCACGCTGGCGCGGCTGCCTACGATGGGTCCATTGCCCACCAGCCACATCGGACGGCCGCTGAGGTCGTGGGTGAACCAGTAGGCAACCAGGCGCTTTTCGCTGCCGGCCTCGATCACTTCCAGCCCGAAGCCATGGCCGCTGCGGCTCGGGTCGTACCAGTTGGCGCTGAACTCGCGGGTGATGGTGATGGCCTGCGCCGGCGAAAACGCCGCGCCAGCGGAAAGGCACAGCGCGATGGCGAGCGAGGCGGGGCGCAGCAGCGTGTTCAGCATGGGAATCTCCTTCCAGAGGCGGCGACTGCGCCCGGGTGAACCCAGCCTCCGCTCTTTGGCGCGTCCGGCCTATCCGGACAATCCCTCAGCGCCGACCGGGCAATGACCGGGACGCGACCGCCCACGCCGAGGCGGTATGGCGAACCGGGGGCCGCCGCGCGCTGAGGGTTTTCCCCCAGCGCCGCGCCGGGATTGCCCCCATGCAAGCGATTGCGGATCGACGCCCCGGCCCGCCTCGTCTATCGTTCGGGCTCGACCCGCCGGCCTCCGCGCCGGCCCTGCTGCAGGAAACCGCGCATGCACCTTCGTCCGTTTCCGCTCCTGCTGTGCCCGCTGGGCATGCTGCTTGGCCTCGCGCTGGCCGCGCCGGCCTGGGGCCAGACGGTCATCGACTACAACTTCGACGACGACGAAGTCGAGATGGACATCAGCGTCACCGTCGGGCCCGAGGTCTACACCTTCAGCGCCAACCTCGACTTCGATGACGTCGACAACCTCACCGAGGAGTGCCTCGGCGTGAGCGTGCAGTTTCTGGATGCGGCCGCCGTCGCTGCGGTCAATGCACGCCTGCCGCGGCCCTCGCAGCAGGTCGACCCGGCGTTTCCCCTGCTTCTGCGCATCGAGCCGCCGGCGGTCTGCGGGCTGGCCTTCCGCGGCGATGTCGACATCGAGATCCACACCAGTGAAGTGCTGTACGCACCGGGCTCGGGCTATCGCCTGTTCAAGTCGCCGGTCGGAGGCGCCTTCGACGACATCACTGCCGCCGTGCTTCCCGGCAGCGTGCGCGCGCGTGGCAGCAGCGGGCGCTTTTCGGACATCCTGCTCGGCCTGGAAACCGCGCAGAACTTCAACGCCCAGGTCGCGGAGAACATCGTCGGTCTGCGCAGCCTGCTGGCCTCGCCCGGGGTCTCGGCGGCGGCGCTGTCGGTGCTCGGCACCGATCTGGATGTCATCGAGGCGGCCTACGCCGCCGGCCAGTACGCGGCGGCCTTCAATCATGTGCTCGAGTTCGAAGCCCATGCAGAATCGATGGGCGGCGTCGGCGTGCCGCACAGCTGGCAGGCCGGTGCGCCCGAGGCGAGTCTCGAAGGCGAACTGCTGGCGCGCTCGGGCCCGCTGCGCTTCGCCCTGGCTCGGCTGGCCGGCGGGCCCTGAGCGGCGGATCGCCGACCGATGCCTCTCAAGCTGAGCATCCACGTGCCCGAGCAGCCGGTGCGCATGCATCTGCTGGAGCGCGGCGGCGCCTGGACGCTGGGTCGCGAGTCCGGCTGCGACGTCATGATCGACCACGTGTCGGTGTCGCGGCGACATGCCCGTCTCGATGACGAGCAGGCCACGCCGCAGGTGCGCGACCTCGGCTCGAAGAACGGCAGCCGCGTGCGCGGCGCGCCCATCGAGGCCACCGCGCTCGAACTGCCCGCCTGGTTCAGTCTGGGCGAAGTGTTCTGCCGACTGGAGGCGCTGGATGCACCGGCTGGCGCCGCCCTGCTGCGCAGCCTTGATGCACGTCGCGAGCAGTCGCGCGCGTGGACCCGCCAGCTGCAGATCGCGCGCGGCGCCGAGGACCTGCTGACTACCCTGCTGCAGGGCATCGTCAGCCTGGCCGAGTGCCAGCGCGGCTTCGTCCTGCTCGGCGCGCGTCGCGGCGAATTGCGGGTGCGCGCCTGCTACGCGCTGTATCCGGAAGAACTGCTGCAGGGCGCTTTCGGCGGCAGCCGCAGTGCGGTCGAGCGCGCCCTGCGCGAGCGCCGTCCGCTGTACCTGAGCCTCGCCAGCGACGCCGCCTGGATGGGCGCTCAAGCCAGCGTGGTCGCCGCCGGCCTGCGTGCACTCGTGTGCCTGCCGCTGATCCACGAGGGCCAGCTGCTGGGGGCGGTCTATGCCGACACCGATGACAGCCGGCGCAGTTTCACCGAGCTCGACGCCGAGCTGCTGTCGGCCTTTGTCGAACAGGCCACCACCGCGGTGGTGGCGGCGCGGCTGGAGGACGAACTGAAGCAGATGGAAGCCTGGCTGGTGCGCGCTGATGGCGCCGAGCGTCTGCCGCAGGCAACGCTGTGGCCGGCTGCCCAGGCGGCGCGCGGATGACCCAGCCCGGACGCCCCTTCGACGATCGCGAGCCGCTGGGCCAGGCCACGGTGACCAGCTTCATGGCCGCCAGCGAGCTGCGCAGCGGCGACGTGGTCGGCGGGCGCTACCGCATCGAGGGCCTGCTCGGCATGGGCGGCATGGGCCTGGTCTACCGCGCCTGGGACATCGAGCTGCAGGTGGCGGTGGCGCTTAAGCTGCTGCGCCCCGAACTGGCCAGTCGCGCCGACGCCTTCGAGCGCTTTCGCCAGGAGCTGCTGCTGGCGCGTCAGGTGTCCAGCCCGCACGTCGTGCGCATCCATGACCTCGTACGCCACGAGGGCGCGTGGATGATCAGCATGGACTTCGTCGACGGCGAGTCGCTGGAGCGGCGCTTGGATCGCGAAGGTTCGCTGCCGGCGGAAGAAGCCTTGCGCATCACCCGCGAGATCGCACTGGGGCTGGCCGCCGCTCACCACCGCGGGGTGATCCACCGCGACCTGAAGCCGGCCAACATCCTGCTGAGCCGCAGCGGCGAGGCCCTGATCACCGACTTCGGCGTCGCCCGGAGCGCCGGCGCCACCGGCATCACCGGCAGCGGCGTGGTCATCGGCACCCCGGCCTATCTCTCGCCGGAGCAGGCGCGAGCCGATCCGATCGACGGCCGCAGCGATCTGTATGCGCTGGGGCTGATCCTCTACGAGCTGCTCACCGGCGTGCTGCCCTTCCGCAACGGCACCGCGGCCGAGATGCTGGCGCAGCGCCTGTTCCGCGTGCCCGACCCGCCCAACCAGCTGCAGCCGGGGCTGCCGCCGCTGGCCGTGCAGCTGTGCGCCGCCCTGCTGGAGATCCGCCCGTCGCAGCGCCTGCAGAGTGCGGATGCGGTCGCGACCGCCATCGCTTCCGGGCGGCTGCCCGGGCGCCGTCACCGACGCCCGCAAGGACGCTGGCTGTGGGCCGCGACCGCCGCGCTCGCACTGGCGGTGGGCGGCGCACTGGCCTGGCCCAGCCTGCGCCCGCTGCTGCCGTTCTCGATCGTCGGCACCTCGCAGGCGGCACCTCGCTATGCGCTGGCCCTGCTGCCCTGGGTCGGCGGCGCCGATGCGGCGACCGACCGTCTGGGGCTGCGGCTGGGCGACGTGCTGGCCACCGAGCTGGAGCTGGTGGACGGCCTCGGCTTCGCGCCGCCGGCACTGGTCCGGCGGGTACTGGAGGAGCGCGGCTTCGACGCCGAGGCCGCGCCGCGGCATCGGGCCCAGGTGATGCAGGCGCTGAACGTGCGCCGCGGAGTCGAGGTCCGGCTGTCGCCGGCAGCGGAAGGCCTGAGCCTGACGCTGCTGCTGTTCGAAGGCGGGGCAGAGGCAGCGGTCGCCCGCAGCGAAGCGACCTACGCCGACCTCGCCGCACTGGGCCGCGGTCTGCCTGCCCAGATGCAGAGCCTGCTGCGCGGACGCGCCAGCCTGCCGCTCGGCAGCGCCGAAGAGGCCTCCGCCAGTCTCGCCGATGCGCTGGAAACGCCCGATCAGGTGACCGCTGCCGGGCAGTGGCTGGCGCTGTCGGAGGCCGCGCTGTCGCAGCCGGCGGGTGAGCGCCGCGAGCGCGCGCAGGCGGCCCTGCAGGCCCTGGAGGGCCGCAGCGGTCGCCAGGCCGAGCGGGTGCGCCTGCTGGCGCGCGCCTGGCTTGACGACGCCGACGCCGCACCGGCGCTGGCACAGTGGCTGGCGACACGCGCAGACCCGCTGCTGGCGTTGGCGCACATCGACCTGCTGACCCAGGCCGGTGAGCTCGACGCGGCGCTGGCGATCGCGCGGGCGCTGACCGAGCAGGATCCCGGCGAGCCGGCGCACTGGTTCGCGCTGGGCAAGCTTTCAATCATCCGCGGCGACGCGCGCCCGGCTGTCGACGACTACCTCGTGCGTGCGCTTGTGCAGTCCAACCGGCTCAACCGCACCCTGCTGCGCGGCGACATCAGCAATGCGATGGGCCTGGGCCACCGCGCGATCGGCCAGGTCGACTCGGCGGTCGACCTGTTTGAACAGGCCGCGCGGCTGCGCGGTGAGGCAGGTGACACCGGCGGCGAGGCCGCGGCACTGATGAACCTCAGCAGCACGCTGGTGCTGCGCAGCGACTTCGCGCCGGCGGAGGCCGCGCTGGCCGAAGCCGAACGCCTGGCCGAGCCGCTCGGCGACCGCAGCCTGCTGGCCGACATCGCCAACGACCGCGGCGTGCTGTACGAGGAGCGCGGCGAGTTCCGGCGCGCGCTCGATGCCTACCGCAAGGCGCTGGCCGAACGCCAGGCCGGCACCGATGCGCGCCTGATCGTGCAGAGCCTGATCAATGTCGGCTACGCCTACTACCACCTCGGTGAGTTCGACAATGCCCAGGTGTACTGGCAGCAGGCCGAGACCCAGTCGACCCAGACCCAAGACCTCGCCAGCGCGGTGCGCGCGGGTCAGGCGCGGGTGCTGGCCCTGCTGGCGCGCGGCGACTTCGGGCTGGCCGCGCAGACCCAGGAAGCCCTGCTGCTGCAGGCCGAGTCGCAGCAGCTGGCCGAGGACATCCGCATGGCCCACGTCAGTCGAGCCGAAGTCGCCCATCTGCGCGGCGAACTCGCCACCGCACTGGAGTCGACCCGACGGGCGGAGGCGCTGGCGAACGCCGACGGCGACCTGCGGGTGCTCGCGCAGTCTCGCCTGGTGCGGGTGCACGCACTGCTCGACGCCGGCCTGGACAGCGACGCCGACGCCGCCCTGCAGGCGCTGCGCGATGCCCCGCCCGCCAGCGTCGAGCAGCAGGCCGAAGTGGCCCTGCTGGAGGCGCGCCTGCTGCTGAGCGCAGGCGCCGGTGCGGGGGCGGATGCGCTGGCGTTCGCCAGCCAAGCGCTGGCGCTGGCGCAGCAGGCCTACAGCCAACCACTGCAGGCGCAGGCCTTGCTGGCACGGGCCATCGCGGAGCAGCGCCTCGGTCAGGCCGATGATGCCCAGGCCACCCTCGGCGAGGCGCGTGCGGGCCTCGATCGCTTCCCCAGCCAGCCGCTGCGGCTTCTGCTGATCGAAACCAGCCTGCAGATCGGAGACGTCGGCGCCAGCGGCGACTACCGCGAGGCGCGCGCCTGGCTGGCGCGCAGCCCCGAGTGGATGCGGGCGCCTTTTCTCCATCTCGCCGCCCAGCGTGCCGGCGTGGCCGCTGATGCCGATGCTTCCGGGCTGGCGAGCGCTGCACTTGAACGGCTGTTGCCGCTGACCCCGGCGACGCAGCGCGCGGGGCTGCAGGCGGCCTTCGATCGCGCGCGCACTGACAGCGCGGAGTCACCCCGGTGAGCCCTTCGCTGTCCGCCACCAGCAGCCTCGGCCCTATGCACAGGCCTCTGCACTCACCCCCGATCGGGACCCACGCGTGATCCTCGACGATGAAACCAGCGAGCTCGACTCGCGCCGCCTGGCCGAGCAGCTTGCGCAGCTGCGCGCTTCGCAGGAAAAGCTGTTCGCCCGCATGCAGCAGGGCGAGCAGCATTTCCGCGGGCTGGCCCGCAGCGTCTGGCGCGTGCAGGAAGACGAGCGCCGGCGGCTGGCGCGCGATCTGCACGACGGTCTCGGCCAGAGCCTCACCGCCCTGCGCCACCGCATCGAGCAGGCCCTGCACGGCGAAGACCCGCGCGCAGCGCTGCGGGAGGCACTGAGCGTCTGCGACATGGCGATCGGCGAAACCCGCGCGCTGTCGCTGAACCTGCGCCCGCAGATCCTCGACGACCTCGGTCTGGAAGCGGCGCTGGCCTGGCTGACCCGCAGCGCTGGCGAAGGCACCCAGATCACGCTCGACGCCGGCGGCCTCGGCGAGCTCGATGACATCGAACTGCGCACCCTCGTCTTCCGTGTCGCCCAGGAGGCGATCAACAACGCGCTCAAGCACGCCGGCGCCAGCACCATTGCGCTGCGCTGTTTCGTGCGCGCCGGCGGCCTGCATCTGCTGGTGGTCGACGACGGCCGCGGCTGCGAAGTCGATGCCGCGCTGGCCGCCGGCAGCCAGGGCGGCAGCACCGGCCTGTCGAGCATGCGCGAGCGGGTGCGCCTGTTCGGCGGCAGCTTCCATTTCCACAGCGAGCCCGGCGAAGGCGCGCAGGTGCGCGTGCACCTGCCCCTGCTGGGCGCACTGGCACAGGCACAGGGACGCCAGCCATGAAGACGATCCGCGTGGTGGTCGCCGACGACCACACCATCCTGCGCGAGGGCCTGGTGGCCCTGCTCAACGCCGCCGACGATATCCAGGTGGTGGCGCAGGCGGCCGACGGCATGAGTGCGGTCGAGTCGGTGCTGAAGCTGCGGCCGGATGTGCTGGTGGTCGACATCTCGATGCCACGTCTGAACGGCATCGAGGTGGTGCGCCGACTGCACGCGGAGCTGCCCGACACGCGCGCGCTGGTGCTGACCATGCACGCCGAAGAGGAGTACGTGCTGCACGTGGTGCGCGCCGGCGCCGCCGGCTTCCTGCTGAAGGACAGCGCCGGCAGCGAGATGCTGGCGGGGGTGCGCGCGCTCGCCGGCGGCCGCGGCTACTTCGGCGCGCACGCCTCGCGTGTGCTGGCCCAGCAGGTGCAGAACCCGACCGGCCGGCTGGAAGACCCCTACCGCGGGCTGACCGACCGTGAGCGCGAAGTCTTCCATCTGATCATCGAGGGTCAGACCACGAAGGAGATCGCGCGCGCGCTCGACATCAGCGTCAAGACCGCCGAGAACCACCGCTCGCGAGTGCTCGCCAAGCTGGAAGTGCGCAACACCGCCGAGCTGATCCGCTACGCCGTCAAGCACCGGCTGCTGGACGGCAACGAAGGCGGCTGATCGCGCAGGACGCACGGCCGGCGTGCAGGCGATCGGGCAAGGACGCTGACGTGCTCAGCGCACGCGCCTCCATCGTCGGGGCGAGACGCCAACCGGCATGCAGGCGAACGCGCGGCAGGCGAAGGCAGAGTCACGGGGCACGATCCGAGGGTCGCGGCTTCGGCGAACGGCGCGGCCGCCGGGTGGGTCTCTCACCGGCTCCGGGGCGGCGACGCGAGGCGTGGCAAGGGATCAGGGCGCGGCAGGCGCGCACGCGGGCCAGGGCAGTTCGAAACCGTGGTCGTAGAGGCTGAGCGCGAGGTCCGCGCTGAACACACGTCCCACCGCCTGCGCATCCGACTGCCCGGGCGCTGCAATCAGCGCGCGCGGCCCCGCGAGAGCGACCGCGAAGCCGAACAGTCCGCCGGGTTGACGATCGCGATAGGGCACGGCGGCGGGGGCCAGCGTGCCGGCGCTGTCGATGAAGGCATGCGCAACACCGCAGAGACCGCCGGCCGGCGCCTGCGCGAAGGGTTCGCCGACCAGCACACGGGCGCCGTCCTGGGCCAGCGACCAGCCGAAACGGGTCGCCACACCGCTGACATCGGTGGGCGGCTGCAGGCTCGCGCGCAGGCTCCAGGCGCCGCCGACGCCGCGTTCGAACACCTGCACGCGGCCGGCGCCCGCGGCAGCGCCGGGGCTGCCGACCAGCAAGCGATCGCCCTGCACGGAGAGGGCCTGTCCGAACAGTTCGCCGCCGTTCGCGGCGGCCGGCAGCAGGGCCTGGACGAAGGCGAAGCTGGAACCGGCGCCACCCTCGGCATGCACCTCGACGCGCCCGTTCGCATAGCTGCCGGGGCTTGCGGTCAGCGGCGCGGCGACGAGCAGCTGATCGGGGAGCAGGACGAGACTGGCGCCGAAACGCCGGGCCTGTGCGTCCTGCGCGAACACGGTCTGGGTCTGCGCCCAGCTGGCGCCGCCAAAGCTGAAAACATGCACCGCGCCCGTCGCCTGGCGTGGCGCAGCGATCGCCAGCCGCTCACCGCGCAAGGCCAGCGCTTCACCGAAGCGACTGCCGGCCAGCGGAGCGGCGGCAGCGAGGGTGGTCTCGACAGTCCAGCTGCCGGAGATGCGGCGGAACAGCCGCACGCTGTCGGCGCCGGCTTCACCGACAGCAAGGCGATCGCCATCCAGCGCCAGCGCCGCACCGAAACCCCGTCCGGCCACACCTTGAAGCCGCTGTTCGAGGCCGCAGCCCTGCGCATCGCACAGATACACGTACACCGCCGACTGCGCCGGCGCCGACACCGCGAAGCGCGACGCGGCCGAGTCGACGGCCAGCGCGTAGCCGAACTCGGCGGCGCCGCTGTCGG
>JBIJCA010000158.1:0-10421 GCA_044344935.1 Aquimonas sp. | reverse complement strand
TTCGGAGCCGCCCGGCATGTTCGGCGAGCTTTGCGACAGCCCGATACCGTCGTTCGAGCGCAGGCCCAGCGCGCTGCCGTAGGCGATTACGATCTGGCCGGAAGCCACCATGTTGTTGGCGTTGGCATCGGGTGCGCCGATGGCCAGGTCCTGAATCCCATCGCAGTTGAAGTCGCCGACAGCCATGGTCTCGCCGAACCCGCGCGCCGCCCCCACACGCCCGAGGATCGCGAAGGGCAGCCCGTCGGCGGTGTTGCGGATGAACAGCCGGCTGTTGGTGCTGCTCAGCTGCGCTTGCGCGCCGTGGGCACACAGCACGCCGGCAATCAGAAGAGCCCAGCGGGCACGCGTGAGACTTCGGTTCATGGGGAACTCCTGTGGTCGCTCAGAGCGGACGCGTGCGTGGACATGGGCTTCGATCAGTTCGGGTCGCCGGGCTCGAAGCCATCGCTGAAGAGCCGCGCGTTGAAGCGCTGGTACTCGCGCTGGTAGCGGCCGGTGCCGTCGCTGTGCGGGATGTCCGCCTGCAGCTGCAGGCGCAGCAGCGGGGCGCCGCCGCTGGCGACGTCCAAACCGTCGAACTGCCAGCCACCCGCGACGCGTCGCAGCGGTGCCGACTCCGGCAGCGGTTGGCCAAAACCGCTGATCGCAATGCGCGGCACGCTGTCGATCTCGGGCGCGGCGCCGCCGCGCAGCCAGCGCAGCGACCCACCGGCCTGCTCCAGTGAATACAGGGCTGCCTGCGGGCTCGACAGCCGCGCTAGGCCCGGGCGCGGCATGCCGCCGACCGTGTCGAAAGTGCCGTACAGCAGCAGCTTGCCGTCGTGCTGGAAATGTATGCCCATGACCGGACCATCGGCGGCAGGCAGCGCGACGCTGGTCGCGACGCCGGTCGGCCCCAGCAGCGCGTAGCCGGATCTGCGCGCGTTGAAGATGGTGGTGAACTCCCCGCTGATCGCGATCAGCCCATCGGTCCGCAGGGCAAGGCTGGAAATCGGCCCATCGGCGATGGTGACGAAGCCGGGATCGACGGTGTCCAGGCTGCCGTCGGCAAGCAGACGGCGAACGAAATGCTGGGCGGTCCCAGGGCGGCTGTAGGCCACCAGGATGCGGCCGTCCGGCAGCAGCGCGGCCGCGTTGACTTGCGTGTTCTCGCCGGGTTGGGCGAGAAACTCCGGGTCGAGTGGGCCGTTGCGCAGCAGCCGCGACAGCGCTGCGGGCTGTGCGACGCCGTCCACTTCGGTCGCCCCGATGACCAGCACTCGACCGTCGGGCTGTACCAGGACATTGAGTGCGCGTGGCTCAACTGCTGCACGAAATGCGGTGTCGACGCTGCCGCTGGCGGTGCTCAAGCGTGCAACGCCCGCGCTGGAATGCTGGTCCATCCGGGCGAACGAGCCAGCCACATAGAGCTGATCGTTCTGCGCGAGCTTCATCCCTGACAGCTGCCCGGAAAAGTCTGGCGTGCGGAAGCTGGTGTCCAGACTGCCGTTGGCTCGAAGCTTGGCGAGGCCGTTGCGCGGGTTGCCGTTGACCGCCGTGAAGTTGCCGGCCAACAGCACGCTGCCATCTGGCAGCGCGGCCAGCGCGCGCACGCTGCCTTTGCTCACGGTTGGCGCGAATGCCGGATCCACGCTGCCGTTGGCTGCGAGACGTGCGAGGTTCTCCCGGGTCTGTCCGGCCACGGTGTCGAAGTCTCCGCCCAGCAGCAGGCCGCCATCGGGCTGTTCGACGACCGCCAGTACCGCCGCCTCCAGGTTGACGAGGGAGCTCAGGGTCCGCTCCAGCTGCCCTTGTGGCGTGACCCGCGCCAGCCGGCTGCGGGGCTCACCGTTCGCGGTCGTGAAGCTGCCGCCGACCAGCAGGCTGCCGTCGGGCTGCTCGGCGATCGCGTTGACGCTGCCGCCAGTCACGGCCCGCCAGGTCGACTCCAGCTGGCGTTCCTGATCGAGTCGCGCCAGTCGTGCACGCGGCTGGTTGTCGATGGCGAGGAAATCCCCTCCGAGGATCAGCTGGCCGTCGCTGTGCACGAGCGTGGCTCGCACGCCCGCGTCGGCAGTCGCCAGGCCGTACACGATGCCGCCGTCGGGCGTCATGCGGGCCAAGCGCGCCAGCGCAATTCCCGCGATCTGGGTGAAGTCGCCGCCGACGACCAGGGTGCCATCGTTGTCGCGGCTCAGCGTCCTGACGGTGCCGTTGGCGTTGAACGCGGTGTTGAAGTCCACCTGTCCGTTCGGCCGCAGCACGGCCAGGCGCTGACGGTTTGCGCCGCCGACCGTCAGGAACGCGCCGCCCACAACGATCCGACCATCGTCCAGCACGGCGATGGCGTGGACGGTGCCGCCGACGTCGGCGCGGAAGCTGGTGTCGACTGAGCCGTCGGCGTGCAGCCGGGCAATCCGCTGGCTTGGCCAGGATCCGCCCACCTCGGTGAAGTCGCCGCCGATCAGCAGCCGGCCATCCGCTAGCCGCAGCAGGGCGCGGACGCTGCCGTTGGTGCCGGCCAGCGTGGGCGAGGCGATCGATCCGTCAGCGTTCAGGCGCAGCATCCGCGAAAAGGCCTGGCCGAAGCCTTGGGTGAAGGCGCCGCCGACGATGACCGCGCCGTCGGGCTCCACCAGCAGGGCGAACACATCGCCGTTCAGGCCGGTCGGCCCGAAGCCGGCGGCGACCCGTCCTGCTGCATCCAGCCGGCACAGGCGCGCGCAGCTGACGCCGTTGACGCTGGTGAACTCGCCGCCAACGATGCCGTGGCCGCTCGGCTGAACGGCCAGCGCGTTGACGGTGTCGTTCAGTTCCGGCGCATAGCCATCATCGACGTCGAATGCGCCGGCGACGCCGGCCCAGGTCAGCAAGAGCGCGACGCCGAGCAGAGCCGGAAGGCGATGCGTGGACATAGCGGTCGGACGCGCAGCAGACATCGAGATACTCCGTGGGTGAGGCCGACGGAGCTATAGCGCGGGAGGTCGCGGGGGATCCCGAAGGAATTCGGAAGGTCTTCGGAAGAGTTGCGAAACCTCTCGCCAAGTGCCTGAAAGAAAAGCACTTGCGGTCCTGTCGCCCGTCGCGCATTGAGGGTCGACGACTTCCGGCTGCCGCGCGTTCGCGGTCCGCGGCTGGCTAACGCGCGGGCGTGGCTTCCTGCGCTGCGCGCGCCGGGTCGGCCGCCTGCAGCGACTGCTGCAGCTCGACGAACCCCGCCTGGTTCGGGCTGTCGGGCCCGAACGCAGCGTGCATGGGCGGCAGGCACACATCGAGCAGCGCCAGCGCCTCGTCGGGTCGCTTCAGCTTGGCCAGGCTGTCGGCCCAGGCGCAGCGCACGAGGCCCAGGCCCCAGTGATCGGAGGGCATGAGCTTTTCAGCGATGGGCACCATCTCGCGCTGACGGCGCTCCGCTTCCGCCCAGCGGCCGAGCCTCTGCTCATAGCGACTCAGATTGTGGGTCTGCAGGACGAACTGCTCGCTCTCGCGACCGTGCGCGGCGATTTTCAGGGCCAATGCGCGTTCGCCGATCTCGATGGCTTCGTCCAGTCGGCCCGTGTGCTCCAGCAGGTGGGCGAGGTTTCCTGTGGCTTGAGCGACCAGCGGGTGGGCTTCCCCAAGCGTCGCTGTCATGTCGCTCAGGATGCTTCGCTGCAGGGCTTCGGCTTCGTCAAGACGTCGCAGTTCGCCCAGCAGCTGGGCATAGTCGCTGCGGATGCCGAGCGTGTGGGGGTGGGTGCTGCCCAGCTCGCTCGTCGCGATCCGCTGCGCGTACTCGAGTCCGACGGCCGCCTCATCCAGCTTGCCGAGTCGGACTGCAACGCTGGCTGCGGGTCGGGCGTAGATGGCGCTGCGCAGATCGTCGTCGCCGTAGTGCCCGCGCGCGACCTCAGCATTGGCCGAATGCGTTGCGTGGGCCTCATCCAGCCGGCCGAGGGCGAGCTGGGCGTCGCCGAGGTTGCCTTCGGCGGTCAGTACGCCAGCGTCGAAAGCGCCGCGCCGTTCACGCAGTTTCGGCACGTTTTCCTGGAAGCGCTCCAGCGCGCCGGCCGCATCGCCAGTGCGCAGTTGCAGCAGGCCCAGCGTCAGCTGGTAGGCGAGCAGCGCATCGGATACACCCTCTCCGTCCGTACCGTTTGCCGATGCAGCAAGCGCTGCGCCTTCCTGCAGCAGGGTCAGGGCTTCGGCGAACTTGCCTTCCGTTTCCAGCAAGGATGCCCGCGAAGTCAGCAGGCGCAGCTTCAGTTCGTCGGCCGAGAGCGGTGCAAGCAGCACCTCCGCTGCGTCCAGCTGCGCGCGGGCTGCCTCCATGTCGAACAGTTCGATGAAGGCCCGCGCCAGCAGCAGCCGCACGGCGGCTTCGGTTTCAGGGCGATCAGGGAAACGCCCATCGATCCCGCGCGCGGCGCGGCTCAACACCTCGCGCATGCTCGGATCACCTTCGCCCTGGTCGAGCGGGTTCACCGTTGCCAGCAGATCCTCGACCAGAAACTGGTTGACCGCACGCGCGTGGTCCCCCTCGCTGTCTGCACGCGCTGCGGCGGCGGCAAGTTCTGCCTGCGATTGCTGCAGGCGTACGTACATGAAGGTGCTTACCGCAAGGCCGATGCCGAGCACTCCGCTCAGCGCGACCAGCCAGCGGCGCCGCGCGCGCGCGCGCGCGCCGCGCTGACAGTTCGGACGCCAGCGTCTCGCGCCGCTGCAGGTCGGCCTGCTGTCGACGCCGCTGTTCGAGGCCGCGCAGGCGCTGGGCCAGCGCGGCTGCGCTATCGAGCCTTCGCGAAGGCTCACCGTCGATGCAGTCGGCGATGTCGGTGCGCAACAGGGGGTCTTCGACTTCGCGCTCCCAGCCGGGCGCCAGCGGACGCCGGAGTTCGCCGATGACCAGCTGCCAGAGCAGCACGCCGAGCGCATACACATCGCTGCGCAGGGTAGGTGCATGCCCGGCCAGCAGTTCCGGGGCCAGATACAGCGGCGTGCCCGAGGTGGAGTCTTCATCAGCGCGGTCGCGGGTGCGGGTGTAGCCGAGACGGGTGATGCCGAGGGCTTCCAGCTGGCCGGGATCGAGCAGGCGCGCGCTGCCGAAATCGGTGAGCTGCGCGCGCGGTGCGTCAGGATCATCTTCCGCGTGGATCAGCACGTTGCCGGGCTTCAGATCCTTGTGCAGCACGCCGACCGAGTGCGCAGCGGCGAGCGCATCCGCGATCTGCGCGGCCAGCTCCAGCCGCGTGGACAGAGGGAGTTGGGCGATACCGCCCAGGCCGTCGGCGTAGTCGAGCAGGCTGCCCTGCGGCGCGAAGGGCGATTCGATGAAGTAGGGCGCCTCATCGAAATTCCAGTCGAGTACGGGGGCGAGGTCAGGGCGTTCGCCGAGGGCATCCAGAAACAGCCGGAACAAGGTGACCTCGCGCTTGAGCGCGCCGAGGCTGCCGCTGTTGCGGGCGAACTTGAAGACGCGGCGCTCGCGGGTCTTGTCGTGTTCGACCAGCCAGACCTCGCCGTGGCCGCCTTCGCCCAGACGGCGCTGCAGCAGCCAATGTCGGCGCCCGGCCACGGCCTGGCCGGCTTCGAGCGCCAGCGGGCTGGGCTCGGCGCTGCGCTCCACCGCTTCGGCGCGGACCTCGGCGACCAGGCGATAGCCGTAGCCGTACGCGGTGCGCACCGTCTGGCCGTCGTCATCACGCAGCGCCGCGCGCAGCTTGGCGACGGCTTTGCCGAGCACGCCCTCGGTGACCACCCGGCCGGGCCACACGGCATCCAGCAGCTCGTCCTTGGTGACCACTTCGCCCGGCCGGCGCACCAGCACCCGCAGCACTTCGAGTGCCTTGGGTTCGAGCTGCACCACCTCGCCGCCGACGCGCAGTTCGAGCGCGGACTCATCGAGTTCGACGTCGCCGAAGCGCCAGCGCCAGCCGCGAGCCTGTGCATCCATCGGAGCCGATCCGTTCACCGCGGGCCGCGGCGGCATGAGTCTGCCGCATCGCAGGCTTGCCCGCACCCGCGCCGGGGCCTCGTCGCCCGGACGCTTGGACCGTATGCTGCGCGCGGGCAGCGGAGGCGTGCGATGGCCGGCAGCGTCAACGGAGACGAGGGTTCAGGCGCGGGGCAGGGCTGGCCTCTGGCCGAACTGTTCGATGCGCTGGTGGATCTGCCGTTCGAGCAGCAGCAGGTGCGCCTGGCCGAGCTGCCTCCTGCGCAACGTGCCGAACTGGAACGCCTGCTGGCGCTGGACGCCGGCGGCACCCGTCAGATCGACGATCCGCTCGCCGCAGCAGTTGTCCAGTTGGTGGTCGGTGTCACAGCCGAGCGGGAGTTCGCCAGCGGCAAGCGCATTGGCCCCTGGCGGGTGCTGCGTGAGCTCGGCTCGGGCGGCATGGGCACCGTACTGCTGGCCGAGCGGGCTGACGGCGACTTCGTGCAGAAAGCGGCGATCAAGCTGATCCGCGGTTTCCCCACCGAGGACGAGCGCCGCCGGCTGCGCCATGAGCGCCGAATCCTCGCCCAGCTGGACCATCCGAACATCGCGCGCCTGCTCGATGGCGGCGAGACCGAGGACGGTCAGCCCTACGTGGTGATGGAGTATGTCGACGGTCAGACCCTGCTCTACTGGCTGGCCGAACACCCGCTCGACCTGCGCCAGCGCCTCGCCCTGTTCGATCGCATCGCGGATGCCGTGCAGCACGCGCATGAGCGGCTGGTGATCCATCGCGACCTGAAGCCGAACAATGTAATGGTGCGGGCCGACGGCGATCCGCGTCTGCTCGACTTCGGCGTGGCCAAGCTGGTCGATGTCAGCCAGGGCGAGGACAGCCGGCAAACTTCGACGCGCGTGTGGACCCCTGGTTATGCCGCACCCGAGCAGCGCAGCGGCGGCCTGATCACGACCGCCAGTGATGTCTTCGGGCTGTCGGTGCTGCTTCGCGAAATGCTGACCGGCGAGCGCCAGCCCGGCCAGGCCATGCAGGTGCCGGCCGGGTTCATCGGGCTGAAGCTCGACGCCGAGCTGCGCGGCATTCTGGAAGCCGGCAGCGCGGAGGACTCGCGGCAGCGCTACCCCACGGTCGAAGCGCTGCGTGCGGATCTGTTGCGGTGGCGCGAGGGCCGCACGGTGCGGGTGTCGCCGGACTCCGCTTTGTACCGCGTGCGCAAGTTCGCGCGCAGGCACCGCACTGGGGTGAGCATCGCCAGCGGAGTGCTGCTCGCGGCGCTGGTCTTCGTCTGGCGGCTGGATGTCGAGCGCGAACGCGCACTGCTCGCGGAAGCCGTGGCCCAGCGTGATCGCGAGCGCGCGGAGGACGAGGCGGCCAACGCCCGCGCAGCGCTCGGCTTCCTGTCGCGGACCCTGGTGGCGCTCACGCCGGAGCGCGCGCAGAAGCGCGAGATCAGCATCCGAGAGCTGGCCGACAGCGCGCGCGCGGACCTTGAGCAGGTGCTGCAGGACAGGCCGCGCGTCCAGGCTGAACTGCGGCGCGTGCTTGGGCATGTGTACGAGGCCCTCGGCGAACCCGCGATCGCGGCTGATCTGTTTGCCCGTGGGGTGCCGAGCGAGGATCCGCCGCACCCCGGTGATGCCTTGGCGCTGGCCCGCGATCTCGATACCTGGTCGACGGCGGAGGGCTTGCTGGGACGCACCGGGCAGGTGCTGGCCGCAGCGGAGCGCGCAGCGGCCTTGCGCGCACGGCACGCGCCCGGTGACCCGGTCGAACGGCTGCGCAGCGTCGATCAACTCGCTTACGCACACTACCGGTTGGGGGATTTCGAGCGCGCCGAGGCGCTCTGGCGCGAGGTTGTGGCGGGCGTCTCACTGCCCGAGCCGCCGCTGGATGTGGTGCTGAATGCCCATCAGGCATTGGCCGGCATGTACAACAACCTGAGTCGGCCGCAGGAAGCGATCGAGCTGCTCGATGCGGCCGATGCGCTGATGCAGGGACGGGTCCCGCCGGACTCGCCGGAGCGCATCACCTTTCTGCGCGGGCGTCTCGAAGCCCTGGTGCAGCTGGGTCGTCCAGGCGAGGCCGAAGCGCTGGCGCGCGAAGCGATCGGCATCCAGTCCCGCGTCGTGGGTGAACGCAATGCGCGCATGACCATGCTGTACAACGCGCTGGGCCTGGCGCTGAACGAGCAGGCGCGATTCCGCGAGGCACAGGAGGCGTTCGAGCGCTCGCTCGGCGCCAGCGACGCGCTGGCCCAGGTGCCGGCCGAGCGCGCGCCGGCGATCCTCAATCTGGCCTCGGTAGCCGAGTCGGCCGGTGACTACCCGCGCGCGCTGCAGCTGTTCGACGAAGGCCTCGCGCTGCTGGAGCGCAGCGAGCCCGATACCGACAGCCTTCGCCTGCGGCAGTCGCGGCGTTCGCGGGCGCGCACGCTTGGCCTGCTCGGACGCGGCGAAGAGGCCGATGAGATTCTGCAGTCGCTGGAGCAGCAGGCGCTGCAGCTCGATGGTCCCGATGCCTTCGAGCCGGCGATGCTGGCTTGGCAGCGCGCGGTGCTGGCGCGCCACCGCGGCGAGATCGAGGCCGCCTTCGACCGTCTGGCGGTCGCGGAGCAGCGGATGCGACCGCTGCTGCCTGCTGAGCATGCCTTGTTCGCCTACATGGCACGCGTCCGCGGGCACCTTCTGGCGCAGCGGGGTGATCTGCAGGCCGCTGCCGCGAGCCTTGAGGCCGCTCTGGCGCACCTGCAGCGCCACGGCGGCGTGCCTTTCGACATCGCCAGCGTGCAGGTCGAGCGCGCGCGTGTGCATCAGCTCACGGGTGATGCCTCGCAGGCACGCAAGGTGCTCGCGGCGGCGCTGCCGGTCTTGCGGCAGACGGTGCTGCCGAGCGAGGTGGTGCGCGCCAGGGCCGAGCGCCTGGCGCGCGAGCTTGGAGTGCGCTGAGCGCGACGATGGCGGAGCGTGGTGCGCCACGGGCGCCGCGCGAGCATTCGGTGTTGGTGCGCCGCAGGCGCACGCGGTGCAATCGGTGTTGGTGCGCCGCAGGCGCACACGGTGCAATGGGTGTTGGTGCGCCGCAGGCGCACACGGTGCAATCGGTGTTGGTGCGCCGCAGGCGTTCCCTACGCGAAGGCCGCTTCTGCTTCGATGGGGCGGCGGCGTCGCTCGAAGCGGTAGGGTGCGCGTGCCGCGCACCGCGTGCGCACAGGCTTCCATAGGGTGGGCCCTGGCCCACCGTGAGCCCAGGCTCAGCGCCCGTGCTTCCGCAGCGACGCTCGCGACGACTTGCGCCGCCCCCTCTGGCACTGACCCGGGCCCCCGCTTTCCGGGCACCATGCCGATGCTTCGTCCCGCTGATGCTGCGGGCCCGTCCCCGATGAGCAGCCGAGTCCATGCCCCACACCCGCCACCAGGTTCCGCAGCTGCGCCTTGCCCTGATCCTCGGTGGGCTGGCGATGTTCGGACCGTTCACCATCGACAGCATCTTTCCGGCCTTCGGGGTGATCCAGCGCGACTTCGCGATCAACGCGGCGGCGATGCAGCAGAGCATCAGCGTCTACCTGCTGGCCTACGCTTTGGCGAGCGTCATCCACGGACCGCTGTCGGATGCTTACGGCCGCAAACCGGTGCTGCTGGTGGGCATTGCGGTGTTCCTGCTGGCTTCGGTTGGCTGCGCGCTGTCCACGGGGCTGAGCGAACTGCTGCTGTGGCGCGCCCTGCAGGGGGTGAGTTCGGGCGCCGGCATCATTGTTGGACGTGCGATCGTGCGCGACCTTCGCGAGGGGTCCGATGCGCAGCGTCTGATGAGCCACATCTCGATGATTTTCACCATCGCGCCGGCGATCGCGCCGATCGTTGGCGGCTGGATCCTCGGCTGGTCGAACTGGCAGATGATCTTCTGGTTCCTGGTGCTGTTCGCCGCGGTGCTGCTGCTGGTCACCGCGTTCGCGCTGCCTGAGACCCATCCGCCCCTGCTGCGGGTGCCGCTGTCGATGCGCAGCCTTTGGACGACGAGCGCTGCCATGCTCGGCAATCGCGCCTTCATGATCCTGACCTTGATCGGCACCCTCAACTTCGGCGCCTTGTTCATCTACATCGCGTCCGCGCCGGTGTTCGTGATGCAGCATCTGGGCTTGAACGAGCAGCAGTTCGGCTGGTTCTTCGCGCCAGCAGTCGGCGGCATGGCGTTCGGCGCCTTTCTGTCGGGCCGCAGCGCCGGGCGCATCAGCGCGCGCCGCGCGGCGTCGATCGGTTTCGCGATCTGCCTGCTCGCCTCCCTGGCCGGCGTGGCGTACGCGGCGTTGGCGGAGACGCCGCGCTTTCCGTGGGCGGTGTTGCCGATCGCTGTGAATGCGGTCGGCGTGGCCCTGGTGTTCCAGATCGTGACCCTGGCGATTCTCGATCTGTATCCGCGCCATCGCGGCGCGGCTTCGTCCATGCAGAGTTTCGTCAGCCTGCTGATCAATGCGGGCGTGGCCGGGCTGCTCTCGCCGCTGGTCAGCGC
>JBIJCA010000436.1:0-2708 GCA_044344935.1 Aquimonas sp. | reverse complement strand
AGCCGCCACCACGAACATGCTGGCGGTGCTGATGTTGAAGCTGTGCGCGCCATCGCCGCCGGTGCCGACGATGTCGACGAAGTTCGGATACTCCGGCACCTCGACCCTGGCGGACAGCTCGCGCATCACCGTCGCCGCGCCGGTGATCTCGCCGATGGTTTCCTTCTTGACCCGCAGACCGGTGAGGATCGCTGCCGCCATCACCGGCGACACCTCACCGCGCATGATCTGCCGCATCAGATCGATCATCTCGTCGTGGAAGATCTCGCGGTGCTCGATCGTGCGCTGCAGTGCCGCCTGCGGGGTCATCGACATCGTCTGCTCCTTGCTCGGCTGCATCGCTTCAGGCCGCCTTGGCCGCGGGGCGGCCGAGAAAGTTCGCCAGCAGGGCGTGGCCGTGCTGGGTGAGGATCGACTCGGGATGGAACTGCACGCCCTCGATCGGCAGCTGGCGATGGCGCAAGCCCATGATCTCTTCGATCGAACCGTCTTCGTTCTCGGTCCAGGCGGTGACTTCAAGGCAGTCCGGCAGGCTCGCCTGCTCGACCACCAGCGAGTGGTAGCGGGTGGCTTCGAACGGGCTCGGCAGGCCCGCGAACACACCCAGGCCGCGATGGTGAACGGGTGAGGTCTTGCCGTGCATGATCCGGCTCGCGCGGATCACGCGCCCACCGAAGGCCTGGCCGATGCCCTGATGGCCAAGACAGACGCCGAGAATCGGAATGCGCGCGCCGAGTCGCTCGATCACCTCCAGCGAAACCCCGGCCTCGTTGGGCGTGCACGGCCCCGGTGAGATCACGATGCGCTCAGGCTGCAGCGCTGCAATCGCGTCGACGTCGAGCTGGTCGTTGCGGATCACCTGGACCTGCTCGCCGAGCTCGCCGAAGTACTGCACGAGGTTGTAGGTAAAGCTGTCGTAGTTGTCGATCATCAGCAGCATGGGCTGCACCCTGGAGTGTTTGGAAAGGCGGCGCTAGACGCGCGGCTGAGGCAACCGCCACGGGTGGCACCGCGAGGCGCACAGGATAGCGGCAGCGGGCGGGCAGGCTTGCGACCGTTTCTCCCCGCGCGTGCAGCGGATTTCAGCGTGCGAACACAGCCTCGATGCGGGCGATGTCGGCGTCCTGCAGGCGCTGGTGCACTTCGATCGCTGCCAGGTTGTCGGCGAGCTGGCTGGCCTTGGAGGCGCCCAGGATCACGCTCGACACCTGCGGGTTGGCAAGGCACCAGGCGATCGCCAGCTGCGCGGGCGTAGCGCCGTACTCGCTCGCCAACGCAACGAACTCGCGCAGCTGCTGCGGGCGTCGCTCGGGCGCCTCGTGCAGGGCGCGCGCCAACCATTCGTAGCCCGGCGCGGTGAAGCGGCTGTCGTCGGGAATGCCATCCACGTACTTGCCGCTCAGCAGGCCGGACGCCAGCGGCGACCACACGGTGGTGCCCATGCCGAGCTCCGAGCACAGCGGGGCGTATTCCAGCTCGACGCGCTCGCGGTGCAGCAGGTTGTATTGCGGCTGCTCCACGCTGGGCGCATGCAGGTGCAGGCTGCGCGCCACGCGGTGGGCTTCGCGGATCAGCTCGGCCGGCCATTCCGACGTTCCCCAGTACAGCACCTTGCCCTGACGGATCAGGGTGTCCATCGCCCGCACGGTTTCTTCCACCGGCGTGTCCGGGTCGGGGCGGTGGCAGAAGTACAGATCGAGGTACTCCACGCGCAGGCGCTTCAGCGCCCCGTGGCAGGCTTCGGTGACATGCTTGCGCGACAGCCCCATCTGGGTCGGGCGCGGATTCTCGACGCTACCCCAGAGCACCTTGCTCGACACGCAGAACGCATCGCGCGGCAGACGCAGATCGGCGATCACGTCGCCCATCACCCGCTCAGCCTCCCCGCGCGCATACACCTCGGCGTTGTCGAAGAAATTGACGCCGGCATCGAAGGACTGCGCGATCAGATTGCGCGCATCGCCACGCCCCACGCGGCCGCCAAAAGTGACCCAGGCGCCGAAAGACAGCGCGGAGAGCTTGAGGCCAGTCGAGCCCATGCGGCGGTAGAGCATGCGGAAGATCCTGCAATCGAAGCGGCCGCACAGGATAGCGGGCAGCGGTGAAGGCGGCGGATAAGCGCGGCGCACACCCGGAAGGCGGGCCTGCGTTGCGGGCGCGGGCGCGGGCGCGCATCACAGGTTGGGCCAAGCGCAGCGCCGCACAAGGTCGTGCGGACGCAGACGCGTCTCGTAGGTTGGGCCAAGCGCAGCGCGGCCCAGCGTCGCGCGAACGCAGACGCGTCTCGTAGGTTGGGCCAAGCGCAGCGCGTCCCAACGTCGTGCAAACGGATCTTGCGCCGGGTTTCGTTGTGACGAGAACTGGGTTTCGTCAAGGCAGGCGTGCGGGGACAAATGCGCGGCTCATCGCGGCTACGACGCGACAGCACGCGCTGCGACCTTACGCATTGTCTTCGGCTCCGCCCAAGCTACCCGATCGATTCACCGCGGCTCGTGGGGTGGGTCTTGACCCAGCGGCGCTGGACACTTGCACCAGTCAAGCCTGCCCTTTGCCATCGGCGCTCGACCCGCGCGGCAAGACTCGGAGGCCACGATGTTGGGCATCGCCTTCGGCTCCGCCCAACCTACCCGATCGATTCGCCGCGGCTCATAGGGTGGGTCTTGACCCACCGGCGCTGGACACTCGCACCAGTCAAGCCTGCCCTTTGC
>JBIJCA010000157.1:0-10427 GCA_044344935.1 Aquimonas sp. | reverse complement strand
TCTCAGGGATCGGGTTACATGACGGTTGCCTTCAACAATGACCCGGCGCTCAACCCGCTGCCGGTCAGTCTGGAAGTGATCGAAGTTGGTTGCCTGCGCAATCCGCCGCCGCCGGCCACTGCCAGCTTGATCGCGCCCTACCAGGGCCAGATCAATGTGATTTCGCCCCCGAACGTCTTCGATGAGCAGCTGGTGCTTCGCCACAGCGGTGACTTCGGCGGCAACGTCGATGCCCTCGACTTCGAGTGGTTCTTCCGGCCGGACACCAACGGCGTGCCACCGACCGTTCTGCCCAGCCCTGAAACCGGCCAGCTCAACGGCTGGATCCAGTTCTCGGTGCCCAATCCGCAGGGCGCGGTCGAGATCAGCATCGAGGGCGCCAACATCCAGACCCTGTCGGACAACTGGTACCTCGCGCGCTACCGCGGGCTGCCCGGCTGCAACAACGCCGGCCAGTGGAGCCTGTGGGCGGGTCAACCGGGCGCCACGCCGCTCCAGCCCCGTGCACAGCTGGCCGAGGGCTGGGTCAAGCGTGTGCTCGGTCGCCTGAATCCGTTCGAGGCGCGCGTCCAGAACTTCGCGCAGGCGGCGACCAACAACTACGCCAGCATGCTGGTGCAGCTGGGCCAACGTTATGAAGGGCCGATCGCTTTCAACAACGACCCCAACAACCTCAACCAGATCGGTCTGATCGAGGCCTACACCACGGTCATGCGCCGTGCGCTGCAGCTCTCTGTCGACTCTTCACCACCGGTGGACTACGGCCCGGCCAACGCCGCAGTCCTGCTGGTGGCCTCCCGCCTGGTCGACTTCTACACCTTGCTCGGTAACGAGGCCTATGCCGATGCCCAGGACCCGACCATCGGCATCACCACCAGCTCGGGCACCTTCTCGCTGGCGCCGGCGATCTTCAATTTCCAGAACCAGCTGCCCTCACTGCTGGAAGAAGAGTTGATCCTGCTGCGCGGTCGCGACAACAGTCTCGGTCCGGTGGCGGCGCGGCCGGTCTACAACCGGTTGTTCTGGAACTTCACCACGGGCCAGGGCGAAGTCGCCTACGCGCTGTCCTACAACATCACCGACCAGAATGCCGACGGCATCATCAATGAGCAGGATGCCCGCAAGCTGTTCCCGCAGGGGCACGGCGATGCATGGGGTCATTACCTGACCGCCGCCAAGACCTACTACAGTCTGCTGCGGCATCCGTTCTTCTCCTGGAACCCGCAGGCCGAGGCGGTACTGGTCGCGGGCGTGCCGATCGCCGTCGATTTCCTCGACGAGCGCCAGTTCGCTCTGACCGCTGCTGCCAAGGCACGTGTCGGCGCGGAAGTTGTCGATCTCACCTACCGCGCGGCTTACACCGAAAACCCGGACGGCCAATGGCAGGGCTATGCGGACACCCGTCCAGAGCGCGCATGGGGTTTGTCCGAATGGGGTCGTCGCGCCGGCATGGCGTCCGATTTCGACTGGGTGACGGTGAATGCCATCCTGCCGGAGGTCGATACCGATCCGAACAAGGTCGGCATCCAGAAAATCGACCGCACCACGATCTCCGAGCTGACCGAGATCATCGGCCACCACGGCAACATCCAGGCTCAGGTCGACAAGGCCGATGCCGGCCTCAACCCGCTCGGCCTCGCGAAGAACGTAGTTTCCTTCGACATCGACCCGGCCTTCCTCGACGTCGGCTCCGGCAATCAGGGCGAGTCCCATTTCGAACAGATTTACGGGCGTGCCATGAAGGCCCTGCAGAACGCCATCGACGTCTGGGACTACGCCAACCAGTTGAACAACCAGATGCGGCGGAACCAGAACGAGGTCGACGACATCCGACGCGACTCGGCCTCGCAGGAAAGCGACTTCGCCAATCGGCTGATCGAGATCTTCGGCTATCCGTACGCGGACGATATCGGGCCCGGCGGTACCTATCCGGCGGGATACAACGGCGCCGACATCTACCACTACATGATGGTGGATGTGCCGCAACTGGCCGGCACTGCCTTCGACTTCGATACCAACCCAAGCAATCCACCCACCTCTGGTCTGAGCATCGATGATCTGAGCATCACCCGGATCAAGCGCTTCACGGCGACCTATTCGCCGAGTCCGAACGGCATGAACTTCTTCAACCTGAAGCCGATCCCTCCGGGGCAGGCGGACACCACCGGTGCCAACGGTCAGTCCTGCCGCAATCAACCGTTGAGCGTCGGCTGTCCGCTCGGCGATCTGGATGCAAGTACGCCGCTCGAGGTCGAGTACACCACCATCGAATCCCCTGACTTCGGATTCTGGTTCACCAAACCGCCTGAGTGGACCGGTCAACGCAGAGCGCCGGGGCGACTGCAGCAGACTCTGCAGCAGATGGTGCAGGCGCGCGTGGCGCTCAAGCAGGCGCTGCTCGAATACGACCTGCTGCGGCAGGAGATCGAAGTGGCGGCCGACACCCTGCGTGCAACCTTCGACATCGAAGAGCGCAACATCAACATCCTGATCAACCAGCGCAGCGAGTTGAAGGCGCTGACCGCGACGACGGCGGCAATGAGCGCAGCCGCCACGATTGCGCGCAGGATCGGTGAGTTCGCCGACTTCACGTTCGAGGACACTGCGGAGTGTCTGCCCGAGGTATTCATTGCGGGTCTGGCCGCAGGCGGCGACATGACTTCGGGCATTCGCTGCGGCATCAAGCAGGCCGGCAACGGGGTCAAGCTTGGCCTCGATACCGTCGCTGACGGCCTCGACATCATTGGCACCGCGACCGAAGCCGCGAAGGAGGATGTGACCGAGCTGGCGGGTCTCAGCACCGCCATCAACGGTGCCAATCTGAACCTCTTCAACTCGCTGGGCGAGGTCGAGACTCTTGTGCGCCGGGAGCCGATCCTGCGCGCCGAAGTGTTCGCGCGCACCGAGGCCATCAAACAGCTGCTGGGCGACTACCAGGCGACCCTGGCAGAAGGGCTCAGGGTCATGGACAGCATGATCGCCTTCCGCCGCAACGGTGCCGCCGAGATCCAGGAGTACCGCTACCAGGACATGGCCTTCCGCATCTTCCGCAACGATGCGCTGCAGAAGTACCGTGGCGCTTTCGATCTGGCGGCGCGCTACGTCTATCTCGCCGCCGCTGCCTATGACTACGAGACCAACCTGCTGGGCAGCGATCAGCGCGCGGGCCAGGACTTCCTCACACGGATCGTGCGCCAGCGCAGCATCGGTCAGGTCCTGAACGGGAATCCTGTCGCTGGAACGACGGGTCTGGCCGGCGCCATGGCGCAGATGAACCTGAACTTCCAGGTGCTGAAGGGCCAGATGGGCTTCAACAACCCGCAGTTCGAGACCAATCGATTCTCGCTGCGGCGCGAGCTGTTCCGGATCCCCGAGGGTCCGGAGGGCGACGAGGCCTGGCGGGCCAAGCTGGAGTCGTTCAAGGTGGATGACCTCCGGCGGGTGCCCGAGTTCAGGCGCTACGCGCGGCCCTTCGCGCCGGAGTCGGCGGGCCCGCAGCCGGGCCTGGTGATCGAGTTCACGACCAACGTCAGCTTCGGTCTAAACTTCTTCGGCTGGCCCTTGGGCCCGCAGGACAGCAGCTACGATTCCAGCCAGTTCAGTACGCGCATCCGCTCGGTCGGGGCCTGGTTCGGCAACTACGCCAGCCTGCCGCTCGCGGACGATCCGCGCGTCTATCTCTTCCCGGTGGGTGCCGACGTCTTGCGCTCGCCTTCGGCGAACGACTTCACCATCCGCGAGTGGCAGCTCGTCGATCAGGCGATTCCCGTCCCGTTCCCGATCAACAGTCAGGAGCTGACTGCCTTCGATTGGCTGCCGGCAGCGGACACGCTTTCGGAAAGCAGCACGGAAGTACGTCGCTACAGTCGTTTCCGCGCGTTCCATTTCGAAGAGCCGTTCGATGATTCCCAGATCATTTCTGACAGCCGTCTGGTCGGACGCTCGGTGTGGAATCGTCGTTGGCTGCTCATCATTCCGGGCGGCACGTTCCTGAATGATCCGGTCGACGGGCTCGAAACCTTCATTCAGGGTCCGCTGATTCCGGGCGGCGGTGGCCAGCGCGATGGGCAGGGCGTCGACGATATCCGGATCTTCTTCAGCACATACGCCTACTCGGGGAACTGACATGAATGGACTGATCCCCTCGGCCAACGGTCGTTATCCCCTCATCGGCTTCGGTGGGCTCCTGTTCGGACTGGTGATCGCCCTTGCGCCGCCCGCACAGGCCGAGATCGAGGCCCCGGACCACGTGCTGTACGGCTCGGCCACGCTGTTCGGCCAGCCAGCCCCCACGGGCAGCGTGATCGAGGTGCGCAGCGAACCCGCCGGTGAGGTGCTGGCGCGATACACGCTTGGCCGCGATCCGCGCTTGGGCGGGCAGTTCCGCTTGGGCATTCCGATGTCCGCGGTCAATCCACGGGTGCCGGGCACCGCCCGGCCCGGTGATCCGGTGCGCATCTTCCTCGGCCAGCGGCTGGCGGCGCAGACCAGCGTCGGCGCCGAGGGCGTGGCCCGCAGGCTCGACATCGACCCGCAGAACACAGGGACAGGGCCCGCGGTCACCATCGACGATGTCAGTGGCTTCGAGGGCAATGCGGGCACTACGCCGCTCCGCTTCGCACTGAGCCTCAATACAACCAGTACCGCCACGGTTCATGTCGACTACCAGACTGCAAGCGGGACCGCTGTCGGCGGGCCCAACTGCGGTGCTGGCGTGGATTTCATCCAGCGCAGCGGTCGCGTCAGCTTTCCCGCCGGCAGCCTCTCCCAGACTCTGGACGTCCAGGCGTGCGGCGACACCCTGATCGAGGGCGCGGAGAGTTTCGAGGTGGAGCTGCTCAGCGCCGAGAACGGGGTGCTGGCGCGCGCGGCGGGCGTCGGCACCATCATCGATGACGACGACGTGCCGCAGCTCAGCGTGGAGCCTGTGCGCGTGCTTGAGCCCGCGTCCGGCACGGCGATCGCACGCTTCCAGGCGCGGCTGTCGCGCGCTTCCACCTTCGAAGTGCGCTTCAGCTACGCCACCCAGAACCTCAGCGCGGTGGCGGGGGCGGACTACGAAGCCAGCAGCGGTACCGCAACGATTGCCGCCGGAGACACCGCAACTACGATCGAGGTGCTGATCCTGGGCGATTCGCAGGTCGAACCGCCCGAGACCTTCAGACTGGCGCTCGCGCAGCCGTTCAATGTCAGCTTTGCCACGCCGCAGGTCCTGGGAACGATCATCGATCCGGCCTTCGCGCCGGAGGTCGAGCTTGAGCAGGACGTGGTTGGTGGACCTGGCGGGGTCGCCGCGCTGGTCCAGCCCAGCGCGCTCGCGCTGTCGCCCGACGGCGTGCATGCCTACGTCGCCAGCGAAAGCCGCGATGCCGTTCTGCTGTTTGGCCGCGATCCCGGCAACGGTCGGCTCAGCTATTTGCGCGATTACCGCGCGGTCGCCGGTGGGCTGCCGGATGCGCGCCTGGACGGCGCCAAACATCTGATGCTCAGCCCTGATGGTCGTCACCTGTACGTGGCTGCCCGCAACGATGGCGCGATCGCGGTGCTGTCCCGCGACGCTGGCACCGGCGAACTCGGTTTCGTGGCCAATCAGATCGAAGGCCAGAGCGCACCTGGTGCTACCGGAGTCACCACGCGTGGCCTCAACGGCGTCAGCCGGCTCGCGATCAGCCCGGACGGTCGCCATGTCTATGCCAGCGCTTCTCTCGGCAACGCGCTGTCGGTCTTCGCGCGCGACATCGACACCGGCGTACTCACCTTCGTGGAGGCGGAAACGCAGGGCGTCGACGATCCGAACGATGCTGGCGCCGCGGTGCTCGGCCTGGAGCGGCCAGCCGGGCTGACGGTTTCCGCAGATGGTTCGCAGGTATACGTGGCCGCGCGCTTCGGCAATGCAGTCGTGGTGTTCGATCGCCAGACCGATGCCGCCGGACCACGCTTCGGTCAGTTGAGCTTCCGCACCGCCTACCGCAACGGCCTGCTGGGTGTCAGCGGCATTGCCGGTGCCTCGGACCTTGTGCTGAGCCCGGACGGTGCCCAGCTCTACGTCGCGGCCGAGGCTGACAACGGAGTGGTTCGATTCGACCGCGCCAGCGACGGCAGCCTCAGCTGGCGGCGTCGCTTCAGTCGAGGTGACGCGAGCCTGCCGGGCATGGCCGGCCCGCAGTCGATCAGTCTGTCTCCCGATGGCAGCGAGCTCTACGTCGTCGGCTTCGGCGACAGCAGCCTGACCATCTTCGAACGCATCGTCGCGGGCAGCAGCGCGGGAACCCTGCGGCCCCTGCAGACCCTGTTCGATGAAGAAGGCGCGGTCTTCAACATGGGTGGCCCGGTCGCCGTGGTGCCAAGTGCTGACGATCGCCAGGTCTATGTAGTAGCCAGCACCGACAGCAGCATCGTGGTGTTCCGGCGCCTGCAGTCCGAACGCATCTTCATCGATGGTTTTGAAGTGGTGCTGCCCTGACCGCAGCGGACTGACAGCGGGTTCCCCGGGCGTGTCTCCCCCCACAGGAATGCGGGGGAGACCGGTGCGCGGGTCAGCTTGAAGCTGGGATCGAGGATTGAACCTGTCCGGGTGCGGCGGGATCCGGGGCTGCTGCTTCGCCTGATCGAGGCCCGGCGATTCAGCGCCGTGCACCAGGCGCATTGCTCAGGCTGAATTGCGGATACCCAATCCCGGATCCCCGCTTCACTTCAATAGGCACTCTCATGCACCGCCTGTACCGCGCGGCCGGACGGGTCGACGATGTTCTTGAGGCTGGCATCCCACTCCAGCGCCGCGGCGGTCGAGCAGGCGACCGACGGGCCGCCGGGCACGCATTCGGCCGCCCAGGCCTGCGGGTAATGACGCTCGAACAGCTCGCGGTAGAAGTAGGCCTCCTTGCTGACCGGCGTGTTGTAGGGGAAGCGGAAGCGCGCGCTCTCCATCTGTGCGTCACTGACCAGCGCAGCCGCATGGGCCTTCAGCGAATCGATCCAGCTGTAGCCGACACCGTCCGAGAACTGTTCCTTCTGTCGCCAGAGAATCTTGTCGGGCAAGTAGCCCGCAAACGCTTCGCGCAGGAACTGCTTCTCGATGCGCCCGCGCTGCTTGCCCGACAGCTTGACCTCTGGGTTCAGCGACATCGCGACATCGATGAATCCGCGGTCGAGGAAGGGCACTCGCGCCTCCACGCCCCAGGCGGACATCGACTTGTTCGCGCGCAGGCAATCGAACAGATGCAGGGCGTCGAGCTTGCGTACGGTTTCCTCGTGAAGGGCTTTTGCGTCGGGCGCCTTGTGGAAATAGAGGTAGCCGCCGAACAGTTCGTCCGAGCCCTCGCCGGAGAGCACCATCTTGATGCCCATGGCGCGAATGCGTCGCGCCATCAGGTACATCGGCGTGGACGCGCGGACGGTCGTCACGTCGTAGGTTTCGAGGTGGTAGATGACATCGGAAAGCGCGTCGATGCCCTCCTGCACGGTGAAGTGAAATTCGTGATGCACCGTGCCGATGTGCGCGGCGACCTCGCGCGCAGCCTTGAGATCCGGGGACTCCTTCAATCCCACCGCGAAGCTGTGCAGCTGCGGCCACCAGGCTTCGGTCTTCTCGTCTTCTTCGACGCGGCGGGCGGCATACTTCTTTGCGATCGCCGCAACCAGCGAGGAGTCCAGCCCACCTGACAGCAGCACGCCGTAGGGCACGTCGCTCATCATGTGCGACTTCACTGCGGCCTCGAAAGCGGCGCGCAGCGCGGCTCGATCGGTGGGGCCCTCCTTGACTGCATCGAACTCGCGCCAGCCCGGGTAGTAGTAGCGGGTGGGCTCGGCATCACCACGGGCCCAGTAGTGACCCGGCGGAAACTCGCGTGCTTCCTTGCAGACCGGGGCCAGTGCCTTGAGTTCGGAGGCGAAGTAGAGGTTGCCGTGAGCGTCGTGGCCGTAGTAGAGCGGAATGATGCCGATCGGGTCGCGCGCGACCAGCCAGTGGTTGCTTGCGTCGTCCCACAGGACAAAGGCGAACATGCCCTCCAGCTGGTTCAGGAAGTCATGCCCGAATTTTCGATACAGCGGCAGGATGACCTCGCAGTCGGAATGAGTCTGGAAGGCGTAGTCGCTTTCAAGTGCGGCGCGCAGCTGGCGGTGGTTGTAGATCTCGCCGTTCACGGCCAGTGCCTGGCTGCCCTCGGGTGAGAGCAGCGGCTGCGCGCCGGAATCGACACCGACGATGGCAAGTCGCTCGTGCACGAGGATCGCGCGCTCGTTCGCATAGACGCCTGACCAGTCCGGTCCGCGGTGACGCATGCGACGGGACAGGTCCAGCGCCTGCGAGCGCAGGGCCACTGGGTCGGAGCGGAGATCGAGGATGCCGAGAATCGAACACATGGACTGCGGGCCGCCGTCAGCGAGAAGTGAAGCGCGATTCTATGCCAGCGCCTTGAGGGGCTTTCGCAGTGCAGCAGGCTTGGCGACGCTTCGGACTTCTCGCTGACGGCGTGCTTCCGCGAGCGGGGGAAGGTGGCGATCCGCTCAGTGGTCGTTACCGGCTGGCTGGCGGGATTTGAGAAGGCGCGTGAATGCGGGCCCGAAGCCTGCCGCCGCACGGCGGAAGAGCGAGAAGCCTTCGGCTTTCGTTTCCCTGCCTTCGTTGCCGGCGTCCGCCCACCAGAATCCCACTGCCCGTGCCTGCACCGAGACCGCAGCCAGCAGCAGGCCTGAATTCGGTGGCCAGTCCCTCAGTTCAGGCGGGAGCTTGTGGCCAAGGCCCGCTACTTGGGCCGCGGAAATGCGGAAAGCCGCTCCGGGCTGCGCCAACAGCAGTCCGACGAGGCTCGTCCGGTCCGCGCCCACCGACAGGGAACGGTCGGCCTGGCCTTGCGCGAAACCATGGGAGAAGTAACAGGCGAGGCGCTCGCTGCCGACCTGTCGCAGGAACAGCGCGCAGCGGCGCACGCCCAGGCCCCTGAACAAGCGCACGCTGTCGCTGAGCAGGTCGCGGAGGTCGGAATGGCCTGCGCTTTCGCAGCGCTGCAGATAGACCTCGACCACCCGCGCGGGAGCGCTTCCCCCCCGCGAGCGCGCCCGCGTGCAAGGCCACAGTCGTCGGTGCCGAGTCGCTCCCGACGCTGCGACGGTCTGCGGTCGGGTCTGCGTCGCGTCGACGCAGGCTGCGCGCGGCTCGCGGTGGCCAGAGGAGGCCCACCGCAGGAGCACGCAGGCCGTGGGTGAGCACGGTTTCTCCACTGGCGAACAAGGCCTGCCGGTAGACGCCACGCAGGGTCTCTTCGAGCGGACGCGCGAGCCACGTGGACGCGGCGCGCAGCAGACTGCGCGCACGCGGACCGTACCAGTCGACCTGGGTTTCCAGCGCCAATGAATAGGCGAAGCCGCAGCCCAGCAGCCGTTCGCGGAGAGCGTTCTTCAGTGAGCCTGGCAGTTCGGGAGCGAATTCACGGGTCCATGCGCAGCGCGCGGCTTCCGCGATCAGTCGCCCTGACGGTCGAAGCTGTTGACTGGCTTCTTCGATTCCCTTGAAGCCGAGGTCCTGCAGGTGCCAGATATTGATCGTGTCGAGGTCCGCGCCCAGTACCTCACGCTCGACCCGTAGCCGACGTTCACCGGCGTCCACGCGCTGCTCGATGTGCGCGCAAAGCGCCGGATTCGCGAGCGGCAATTTCCAGCGCGCGACTCCGAGCAGGGTCAGCACCGAGAGCCTGGAATCCTCGTCCGAGGCCAGCGCAGCTCGCAGCCAATGGGCCAGATACAGCCACGCCAGGCGACTGGTGGCCATGGCCTGCAGGCACAGCCGGTGTCCGGGCTGATCGGAATCGAACTCGACCGCACCGTGCTGTCTCAGCAGACGCTGGACGCCGCCGCTGCCGAGCAAATGAACGCCCTGCTGCAGCCCGCGCAAATCGTCAGAAGAGTCCCTGCGGGCATTGACCTGCTGCAGGATGTCGACGGCCAGGGCGGGTTCGTGCTCGGCGAGCCCTTGCAGCTTGCGAAGTTCGACGCCCTCGGCCAGCGCCTCGGAGCGCTCCGCGCGGGTGGCCAGCATCGGCAGGCGAATCTCGCGCAGCTGCGCGAGCAGCGGAGCGAGCTGGGCGGGTCGGTCAGGCAGAGGACGCATGCGAGCCACGGATTCGATGGTCAGGGTGCCGCCGCGAACGGAGTGGTCGCGGCGATTCAGCGAAGTCCCGTGAGGTTTGCAGGATCTGTGCCTTGGCCCGATGTGGTGGCCTCAGTGGGACCGTTCCGCGAGCGCGTCCAGGAACTCGCGGATCGCGCCGGCCGCCCGTTCGGGTTCGGCGAGATGCAGATGATGGCCGCCCGGCAGCCGTCTGACCTGGACCTGGGGGATGCAGCTCAGGCGCTCTTCGACATTCATGCGCGGTAGCCGCGGGTCCGGCTCTTCGGCGGCGAGAACCAGTGTCGGCTGGATGATGGCG
>JBIJCA010000435.1:0-2722 GCA_044344935.1 Aquimonas sp. | reverse complement strand
CGAAGTCGAGCTGGCGCTGCGCGCGCAGAACGCGCGCGTGGGTGAAGCCGCTGAGGAAAGCGATACTCCGCCGTCGGCCGATGCGGCCGGCAGGTCGATCGGCGTGCCCGCCCAGGGTCGCGTCGAGCTGCGCATTCCGGTGGCGGCTGACGCGATCGGGCAGGCGCGATTCCAGGCTGTCGTGCGCGCCGGCGAATACAGTGACGCGCAAACCTTCGAGCTGCCCGTGTGGCTGCCGGCCACCCGCGAGGCCTTCGCCACCTACGGTTCGCTGGAGGGCGATGGAAGCATGCTGCAGCCGGTGCGGCGGCCGGCGGATGCGCTGCCGCAGGTCGGCGGGCTGCAGATCGGCCTGGCCTCCACCGAGTTGCACTCGCTGACCGATGCGCTGCTCTATCTCGTCGAGTACCCCTTCGAATGCAATGAGCAGCGCGCGAGCCGAGTACTGGCCGTGGCGGCTTTGCGCGATGTGCATCAGGCCTTTGCGGCACCGGGACTGCCCACTCCCGAGGCGCTGGATGAGGTTGCGCAGCGCGATGTTCAGCGGCTGCTGGCCCTGCAGAACTACGACGGTGGCTGGAGCTTCTGGCAGAAGGACGGGCACAGCTGGCCCTTTCTCAGCGTGCATGTTGCGAATGCGCTGGCAAGGGCGGCCGACCGGGGCTACAGCATCGGGCAGGAGGCTCGCGACGACGCGCTGCGCTATCTGCGCCCCGTGCTGCGCGAGATGCCCAGCTGGTATGACAGCGAGAGCCAGCGCGGCGTCCGCGCCTACGCGCTGGACGTGCGTCGCCGTCTCGGCGACGCCGATCCTGCCGCGGCGCAGGCGCTGCTCGCCGAGGCGGGCGGGGCTGAAGGGCTCACGATCGAAGCCTTGGCCTGGCTGCTGCCCAGCCTGAAGGGCGCAATCGACGAGGCGCAGTTCGAAGCGCTGCTGCGTCACGTCGAGCGGCAGGTCAGCGAAACCGCTGGCACCGCGCACTTCGTCACCGCGCGCAGCGAGCAGGGCGCGCATGTGCTTCTGCACTCTGACCGGCGCGCCGATGCGGTGATGCTGGAGGCGCTGCTTGAAGTGGAGCCCGAGCACGATCTGATCGAGAAGTTGGCGCGTGGCCTGCTGGCCCATCGCGTGCAGGGGCGCTGGAGCAATACCCAGGACAACGCTTTCGTGCTGCTGGCGATGGACCGCTACTTCCGCCAGCGCGAGGGCACCTCGCCCGATTTCGTCTCACGCGTCTGGCTGGACCGCGAACTCGCCGGAGAACACGCCTTCCGTGGGCGCAGCAGCGATCGCGTCGAGCTGCGGATTCCGCTGGCCGCGCTCGGTGATCCCGGAGACGAAGTGCCGCTGCACGTGCAGAAGCAGGGCCCGGGTCGCCTCTATTACCGCGTCGGCCTGGACTATGCGCCGAGCTCGCTGCAGCTGGATGCGGCTGATCATGGCTTCGCCGTGCAGCGCCGGTTCATGGCGGTGGATGATCCCGGCGATGTGCGTCGTGATGACGATGGCCGCTGGCGCATTCGTGCAGGTGCCCGCGTACGGGTCGAACTCGACATGGTCACAACCAGCCGTCGCTACCACGTCGCCCTGGTCGATTCCTTGCCGGCCGGGTTGGAAGCGCTCAATCCCGCCCTGCCGGTGAGCCAGTCCGTCCCGGTCGACCCGGAGCGCATCCTTCTCCACGAGCGTTGGCGTTCCGACTGGTACGAGCACCAGAACCTGCGCGACGCGCGCGTCGAGGCGTTTACCTCGCTGCTGTGGGAGGGCGTGTATCGCTACAGCTATGTCGCCCGCGCCACCACGCCTGGCGAGTTCATCGTGCCGCCCGCCCGTGCGGAAGAGATGTACCAGCCCGAGACCTTCGGGCGCAGCGGGACGGATCGGGTGGTGATCGACAGCCGGGATTCGGAATCGGGGATTCGGGATTGAACGCTCGGGGCTGAGGGGGCTTTGGCTTGGGGCGTGTTTGGGGTGCGTCTTGAGAACGGGCTCGCCTCGGTGTTCACCCCACGAATCCCCAAGCCCTGATGCCGAATGCCGCTCCTCCCTCAAAGTTGTATTGCCCCCACGGCCTGCACACGCGAAAATTGCAGGCCGTGAAGGCTGGTCGGGTTCGCTGCGTACGGGGAACTCCTTGGGCCTTCACGTTTGACCGCGCGCTGCGCCTGGCCGATCCGCGGCCGGTGAGCGCGATGCGCGCGGCGTCCCATGCCTGAAGGACCCTCCCCATGCTCCAAGCCTATCGCCACCATGTTGCCGAGCGCGCTGCGCTGGGCATTCCGCCGCTGCCGTTGTCCGCCCAGCAGACCGCCGAGGTCATCGAGCTGCTGAAGGCGCCGCCGGCGGGTGAAGAGGCCTTCCTGCTGGAGCTGCTGAGCCACCGCGTACCGGCCGGTGTCGACGACGCCGCCAAGGTCAAGGCGAGCTATCTGGCGGCGATCGCCCACGGTACCGAGAGCAACCCCCTGATCAGCCGCGCCCGCGCCACCGAGCTGCTGGGCACCATGCTCGGCGGCTACAACGTGCACCCGCTGATCGAGCTGCTGGACGACGCCGCGGTCGCCGCGGTCGCCGCCGATGCGCTGAAGAACACCCTGCTGATCTTCGATGCCTTCCACGACATCGAAGAGAAAGCCCGGGCCGGCAATGCCAATGCCCAGGCCGTACTGAACAGCTGGGCCAACGCCGAGTGGTTCACCTCGCGCCCCGAAGTGGCGCAGA
>JBIJCA010000154.1:0-10528 GCA_044344935.1 Aquimonas sp. | reverse complement strand
CATGGCAACACGGATCAAGCTCATCCTGAATCTGATCCGCGGACGCGCCCTCCAGGGCGCGCGGCAACGCTGAATGGTTCGGCGTTGCCCCAGGCACTCACTCCGGGACATCTACGCCATGCGCTGTTTCACCATTGTCTTTCTCTTGGCGGCCAGCGGCGCCGCGCACGCAAGCAACTTCACCGTCACCAACGCCAATGACGCCGGCCCCGGCTCGCTGCGGCAGGCGATCACCGACGCCAATGCCGACGCCAACGAGCCGCACACGATCACGATCCAGGCCTCCGGCATCAGCAGCTTCGACATCGTGCTGCAGAGCGCGCTGCCCATCGTCACCCGATCGCTGACGCTGACTTCGCAGCAGCCCGCGACTCTCGTCCGGGTGCCGGCAGCAGGCTTTCTGCGCTTCTCGCGGCTCGGTGGCGGCGCGTTCCGGATGAGCAACCTGCGCGTGTTCCGCGATCCGGACCTCGTTTCGACGATTGCCCGCGGTGGCTGCCTGAGCAGCACCGACGCCTCCGGCGTGAACGGCTGGACGATGCTTATCGAGGACTCGGAGTTCACCAACTGTTCCGCCTACAGCGCCAGCGGCGACGCGCTCGGGGGCGCGATTTACGCCAACGGGGACACCGAACTCGTCGACACGGTGATCCAGTTCGGGGGCGCGCGGTCCGTGACCGGCGAGGCGCGCGGCGCGGCGATCTACGTCGCAAGGGGTGCGCTTTCGCTGACGCGGGTCACCATCGCCGTGACAACCAGTGGGGGGCAGACGCTGGCGACGGGCGCGATTGGTCTTGCACCGGGCACTTCCCTGATCGCCTTGGATACCCAGTTCACGCGCAACTTCACCTTCGCAGACAATCGCGCTACCGGCGGCGGTGCGATCTATGCGGACAACGCCACGGTGGAGCTGTCGCGAGTGTCGTTCACGGGCCACGACGCCCAGTCCGGAACCGCGATCTACGCCGAAGGTGGTGAGCTGCTCATCGAGAACGCCAGCTTCTTTCGGAACGTCGCGCCGTCTAGCGAGGTGGGCTTGCCCGGGGCGGTGGCCGCGTCCGGCATCGTCGCGATGCGGCACACCGCGTTCTGGGGCAATACCGGACACTTTTTCCGCTTCGGCGGGACGATCTTTGCGTTCAGCGGCAACGTCTTCGTTGCGCCCAATCTGTGCTTCGGCCTGACCGGGCAGATTCCGGCCGGTGCGCGCGCGAACTTCGGCACGGGCTCCTGTGCCGACGGCAGCAGCTTCAGCGGCGCGGACCCGCGCGCCGAAGCCTTTGGCCGCGTCGCACCCACGGATGCCGTCCCGGTGATCACCTTTGGCGACGGCAGCCCCGTCCGTGACGCCTACGGAGTCCTCGCACCGAGCAGCTCCGACTTCAATCTGCCCGGCGAGCTGGATGCGCGTTTGCAGAACAGGCCGCGCGACGACAACGGCAACGGCCTCGCCGAGGCCGATGCCGGCCCAACCGAAAGCGCGCGTCTGATTCCGATCTTCAGCAACGGCTTCGAGTAAAGCCGCAGCGCGGGCGGACGTTCACGGCGCATCGCGCTCGCTTGGCGTGCGCCGGAAGGCCGGCGACGCGGCAAAAGGATCGACCGCCGCGCGCTGCCGCGCGGCGGCTTCCGCCCACCAGTGCAGCTGCTCGATGCCGCGGGAGGCGTACTTCGCCCGGCGCGCGGCGTCCTGATCCGCGCTTGGCTGGCCGTCGACCTCGAAGGCCTTGTCGGCATGCGGAAAGTGCAGCATCGCCGACACCGGCAGACAGCCGAGCTCCGACAGATAGCTGCGCATGTTCAGCGCCGCGCGAGTGCCGCCCCATTGGCCGCTGGAATAGGTCGCGATCAGGCTGGGCTTGAAGGCGAAGGCCGAACTCGGAAAGTGGTTCAGCAGGTCGGCCAGCGCCGGGCTCATGCTGTGGTTGTACTCGGGGCTCACCATCACGTAGGCGTCGGCTTCGATGATCTTCCGCTCCAGCGCGGCCAGATCTTCCGGCTTGCTGCTTTCGGCGTAAGCGAAGACCGGCTTGAAGACCGCCGCGGGCGCGAAGTCCAGTGGATCAATCAACGCGGTCTCGAAGCGGCTGGCGAGGTGCGCGCTGAGAAACGCGCAGACGCGCTCGCCCAGACGCTTCGGCTGCGGCGGCGTGGACGCTCGGCGTGAGCCGAGGAAGAGCAGGGCTTTCATGGGCGGTCCTCACGGGCATGCGTTGCGGTTTGTGGTGCTCTGGTGAGCGCGCGTCTATTTGGTCGCCACGCGAAGCATCGCGTGTTCGTCTGACAGCGGTGATTCGCCTGCGGTCACCCGCGTGCCCGATACCCTTGAAGGGTTGGAGATTCAATGCGCCCCTTGGGGTATCTCGCGCCAAACCCAGCCTCATCTGCCGCGCCAGCGCGCCCATAGGGTGGGCCCTGGCCCACCACAAGCCCAACGCTCGCCCCAGCCTTCCAAGCAGCCACGCGCCTCGCGCAAGGACGCCCATAGGGTGGGTCTTGACCCACCATAAGCTTGACGCTCGCCCCAGTCTTCGCCACCGCCCCACCACCCCATCGCGAAAACCCGCGCAAGGCCAAGGGCAAGAGAACGCTTACACCCCCGACACCCTGCACCGCTGCGCAAGCAGCCCTGTCGCAGCGTCCAAGTTCAAATCCGCCACCAACAACCCCGACACCCCATGCGGCTGCCAGCAGACCAGCCGACCATCGGGCGCGGCGATCGCGGAGGTGATCGGCACGCCTTCGCTGGCGCAGTTGACCGAAGCGAAGTAGACGGTGTTCTCGGCGGCGCAGCAGCGTACGGCCGTGTTGCGGAATCCTCCGTGTTTGGCGCGCATCTGGGACTAGATCAAGCCGCCGTACAAGGAGACCTGACTATGCCGGTCGAAAGGATCATCCCAGTTCAGCAGTGGCCACAGCAGGTGAGAGACATCCAAGCCTTTGCCCTGCAGCCAGGTGCGTCCAGCCTCAAAGCGCTGCTGATCCCGGCCGAGCGCCCGCGGCTGGCGCGCAAAGGCCAACGCTGCGCCTTGGAGATCTCCGAGCAGCAGGCGGGCCGCCAGCGGCCACGCACCGGCGATGCCGCAGGTGGAATACGCATCGCGCTCTGCCGCGGCAGCCACGCGCTCCAGCGTCAGTCGCTCATCCAGGGCGGGCAGGACTCCGGCTTCGATGAAGTGCATGAGCACGCTCGAAGTGCTCTCGGCAGGTGAAGCGCGCGAGCGCCGCAGATGGCCGTCCGTGCGTTGGCGCACGCCCGGCGGGAACAGCGCGGCGGGCGGGCGCGGCAGGTCTGGAATCCACAGGCAGCAGGCCGTGTGGCAGCTATATTCCGGCACAGCCCACGCGGTCTTCGGGTCATAGGTGAACGGTCGCACCTCATGCAGTAGTTCGATGAGGGCGGGGAACTTCACCGTGAAGTACAGCTGGACATCCCGATGCACGGAACCGGAGCCGAGGGAGATCTTCTCCACCCGTGCCTCCTGCGTGCCGACAAAGCGGGTGCGGTGGAACAGCCACCCATGTCGACTGAAGCCGTGGCCTGCAAGCTAGGGCTCCAGTGCATCAAGGACCTCGGCTGAGATATCTCGACCGTTGCTCCTGCGGCATGATCGCTTGCTCATGTCGAGGGTTCCAGGACGCGGGGCGCGGTCGTGTTCATTCCGTCACCCAGTCCACCGACTCGCGCAGCGGATGCGACAAGTGGTACAGCAGCTCTTCGATGCGCAGCTCCAGACGTGGCCTTGCCTTATCGAAGTCGGCCAGCATCCGCTGCGCGTTGCCGCTGTCGTCCTTGCCTTCGAGACGCGCGCAGGCTGTGAGCAGCGATTGCCGCGCGTACTCGGGGGTGAGCGTGGTGCGCAGGAAGTCGACGTTCACGGGCAGCCAGCACTCGTCGAAGTCGAAGCCTCTTGATTCCCAGGGCAGAGGTGGTCCGCCGCCCTGCTGCGGCGTACGCGGTGCAAACATCGGGTTGTCAGCGTCTGGGTACATGAGCAACCCCAAGTACTGCAGCACGCCGCGCGCGAGGCCGTCGTTCGAGCAGGCCCACCAGCGCGACCACAGATCGCCGATGATCGGAAATGCCGTGCCCACAGTCACCAGCGCTGCGATCCACTCGTAAGGCGCTTCCTGCGGTCGCTCGAAGCGCAGGCGACTTTCGAGCGAAATGCGCTGCAGAAGGGCATCGCTGACGAAACGACCGACTGCCCCATAGTGTTCTGGCTTCAGCAGGTCGCGGAACCCGACATGGCGTGCGAGCGCGCCTTCGAAGCGCTCAACGAACGCGCCAAAGCGTCCATTCGCGGGTCCCAGGCTTTGCTGCCAGGCATGAAGGCAACTGGGCAGCACATAGACAAGCAGCTCAACCTGGACCGGCGGACAGTGGCGCAGGTCGTCGGCGTATCGGCACAGGTCACTCAAGCTCGCCGGCCGCTCCCGATCGCACAGACGGGCGTAGTGCGAGGAATCAAAGTCCAGCGGCTCCTGCGTGATCCGATGCGGTGGCTTCTTCGCGCCGAGCGCACGGATCAGTGAACGGATTTCCGCTGAATTCAGCGGTAGCAGGGGTGGAGCTGGGGCCATGGTGGTGTTGCAGTCGCGAGTGAAGCTGCAAGCCTACAACCCCGACACCTTGCACCGCTGCGCGAGCAGCAGCCCGTGCGCCCATAGGGTGGGTCTTGACCCACCATGAGCTCGACACCCGCCCCGGCATTCGCCACCGCCCCTCAACCCCAGCGCGAAAACCCGCGCGAGTCCAAGGGCAAGAGCTCACCTACAACCCCGACACCCTGCACAGCCGCGCAAGCAACGCGGTCGCCGCGCTCAGGGCCAGATCTGTCGACCGCAAGCCGGCCACACCTCGATAGCTTGCCCGGCATCCCTCAAGGGCTAGAATCGATCGACCCCTGACCTCGGCGCCGCTTCATGACCACCGTACAGATCACCTTGCCAGACCAGCTTGCTGAAGAAGCCGCGAACGCCGGTCTGCTGCGCGCCGAGCGCATCGAAGCACTGCTGCGTGAGCAGCTGCGCGTAGAGCGGGTGTCGCATCTGCGAGCCGCCAGGCATGCATTGGCGGTGGATCCCGTGCCGGCCATGACCGCAGCCGAGATCGACAGCGAGATCACCGCCTATCGGGATGCGCAGCGACGTGCGGCTGGTGCTTGATACGAACACAGCCGTCTCGGGCCTACTCTGGCCCGGTGGACCGCCCGGACACGTGATCGACGCCGCGCTCGATGGGCGTATCGAACTCTTCAGCAGCACCGCCCTGCTGGCCGAGCTTCAGGGCGTGCTGGACCGGCCCAAGTTCGCCCGAACGCTGGTCAAGCGCGGAACGTCCGCGCGTACGCTGTTCAACGGATATGCCGCGCTGGTGACGCATGTGTCGCCTGCAGCTGCGCCGCGCGTCGTCGAGCGCGACCCTGATGACGATCACGTCCTCGCCTGTGCGCTTGCGGCGAGCGCACGCTTGATCGTCTCAGGCGATCTCGATCTGCTTGATCTCGGTGAACACCAAGGCGTGCCCATCCTGACGGCGGCCCAAGCCCTTAGCTGGATCGAGCAAGCGCCGAACTGACGAGGGCAGGCCAGCTACCGGCTCTACCGTCACATGCGCAAGAGCACCCATAGGGTGGGTCTTGACCCACCATGAGCTGAACACCCGCCCCGGTCCCCGCCACCGCCCCACCACCCCATCGCGAAAACCCGCGCGAGTCCAACGGCCACAGAACCCCTACACCCCCGACACCCAGCACCGCTGCGCCAGCCGCAGCCCACGGGCCCATAGGGTGGGCCCTGGCCCACCATGAGCCACGCACTCGCACCGGTCCTCGCCAACGCCCCACCACCCCATCGCGAGCATGCACGCGAGGCAAGCGGCACAGTCACACCTACACCCCCGAAACCCTGCACCGCTGCGCCAGCAGCCCGGTCGCCGCACTCAAATCCAGATCCGCAACCAACAACCCCGGCAACCCATGCGGCTGCCAACACACAAGCCGGCCATCGGGACCAGCGATGGCGGAAGTGATGGGCACGCCTTCGCTGGCGCAGTTGACCGAAGCGAAGTAGACGGTGTTCTCGGCGGCGCGGCAGCGCACGGCCATCTCATGGAAACTGCCGGCCGGGTCCGCAAAGGTCTGCGGGCGGAAGCCGCCGGGCTCGCCGACCGCGGCATGCGGATGGAACACCACCTGCGCCCCTCTACGTGCCGCCCAACGCACCGTCTCGGGATAGCGCCAGCCCTCATGGCAGATCACCACGCCGAAGCGCAGCGGGCCCACGGTGAACACCTGCCGCTCGCTGCCGTAGGCGGGGTAGGTGGGCTCCTCGTCCGGATCGATCTGTCCCTTGTCCTGCCAGCCGAGGATCTCGCCGTCCGCACCGATCACGCAGGCGCTGATCTGCAGCCCGCGATCGGTGATGCGCTCCGTGCCCAGGATCACCGCCACGCCCACGGCCTTCGCGGCTGACGCCACCGTGCGTACGGCCTGCTCAAGAAAGCCGGCATCGGGCGCCGGCATCACCGCCCCCGGCCAGCGATAGCCGGGGATGAAGCACTCGGGGAAACAGAGGATCAGCGCACCTTGGCGCCCGGCATCGGCGATGGCGGCGACGGCCGCATCGACCGCGGCTTCGCGGGTAGCGGGGATGGGGAGGTTGGCTAGGGCGATGCGGGTGATGGTCATGCGCGGGCTCGGTAGAGGAACGAATGAGTTTGTCTTCGGCTTGGTTGAGCGCAATGACACGGCATCTTGCAGCGCTGCCAGGGCAGGCCGCTAGCTCGTCGACTCGCTGGCCCAATCCTCCACCTGCAGCCCGCTGACGCGCATGAACTCGCGCGTGTTGTGCGTCACCAGCGTGGCCGCATCGGCCAGGGCGTGGCAGGCGATCCATAGATCGTTCGCGCCGATCGGCGTGCCCTGATCCTTCAGTTGAGTCGCCTGCTCGGCGTAGTGCCGGCAGATGGCCGGGCCGCTCGGATACCGCACAGGCACCTGGCGGCTGAGCTGGTCGAGCCGACGCAACACCTCGGCTTTGCGCGTGCTGCGCTCCGCGCCCTTCAGCAATTCCGCCCAGGTGATGAAGGACATGCAGATTTGATCGGCCTCCGGCAGCGCGTCGATTCGCTGCGCCACGCTGGCGGGCCGATTCTTGATCAGGTAGATCAGAATGTTGGTGTCGAGCAGGTAGATCACAGCGGCTCGCGCTCCTGCATGGGCTGCGCCGAGGCCTGCTCGGCTTCCAGTGCAGCAAGGAAGTCGGCGTCAGCCTCGCCGAGGGCCTGCAGTACCTCCATCAATGCGGCGCCGCGCGGGCCGCGCAGCGGGTGGAGGATCAGATCACCGGCCTCGTTGCGGGTGATGCTGACGCGGTCGGTGTCCAGCTTGAACTCCGCGGGAATCCGCACCGCCTGGCTGTTGCCGTTGTTGAACACTCGGGTCGTCAGGGTCGCCATGGCTGGACTCTGTGTTTACTTGGATGTGTGTACGTTAGGGTGGCGATGCGCAGGTTGCAAGCGTCATGCGGTGCGAGGCGTATGGAGCCGTGCTCCATTTTTCAGAAGTTGCTCAGGCCTCCATAGGGTGGGCCCTGGCCCACCATGAGCTGAACACCGGCCCCGGCTTTCCCCACGGCCACACACCTCGTGCGAGGACGCCCATGGGGTGGGTCTCGACACACCACGAGCCCAACACTTGCCCCGGTCTTCCTCGCCGCGCCGTCGCCCCCTCTGCGAGAAACCTCACGAAACCCGCTGGACTGACACACCTACAGTCCCGATGTGCCTCGCGCGCCTGCAATCGTACGCGGGTAAGTGGATTGCTTTGAGGCGTTTCAGCCTTCGCGGCGCGTCCAGCTTGAGCGATCGCGTGGCAAGCGTCGTGCTGGATCGTAGACCGACAGCTGGTCCTCTGGCGTCAGCGCATCCGGATACACCACCAAGTTCATGCCCGCGCCGCGCAGCGAAGGAAACAGAACGCCGCGCCCTCCCGCGCTGAGCACCTGATCTGCCAGCACCCAACTCGGCGGCTCGGTGTCCTCATAGAACGCAAGCCGCCGCCAATCGCAGCTCAGCTCCTGCCACAGCGGCGACCAGTGGGCGGGATCGAACCCAGCGCTGAAGTCGACCACGTGGTGCAGCACGACTTCGTAGGTCACCAGCGTCAGCGGCGGCATCAGTGGCGAGAGCTGCTGGTACTCGGCGATGGCCGTCTCGGCGCTGTCGCTCAGATACAGCGCATGCACGCCGGGGCGATTCAGCCGCCCGCCCTTGTTGGCGGCACCGGCGCCGCTCAGCGGCTGGCTTGCCCACTCGGGCGTGTGGGCGCGATAGAAGCGCGCCGGCCCGTCGAGCCGCGTCAGGATCACCCGGCAGCGCCGCTGCTGATCGACTCGATGTAATCGATCAAGGCCTGAACCTTGCCGCGCTCCACCAGCTGCATCGGGGTCAGGTGGTCGAACTCCGGGATCGGCTGGTTGCGGAACCAGAACAGCGCGCGATCGGTGTCGCCTGCAAGTGCGTGCGCCGCCGACAGCACGCGCACCACGTCGATCATGGCGTCCTGCAGCTTGGGCGAGGTCGGCGTCTGGCTGAGCGTATTGCGATGCACGCGCGCCAGCGCAGCGAACTTCTGCAGCGGCAGTTCAAGCGCGTCCGCCAGCTTGAGCGGCGACAGCGCTGTTCGTGAATCGGGCGCCTTGAGCGAGGCGAGGAAGCTGGGAAAGTCGGAGGCGACGGCGGTCATCGGGGCGGCCCTGCTGGCTGTGTGCCAGATATATGCACATTTTTCGCCGGACGCAATGGGTCGCAGGCCTGTTCCTGCTGACGACGCCCCTTCTCAAGCGCTACGGGCGCGGGTCCTGTGGCGCATGTCCCGCGGCTGACCGGGCCGGCGGCGGCGGCCGCCGGATGAAAGCACCTGCACCCCGCGCCGCGCCGCCCAGCGCACCGTCTCGGGATAGCGCCAGCCCTCGTGGCAGATCACCACGCCAAAGCGCAGCGGGCCCACGCTGAACACCTGCCGCTCGCTGCCGTAGGCGGGGTAGGTGGCCTCTTCATCCGGATCGATCTGGCCCTTGTCCTGCCAGCCGAGAATGCCGCCGTCGGCACCGATCACGCAGGCGCTGATCTGCAGCCCCCGTTCGGTGACGCGCTCGGTGCCGAGGATCACTGCGACGCCCGCCGCCTTCGCGGCTGCGGCCACCGCGCGCACGGCCTGATCAAGAAAGTCCGCCTCCGGCGCCTGCATCACCGCCCCCGGCCAGCGATAGCCGGGGATGAAGCACTCGGGAAAGCAGACGATCAGCGCGCCCCGGCGGCCGGCGTCGGCAATGGCGGCGACGGCAGCATCGACCGCGGCTTCGCGGGTGGCGGGGATGGGGAGGTTGGCGAGGGCGATGCGGGAGGTTGTCATGCGCAGAGTCCTATGCTTAGGCCGAATCGTCGTCAGGGAAAGGCAGTGTCCATCGCTGCAACCGGCGAACTTCGTCCAGCAAGCTACGCCGAACCGTCAGTTTAGCTGCCGTTGGCAGCCACCTCTGGGCTATTCGCTGAAGTGGATGTCCGCATCGTGAAGGGCCTGACGAACTGCATCCTTCCCGTACTGCACGTTGTTCACGGCGTCTTCGATTGAACGCTTCGGCCCCGACCATTCGCGCGGGTCCAAACTGATGCGCCAAGAGTTGGACGCTCCCACCTTTGTCAAGCCGAAGGTCTTGTCTGGCAGGGCCCTTTGCAGGGCTGCGCGGATCGCAGCCTCACTTGCCCCGGTGCAGATGCCGATCACGGAGCGCCAAGGGTCTGGGGTCGCATGACGCATAGAGCGGTCTCACTCTGGTTGGGCGGGGCGAATAGGATCTGCGCGGCGTACAGCACGCATCGCGGTTTCCACTTCGGTCCAAGCGCCTCTGGCATACGCGGCGGCGCTGGCCCGCAGGAGGGGGTAGTCGAAACGTTGGGGAAGCATCCAACCACGAAGCCACTCGTCGAACTCAAGGACGATCCGAGCTGCGATCGATAAATCGGGCAGGGGATGCCGCTGGGCTACCGCTCTATGCGCCGTGTGGTTGTTGCGGAAGTCGCGCATAGAAGCGGCAAAGGCATCGTACTTCTCCAAGCTCATCCCCAGGCGTTGGCTGACATGCTCGCGGAAGCTCTTTCTTGCCAACTCTGCCGCCCTACGTTTCTGCCGCTGGCTTAGTGAATCGTTGCGTTGGCTCTGCAGAACATTCGTCCAGTGGGTCTCGTTGCTTCCCCAAGCGCCAAACGCCATGCACCAAGCGTTCACGGTGTCCCGCGCGAGCGCGTTCTGCACGTGCGCCCAGCAGGCATGCTGAGCGCTTCCCTCTTTGCGATGGGTGAGAAAAGCGCGAAAGCAGGCCTCGTTGCTGACCACCTCGTCTAGCACCTGAAGGAGTGCCTTCAGGTGCTCCGGGTCAACGGCCTCACAAGCTGAGGCCATGAGGCTATTGCTTTCCGATCGGAGCAGGAGCGTCGGCGCGACGCTTCATTGAACCGCGCAGG
>JBIJCA010000165.1:0-10096 GCA_044344935.1 Aquimonas sp. | reverse complement strand
GTGGCCGCTGACTCGGCGGGCAGTGTGCTGGTGTCGGGCACCCTCCGCTCCGGCTTCTCCAACCCGGTCAACGCCGCGAGTCTGCTGATGAAGTTCAGCCCGGACGGCCAGCTGCTCTGGCGACGCGTGTACGGCAGCAGCTTTGACGGTTCGTCCACGCGTCGCGTCGTGGTGGACCCGCAGGACCGCGCCCACGTGCTGGGTCTCGGCGTGTGTCCGAACGGCCTGGTCGGGACCGTCCGCCAGTTCCACGCCGACGGCAGCCCCGGCTGGATCTGGTGCGACAGCCTTGGTGTCGGCGCGCCGAACATGCTCAAGGCCACACCCGACGGTCAGTTCGTGATTGCTGCTCGCAGCATCACCGGATCGCTGCAGGGGTTCGTGCGTCTCGACGCGGCAGGGCAGACGGTCTGGTCTCTCACGGGAATCGTCAGCCAGACCGTGGGTGATATTGCAGGTGATGACCAGGGCAACAGCTACCTGGTGTTCGCCGATCCGGTCAACGGGACGGGCTCACGCCTGCGCAAGGTCTCGCCTTCCGGGCTGACGCTGTGGGAGCGCGCCCATCCGATGAGCGCGTTCCGTGTGGAAGTGGGGCCGGATGGGGCGCCTGTGCTCAGTGGCTTTCCGAACGCTGGTAGCGGCGGCGCAACCTTCAGCAAGTTCAGCACCGGTGGAGATGAGCTGTGGACGAACCCCGAAGCCAGCGGCGTGGGCCTTCTGCTGCACTCGGCGATGCGGGTGGATGCATCGGGCAGCGCCTACCTCAGCGGTTCGACGCTCACCGAAATGGGCGTCGCCAAGGTGAACGCAGACGGCAGTTCGGCTTGGTCCAGGGTCCTGCCCGGCGGCAGCAGCACGGGCATGGTCCTGGGCAGCGAGAACCAGGTCTATCTGGCCGGTGGCATCTATACCGCGCGCATCGACCAGACCTCGCCTGATCTCATCTTCCGACACGGCTTCGAGCCCTGAGAGCCTCTCAGCCCCGCGCTGCGGATCAGGTGTTCTCGAAGAAACATCGGTTCGTCATCCCCGCGAAGGCGGGGATCCAGACCTCTCGCGACTGAGGCCGGCAGTCTCTGGACCCCCGCCTTCGCGGGGGCGACCATTAGCGGGGTCGCAAGCGTTCTGTTTCTTGAGAGAGTTGGAGGACCTGGACACGAGGGCGATCGTCGATGGGCTGCGCGCCCTGCGGCTCGGCGAACCCGTCTGCACGGACATGCCTGTGAGTCGTGCCAGCAGGGCGGCGACTGGCGGCGATCTGGCGTCGAGCCTTGCGGGCTGCGCACGCTACGCACCTGCCTGTTTTCACTCGCGCGCAACCGCACCGCATGTCAGCATCTGCCGCCACTCCGGGAGCTTTGCCGCATGCTGCGATCGCGCGTACTCGTTCTGTGTCTTTTGGCAGCGGCCGCCCAGTCCGCCTCGGCTGGCGAGGGCCTCAGCGGCGACTGGAGCGTCGATCTGGCGAGTGAGCCGGGGCAGGTCTACACCCAGCCGATGCAGCTCACGCTCAAGGACGACGGCACGGTCGAGGGCAGCTTCTACAACAGCGCGATTGAAGCCGGACGCTGGAAGCTCGACCGCGGCCGCCTGTGCGCGAGCTTCCGCACCAGTGATGGAGCAGGGCCGTATCACAGTTCGGTCTGCCTGATCGGCGACGAGGCTGTGGGCCAGACCTGGGCGGAGCATCGCGACTTCCTGTTCAACTGGAACGCCACACGGGAGGCGGTATCGCCCAAGGCGCCGTCGTCATGAGAGTGGCGGAGCAGATGCACGGGCGCTTCGCTCCCAGTCCCGCCATCGTGGGGCGTGCCGCAATCGACGCGCCGCGGCGATACTTCCGCACACTTTCCGCGCCTCGCGCGCTTTCCGGCCCCTGAGCATGCGCCGAACCACATCCGTTCTGGTTTCCTTTCTTGCTGCCCTCGCGGCTCTGTCCACATCATTAGCCAGCGCCGAGGGCTTCCGCGTGCTGCCGCCGCAGGTGGAGTCGCGGGTGCTGGGCGCCGAAGCCGAGCGTCTGCGCCGTATGGCCCTGCTGGAGGACGCAGTCGCCGCCCTCAATGCTCAGCTTCGGCTGCCGCGGACGGTGTCGGTTCGGCTTATCGAGTGCGGCGAGTCGAACGCGTACTACGACCCCGGAGCCTACGAAGTCCAGATGTGTCTGGAACTGATGGAAGACATGGCCGGCGTGCTTGACGGCCAGTTCGAAGACGCTTCGGTCGAGTCCGATGCGCTCACCGGCGCCTGGATGGGCACTCTGCTTCACGAAGTGGGGCATGCCCTGGTGCACGTGCTCGACCTGCCCATCACCGGCCGCGAGGAGGACGTGGTCGACCAGCTCTCCGCGTGGATGCTGATCAGCGCGGGCGATGCCGATGCGGTGCTGGGCTATGCGGCGACCTACTACACCGAGAGCGGCGAGGTGGGTGCCGCCGATTTCGCCGGGGTGCACGCGCTGAATGAGCAGCGCTATTTCAACCTGCTGTGCTGGGCCTATGGCAGTGACCCAGAGGCCGCCGAGGAACTGACCGCGTCCTGGGAGCTGCCGGTCGAGCGCGCCGAGCTGTGCGCCGACGAGTACGCGCAGATGGATCGGGCCTGGTCGCGGCTGCTCGGCCCGCATCTGCGGCGGCCGATGTCCGACCTTGCTCTGTCGCGCCCCGGCGCTGTGGGCATCCTGTTTGGCGAGGGTGACGAAGGTGGCGAGATTGCCGGGTCGGATGCAGCAGCGGACGGCCAGGCGGCGACGGAAATCGCGATTCTCGGCGGCAAGCACGCGCCTGGCGAGGACTCGACCGGATCGCCCGGCCGCGCCGCTCCGACCGGCCTGGGCACGCTGCAGAAGGTCAACGATGACCTGCCCAGGGACAGGGACGGCAAGTCCGAGAGACGCGGCATCAACTCGCGCGAGGATGAAGGCTGATCCGGGCTGCAATGCCATGCGCGCTGGGCCGTTCGCCGGGGTGGCGCGCGGCTTCCGGCGCAATCCGCGAGTGTCGATCACCGCCTCTGCCAACGCGAGTTGCTACAGCCTCGGCGCCCACATGAACAACCAGGCCGCCAGCCCGCCCGCGGCGGTGAGCAGGGCCGAAAGGCCGAGCGTGGCAGCCACGGCATAGCGAAAGCCCGCACGCGGCGAGCGCTGTGCGGCGAAGTAGAGTTCCAGCAGCGCCAGCGGCAGCAGCCAGCTCAGCACGCTGACCGCGAGGAACACGGGGCCATCGACGTCGAGCTCCAGCCCGTTTGCTGCCAGCAGCATGCCCGTCACCACCATCCCGATCCGCAGGAACCAGACGCCGTTGAGGAGCAGGAAGGCGCGCAGCGCATGACGGCGGTGGCCTGCGATGTCACGACTGCGCGCAGCGCGCCAGGCCAGGGTGAGCGTGATCAGGATCAGCACGCCGTTCGCGCTGGTCGACAGCGCGCTGCCGAGGTTGAGCTGCGAGCCGCGGATCCAGGTCAGATAGAAACCGCTCAGGGTGACCGCGAAGGCGCTGAGCATGAACACCCGGCCGTTCCATCGATGCAGAAACGGCCAGCGCTGGCGTACGGCGGGCAGCAGCTGCAGCAGTCCGGACAGGGTCATCAGTGCCCCGAGCAGCAGGTGCGCCATCAGCTGGGCGTTGCCGAGGGCGTCGCCGGGCTGGTAGCCGGTCAGATGCGGTTTGTCGTTCAAGCCCGGGAGGTCGCCCGCGGCAAGCCGGGGCAGCACGAAAGCGAAGATGAAGGCGGCGAACGCGGCCTGGCCGGCAGCGGCGCAGAGAAACCACAGTGCGGCTGCGCGGGACAGGGCGCGCGTGTGGGCGGCCGGGGTGGGGCGCATGCGTGTCTCCGTGGGGGCTTGAGCGGGCTCCACCGTCACCGATCGCGCCCGGCCTGTCCTGCCGTTTCGCGAATCGGCCAGCCGAATCGGGTTCGAGTCAGCGCCGGCTGTGCTGCCGTTCAGACGCGCCGACTTGCAAAGCGGGCGGGGCCTGCCCAGGCTTTCGCCAACGGACAGAGGGAGCGCATGGATGGAACTTGTCGGACAGGCCTTGACCGGCCTCGTGGTGGCGTTGGCCCTGGCCTCGGTGCTGGTGCTGCTGAGGCGCCCCCGCAAGACCGCCGCCGAACTGCTGTTCGCGGTGTTCTGCGGCTCCCTGGCCGTGAGCCTGCTGCAGCCCAGCTTTGGCGCGGCACCCTCCTGGGCGCAGCTGGCGCTGGCGGTGGGAGGCTGCGCCACCTGCAATGCGTACTGGCTGGTGTCGCGCGCGCTGTTCCGGGGCGAGGGCGGCGTCGGGCCGGCCGAGATCGCCGCCGCAGGGGGCGTCGCAGTGCTGATCGTGGCCTATCGCGCCCTCACGGCGGCGGGGGTGGACGGGGCGGCCTTGGGCGCATTGGGTGCGCTGTTGACCCTGGCCAGTTCCACCGTGCTGGTGCTGGCGTTCGCGGAAGCGCTTCGGGGCTATCGCGCAGCCGATCGTCGCGAACGCGGGCTGCGGGCGGGCTTCATCGCGGTGTACGGCGGCTGCGTGCTGCTGGGCACCGTGTCGAGGGCAGTCGCGGACGTCCGCGCCGACTGGGTCGAGCCGCATCGACTGCTGGTGCTCCTCTGCGCGCTGTCGATCCTGGTGTTCACCCATCTCGCGCTGGAGCTTCGCCGCCGTTCCGCCGCTCAGGGCCCTGCCGTTTCGCCGACCAGTGACATCAGCGCCGAGGCCGCCAGCCCCGAATCGCTGGCGCTGGCGGCCGCCTTGGTGCGTGCGCTGGAAGTCGATCGCCTGTATCGCCAGCCCGAGCTCAAGGTGGCGGATCTTGCCGAGCACGTCGGCAGCAAGGAGCACCGGGTCAGCCGCGTCATCAATCAGGTGCTGCGCGCGCCCAACTTCAAGCAGTGGTTGAACCGGTATCGCATCGAGCACGCCTGCCGCCTGCTGCGCGAGCAGCCGAGCCGCAGCGTGCTCGATATCAGTCTGGACGCCGGCTTCGCTTCGCTGGGCCCGTTCAATCGGGCCTTCAAGGCGGCAGTGGGCTGTACGCCGAGCGCGTGGCGGTCACGGGCTGGACAGGCCGCAGACGTCGCGCCCGCCCGGCCGGCTGGCGCGCTGGCCGAGCATGGATCGGGCTGAGCGTCTGAGCTGCACAGGCGCGGCGCCGGAGTGCCTCGGGCCGTGACGTCTGGCTCCTAGGTCTTTCGCCCTTGGCGCCTATCCCTTACGCCTGATCCAGCTCGTAGTGGATCAACACCACGCACTGCGATGCGAAGAGCATTTTCGAGCCGAGCGTGATCTTCTTCGCGCCGAGTCGTTCAAGCCCGTGCAGGCTGTTCTTCGGCATCGGAATGTGGTCGGTCAACAGAAAGCAGGGCTTGCCGGTGAACACCTGCGACCGGATCGGGCTGCCCTTGCGGTCCATGACGTAGAGCTGGTGATCTTCGGCGAGGGTCTGCACGAGTCGCTCGAAGCTGGTGGTGGCCACGCTGACGCCGGGCTCGACCGCGCGGGTTTCGTCCTTGCCCATGCCGATCGAGGCGTCCAGCGCCTTCGCGATCCGCGCCAGCAGGCGACGCTCGTCGAAGCCGCCGAGATCCTGCAGGGCGTTGGATTCGAAGCGGATGCTGCGCGAATAGTCGCGGGTGCTTTCCAGCACCAGATACACCACCACGTCCGGTCGATGCGACTGCGCCACGAAGATCGCGTTCATCAGCGCATGCGCCAGGATTTCGGTGTGCGCCTCCTGGCCGACCGCTGCCAGCAGGGTCGCACTGTCGGTCGGTGCTGCGCGCGCTCTGAGTACAAAAGTCCGCATCGTTGGCCTGTCGGGGTGGAGTCGCTCGCGACGTGGCGCGGCGGCGGCATTGTCCCTGCAAAGCGGACCCGGGGTCGATCGCCTCGATGGCGATGGAAGTTGCGCGGCATGCGCACCCTGACTGAAGCGCATGCATGCCCGCTCGCCGCTCTCAAGGCATGCCGCCTCGCGCAGGGCAGAACGGCCGGCGCGAGCCGTCACGACCGCTGGCCAACTTCGCTGACGGCCTGTCCTTTCCAGGCCCGGCCGGGTGCTTCAGCGTGGCGCGGTGATCAGCAGCAGGCAGCTCCCGCCGAAGCGGGCTGCGCCGACGTCGGCCCACAATCGAACAGCCCGAAGTGGGTGCGCGTGTCACCGATCAGCTCGAAGTGTGGGGCGTAGCGGGTGCGCGCCAGCATGTCGAAGCTGTTGCCGCAGACGCGCAGGGGGCGGCCAGTCTCGAAGCGATGGTGGTCGTCGAGCTCGAAGGCGTGCGGCGCCTGCGGCAGGCTGCCGCGATAGACCGCGAGCTGGCCGTAGTCTTCGCAGCGATCCTCAAGGTCGAGCTTGAACGCGCGCACGGTGAGCGACTCGAATCGCACCATGCCGAGCCTGGCTTCGATCGCGGGGTCGAGCAGCGGGATCGGCGCACGGCTGACCACGCGTGCATCCGCGCAGCCAACCTGGGCCATCACCCGGCGGAAGTCCTCGACATAGAGCGCGCCGCCCAGGCATTCGCCGAGCAGCACGGGATCGCTGCGCAGTGCGGTCGGGATGCGGCGATCGGCGAACACGTCGCTGAAGTAGAGCTCGCCGCCGGGCTTCAGCACGCGGAAGATCTCGGCGAACACGCGCGCCTTGTCGGGGGCCAGGTTCAGCACGCAGTTCGACACCACCACGTCGACGCTCGCATCGGCGATGCCGCAGGCGGCGAGGTCTAAGATGTAGCCCTCGACAAAGCGCAGGTTGCTGCGCGCATGGCCGTAGCGTTCGGCCTGCCAGGCCTGGTGGCGACGCGCGACCGCCAGCTGCTCGGGCGTCATGTCGATGCCGATCACCTCGCCGTGCTCGCCGACAAGACGCGACAGCAGGTAGGCATCGCGCCCGGAGCCGCAGCCGAGATCGAGCACCGTGCAGCCAGCGAGCCCCAAAGGAAGCGGCGAACCGCAGCCATAGAAACGTTCATGGATTTCCGGATGCAGGTCGGACAGCAGCGGCCGCAGCCAGGACGGCATCGCTTCGGCCGGACAGCACGCGCCCGTCTTGAGGTCGCGGCTGCTCTGCAGCACTTCGCCGTAGTAGTGGCGGACATCGGCGTGCAGCGGGGTCTCGGTCATGGCGTCGTCCGTGGTGCGGGGTGGGTGAGGGCGCCGCTGCAGTCATTCGTGCGGTCAGTGACGCTGGCGGCTTGAACTCTAGGGCAGACAGAGTATTGGCTGGTGGGCGCTGATTGCGGTGTCGGCAGTGCGGTTGGCACGCGCCTCAGCGTTGCTGACTCTCGCGTCTGGCTGGCTTGCCATGGCCCGCGTCTTTCGCATCTCCCGATCAGCACGCGCGCCCTGGCGGGACGTTGGCAGGCACCGCTTCGCCCAAGCGCTCATGCCGTCTTCACGAACCTCCCTCATCGAGAATCGCGTCAGCGGTTTGACGGCGGCTGTCGCGGCGTCGCAGGTTCCAGCATCGTTGACAGTTTGCTGCAATCGTTTCGTGTTCTGCGTCGCCGGCACCCCAAGGATTGCGCCTACACTCGGCGCGGTGTCGATACCACGGTTCACAAGCGTTGGGGGATGGCTCGGTGGAAATGCGTTCGCCGCGAATCGGGCAGTCGGCTTTCAGCCTCATCGAGCTGATGCTCGTCGTGGCCGTGCTGGCCGCGATCGCCCTGATCGCGGTGCCCACCTACACAGGCGTTGTCGAGCGCACGCGGGTGAGTCAGGCGGTTCGCGACATCGCCGAAGTTTCGATGGCGCTGGAGCGCCACCGAACCCTCGCAGGCGGCTATCCGAACAGTCTCGCCGACCTTCGCGGGAGTTTTCCCGATGCGGATCCCTGGGGGCGCCCCTATCGCTACCTTGGGATCGACGTGGTGCCGCCGCCGCCCCGCGGTCAGGTCCGCCGCGACAGGAATTTGAATCCGCTCAATCGGGATTTCGATCTGTACAGCGTCGGCCCTGACGGCGTGACCCAGACACAGCTCACCGCTCGATTCGCACGCGACGACATCGTGCGCGCAGGCAACGGCAGCTTCATCGGCCGCGCCGAGGATCACTAGCGCTTGCTGCAGCCGCATCTCAAGAGTCTGGTCGGCCGGCGCCTGTTCGCCCGCTTCCTGATTGCAGCGCTGCTGCCGATCAGCGGGCTCGCCTGGTACGCGTATCAGAACGTCGGCCGCAGCCTGGTCGATGCCGCGCACCACCGCCTCGCCGTTGATGCCAAGTCCTACGGCATGAGCCTCATCGAAAGTCTCAATCGCCAGGCCGATGCCCTGGAGGATGTCCTCGAACAGAACGCGCAGGATCAGACCGCAGCGGCCGCGTCGATCGGCTTCGCAGCATTGCTCAGTGAGGGGATGGAAGACGTAGCGCCGGGTCTGATCGAGGGCTACCGCCTGCGAATGCCCGCCGGCTCCGCGCCTGAACTGCTCGCAGTGCTCGCCGAGGGGCAGGGCGTGCGCGTGGCCCGACTGGCGGCAGACGGTTTCTGGAACAACGACTCCGCGCCCGAGCGATTCTGCGTGTTCAACGCCGAACGCGAGCGCCTGCACTGCTCGCCTGAGCTGTCGGTGATGGATGTCGGCGTGCTGCCTGAGGCCTCGCGCGGGCAGAACACGATCATCAGCGAGCGGCGCATCGGGGACGTGGACTACCTGCTGGGCTTCTGGCACGCCCGCTACCTGCCCACCCTGAACAGCCCCGGCTTCATCGTCATGGTGGCGACGCCCAAGGCCGAGGCCCTGCGGGAGCTGTCGCGCTACCGCGAGGTGTTTGGCGCCGCCGTGCTGCTGGCCTGTGCGCTGGCGGCCGGACTTGCGATCGGCCAGATCCGACGACAGATGGAGCCGCTGGTTCGGCTGCAGGACAGCACCCGCCGTCTGTCTTCAGGGGATCTGAAGGCGCGAGCCAACATCACCGGCACGGATGAGTTTGGTCAGCTCGGTCGGGCCTTCGACAACATGGCAGAGCGGCTGGCGCAAAGGCTGCACATGCTTGGACTGCTGTCCGAGCTCGATCGCGTGATCCTGGGCTCGTCGGAGCGACAGGCGGTCATCGCGACCCTGCTCCGTGACATCCATCGGGCTGTTCCCTGCGACGGCGTGGGGCTCGTGGTCTTCAAGCCGGACGGCGATGGCCAGCTGTTCAGCGGGATCGCTGACGCAGAGGGCGGGGGGGCGTGCGCGCAGATGGTCGTGCGGGTCTCGGATCTGCCGGAGTTTCCGGAAGTCGAGGGTGTCCGGGTGCTGTCGCCCGGAACGCTGCCGCAGGCGATGCTTGATGCGTTGTTCCGCCGGCCCGTCGCCCAGCTGCTGGTGTTCCCCGCGCATCTGAAGAGTCGCCTCGACAGCCTGCTACTGCTCGCATACGCGACGCCGCCGCAAAACCTCGACGAGATCGCCCAGTCCGGGCGCAGTCTGGCCGATCGCCTGTCGATCGCGGCAGCGAACATCGCCCGTGAGCAGATGCTCTACGACCAGGCCCACTTCGACGCGTTGACCCAGCTGCCCAATCGCCTGTTGCTGCGCGATCGCACCGAGCAGGCCATCGTCCACGCCGATCGCACGGAAACCAGCGTCGCCCTGCTGTTCATCGATCTCGATGGCTTCAAGCAGGTCAACGATTCGCTGGGACACACCCAGGGCGACATCCTGCTGGTCGAGTACGGCGAACGCCTGCGCCAGCGGATGCGCCAGGGCGACACGGTGGCGCGCATGGGCGGCGACGAGTTCGTGGTGCTGATTCCGGACCTTGCGCGCGATACGGCCTACGCCACGGTCGATCGCATCGCGCGCGCCCTCAACGAGGCCTTGGCCGAGCCCTTCCAGCTGGGTGAGCAGCACCTCGTCTCGCCTGCCAGCATCGGTATCGCCCTGTATCCCGACAACGCATCGAGCCACGAAGAGCTGCTTAAGATGGCGGATGCCGCGATGTACGAGTCGAAGCGCCGTGCACCCGGGGGCTACTGCTTCTTCACCAGCAACATCAGTGAGCTGACCCGTGATCGCTTCGAGCTGACCCAGGATCTGCGCGACGCGATCCAGCGCCGCGAGCTGCTGCTCTACTACCAGCCCAAGGTCGACGCCCGCAGCGGTCGGCTGGCTGGCGCCGAG
>JBIJCA010000153.1:0-10561 GCA_044344935.1 Aquimonas sp. | reverse complement strand
GATACCCGCATCGCCGCGGAAGAGCTCAACCCGGTGAACAATGTCGACACCGATTCCAACCTGCTGCAGCCCGCACCGGATCTGTCGGTTGCCAAGACCGACGGCCTCAACGATGTCGTTGCCGGTCTGCCGTTGAGTTACACGATTGATCTGGCCAACGGCGGCGTTTCCGATGCGCTCCAAGCCCGGCTGTTCGATCCGCTGCCGATCTTCCCTGCGGATACCGCAGGGCTGGTCGCGGGTGAGGGCAGCTGGACTTGCAGTGCCAACCTGCCGGTGCAGACACTGGTGCGACTGACTGCGGCGGACGCCGCTGCGATTGCTGGAATCGGCGCCACCCGGCGCTCGGCGGACGGCCGTCGCCTGTACGCGGTCAACAGCACGCTGGGCGCGCTGCTGGTGTTCCCGCTGGATGCGGATGGCGTGCCGGGTACGCCCGAGGTGATCGCCGACGGCAGCACGCTGGGCTCGGCGTTGGTTGCGGGTCTTGCCGGCGCCTCGATGGTGGCGCTGTCCGCCGATGATCTGCATGTCTACGTCACCGGCAGCACGGCCAACAGCCTCGTCATGCTGCGGTTTGATCCGCAAAGTGGTCAGCACGCGTTCGGCCAGCGCTTGCAGTCCGGGGTCGATGGGGTTGCCGGTCTGCAGGGCGCTGCCGACGTGCAGCTGAGCGCGGACGGTCGCTTCGTGTTCGTGGCGTCGGCGAGCTCGCATGCCATCGCGGTGTTCAGCCGCAGTGGCGACAGTGGTGAATTGGCCTTCGTCGAGCGCGTGGCCGACGGTCTGGGCACGATCGTGCCGGACAGCAATGTGATCCGTGGCGTCCGCCGGCTGGCGCTGTCCGCCGACGGCACTCGCCTGTACGCAGCTGCGACGCTCTCGCAGGCGGTCAGCAGCTTCGACATCGGCATCGACGGTCGTCTGCGGTTCCGCGGTCGTCTGCGCCAGGATCAGCCCGGCATGGCGGCACTCGCCGGTGCACGGGCGCTGGCGCTGGCACCGGGCGATGGCCAGCTCTACGTGCTGGGCAGCCAGTCGATCAGCCGGCTCAGTCCGCAGAGTGACGGCAGTCTGGTCTCGCAGGCTGTGGTCTCTGGGATTGCCGAACTGGCCACGGCACGTGATCTCAGGCTCGATGCCACCGGCTCTCGTCTGTATCTGGCCGACAGCGCTGGCGCGCTGTTCGTGTTCGCCCGCGACTGGGCGGACGGTGCGCTCGATCTACGCTACCGCCTGCCGCCCGCGGCGGCCGCGACGGGCACGCCCGATGTGAATCTCGGCGCGCTCGACGCCGAGGACCGCCTGTACCTGAGCGAGGCAGCAGGTCGACTCGGTGTCTTGCGTCAGCAGGCCTTGTCGCGCTGCCTTGATGCGCAGACCGACCCCAACCGCATCGACGCCACGCTTGACCTTGGGGTTGGCGGCAGCGCGCGCTATCGGTACGCGGCCCGCGTGCACCCCAGCGCCCGCGGCGTCCTGACCAACATCGCGACCGTCAGCCCGGGCGCGGGCGTCGATCCCGCCCTGGCCAACAACCAGGCTACCGACCTCACCCTCATCCGCGCAGTGTCGGATCTTTCGGTCAGCAAAACCGGGCCGGTCCAGGCCGTCGCCGGGCTGCGCCTCAGCTACGTGATCGAGGTGGGCAACGCCGGGCCCAGTGACGCGCTGGGCATGCAGGTGATCGATACGCTGCCCGCAGCGCTTGGCGGCGCCAGCTGGACCTGCGTGGCCACGGCAGGATCGAGTTGTCCCGCCTCCGGCAGCGGCAGCCTCGCCATGACCGGCAGCGTGCTGGTCGGCGGCAGCCTGCGCATCGAAATCGACGCGCCGATCGCATCAAGCTATCTCGGTGAGTTGATCAATACCGTCAGTCTCGTGCTGGAGCCGGATGCCACCGACCCCGATCTGTCCAACAACACCGACAGCACCAGCACCGATGTGATCGCAATCGCTGATGCGGCGGTCACCAAGAGCAATGGGGTCAACCAGCTTGTCGCCGGCGAGCGCACGGTGTACACGGTCGCCGCCCGCAACGACGGCCCCAGCGATGCACCGCAGGTCCGCGTGCGCGATCTGCTGCTGCCGCAGCTGCGAGACGCACGGTGGACGTGCAGCGCGCAAGGCGGGGCAATCTGCCCGACCAGCGGAAGCGGCAGCATCGATCAGGTGATCGCTCTGCCGGCAGGCGCTACGGCCGTGTTCCTGCTGGATGTGCAGCTGGCCTCCGATGCGCGAGGCAGCGTCAGCAACACCGCCAGCGTGCAGGTGCAGGGTGCGCCGACCGATCCGCAGTCGAACAACGACAGCGCCACCGATACGGATCAGGTGAGCGTGGTGCATGACCTTGCGGTGGGTCTCGTCGATCCGCTGGATCCCTTCGACTCCAGCGGCACGCAGGCATTGCCCTATCTGGTGCAGGTCGACAACTTCGGGCCTTCGGATGCCGTCGGCGTCAACCTGCGGCTGGGCTTCTCGGCCCCGGTCCAGGCGCAGCTGGACGTTTCCTGCGTTCCCGCGGGCGGCAACGAGATCGATTGCGGTCTTGGCACCCTGCGGGCCGGCAGCAGCCGAGTGCTGGAGGTGAGCCTGCTGCAGCTGCCTGCGCCGCCGGCGTCGTTGACAGTCGTGGCGGCGGTCGGCGGCGGTGACGGACTCGACCCGCAGCAGTCGAACAACACCGCGGCGGAGCAGACCACACTGGTCGCCGGCATCGATCTGCAGGTAGGCATCGGCAACGGGATCGATGTGATCCAGCCCGGAAACCAGACGACCTACACGGTCCTGGTCACCAACATCGGCTCGGTGACGGCCAGCGCGGTGCAGGTCGAGGTGCCGCTGGCAGCGGGTCTGATCGACGCCAGCTGGACCTGCACGGGGCAGGGCGGCGCGAGCTGCACGCCATCGGGCAGCGGCGGCATCAGCCAGACCGTGAGCCTGGCGCGCGGTCAGTCGGTGCGCTACCTGCTGAGCGCCCGGCTGGATCCGCTGACTGATCCCGCGGGTGCGTCGCTGGTGACACAGACCGCCAGCGCGCTGCCAGCGGCACCTGCGACCGACATCAACACCATCAACAACACCGCCGTCGACGAGGACGTCATCCAGTTCATCGTGTTCCGTGACGGCTTCGAAAGCACTGTCTCGCCGGATCCGTCCGCCGCGTCGATGTTCTCGCTGAGCACCGCCTGCAGCGGCCTGCGGATCGACGCAGCGTCGCCGCTGCTGTCGGGTGTCTTCAGTGAGGCGCGCCAGCGGGTGCTGCTCAGCTCGCGCGATGGACGCGGGCAGACGCTGGCGCAGCTGGACCTGCTGCAGGCCAGCAGTGGCCGCTGGCTGCGCCTGCGAAGTCCCGAGGAGGTCGGCGAGTGGCAGTACTGGAAGTCACGCTTCGCGGTCCTGCGGTCCGGTGCGGACGGGCTGTTGCTCGAACCGGGGCAGGCTGCGCCGCAGCGGCTTGCGTCCGCCACCACCGCGCGTGAGTGGTGGCCCACTGCGGGCATCGATGTACTGGCCTTCAACACCTGCAACCCAGGCGCTGCCGCTGGAGATTCGCATGAGTAACGCGCCCTCGCGTCCCGGCACGTTCGCGTTCGTGCTGCCCTTTCTCACGCTTGCCGCGGGCGCAGCCGCCGGCTGGTACGTGCGTGGACCCGCCCCTGCGTTGGCACCGGTCGAACCGCCCGCGCAGTGGGTGGCCCAGGTCGAAGGCGACTACATCAGCACTGACATGTTCATCGAGGAAATGCGCCGTCGCGGTGGCAGCCGGCCGGGCCAGTACCAGGATCTTGAACAGAAGCGTGCCCTGCTGGACGACATGGTGTTGAAGCAGGCGCTCGTGCAGGCCGCTCGGGAGGACGGCATCGACCGGGAGCCCGAAGTGCGTCGCGCGCTGGACCAGATGCTGGCGAACCAGTATCTGCAGCGTGGTCTCCTCCAGCGTCAGGCAGACATCCGCATCAGCGAGGATGACGTGCGTGCCCGCTATGCCTCAGCGGCTGCCGAATACGCGGTGCCGGCACGGCGGCGGCTGGCGTTGATCCGCTTCTCGGTACCGGCCGAGCCCGTCGCGGTAGATTGGGAGGCCGCCGAACGCCGTGCCGAAGAAGCGCTGGCGGAGGCGCGACAGCTGCCGGAGTCGGTGCCGCATTTCGGCGCGTTGGCGAACCGCTTTTCGGAAGATCAGGACAGCCGCTGGCGCGGTGGTGTGGTGGGCTGGATCTCCGATCAGGCCGCAGCGCAAGAGACCAGCAGCCTGGACCCGGCGGTGCTCTCGACCGCGCGCGCGCTGTCGGCGCCCGGCGACTTCAGCGCACCGATTCGCGGCAGCGATGCGGTGTACGTGCTGAGACTGGTGGACGTTGATGCCGGCCGCACGCGCAGCTTCGAGGAGCTGGCCGACGGTATCCGTCAGGGCCTGCGACAGCAGCGCCTGGCCGAGATGGAGCACGAATTCCGCGAGGACCTGCTCGGCCGTATGCGCACGATCGTGCGCGACGAGGCGCTCGCCGCCATTGACCCCCTTTCCCCTCCGGCCTCTGCAGAACCGCTGCAGCCGCCAGCCCTGCCCGGTGACCGCGGATGAGCATCCAGACCCTGTCTCTCTCCTGTACACGCCTGTGCCTGCTCGCGCTGCTGCTGCTGGCTGGCACCAGTCGCGCTGCCGAGCTTGAGCAGACCATCGAGCTGCGTCCGGGCTGGAACGCCATCCACATCGAACTTGAGCCCACCGACAAAGAGATCGCCAGTGTGTTCGCGGGGATTCCCGTCGCGAGCGTCTGGCGCTACCGGCCCGATCCCGACGGCGCGCAGTTCATCCGCGATCCGGCCGAAGGCCTGGAGAACGTCGACGGCTGGTTCGCCTGGTTTCCGGAGCCGCGCCCGGAGTCCTTCCTGACCAATCTCTTCTCGATCGACGGCAATGCCTCCTATCTGGTGCGTCTCGACGGAAGCAGCACCCGCAGTCTGGTGATCCGAGGCACGCCGCGCTTCAGGCCGACCCGCTGGACCGCAGACGCCTTCACCCTGACGGGGCTTCCGGTGGCTGCGACCAACCGCCCGAACTTTGCCGATTTCTTCGCCGCCTCGGAGGCGCACCAGGGGCAGCCCGTCTACACGCTGACCGCCGGCGGCCAGTGGCAGCGGGTGGCCAGCCCGTCAACGACGCAGATCGAACCCGGCCGAGCCTACTGGATCTACACCGATGGCAGCTCCCGCTACCAGGGTCGCCTGCATGTCGTGCTGGATCAGGGCGAATCGCTCGAGTACTCGGCAGCGCTGGACGAGGTCCGTCTTGTCCTGCGCAACTTCAGCGGGCTCCCGGGCAGCTTCCAGCTGCGACGGATCGGCGCTGGGGCCATGCCCCTGGTGTTTCTCAACGAAGACGAGGAGACCGGCGAGACCGGCTGGCCGGATCTGCAGCAGACCCTGGTGGTGGACGCGCCGGCAGGCAGGGATGTGTTCGTGACCCTGGGTGTCCGACGCAGTGCCTTCAGCGCCGACCGCATGGACGAAGTTCTTGAGATCACCGACGAGCTTGGGCAACGCGTGCTGTTGGCCGCTGGCGGCAACACCGTGCAGCCGGTCGCCCTGCGCCGCGGCGCCAAGGCTGGCACACCCGCGGCGGCTGGCTATGCCGGCCTGTGGGTCGGAGACGTCGAAGTGCGCGCGGTCAGCGAGGCCCAGCGCGGCGGTACCGAGCCGCGGCCCGTGGTGCGGCCCTTCCGACAGCGTGTGCTGATCCATGTGGATGCCTCGGGCAGCGCGCGACTGCTGAAGGACGTGATCCAGATGTGGCAGGACGGCACCAGTCGGCCCAGCGCGATCAACCCGGCCTTCAACGAGGTTGATCAGCCTGGACGCCACGTGTTGATCACCGATCCGAATCTGATCAGCCTCTACACCGGGCCGGTCAATCGCGACGGTCAGCCGGTGGGTCTGCGGTTTTCGACGGTGGCCTATGACTTCGCCGGCAACGAGATCGAACTCGATGGCGACTTCGGTCCGGGCGGCGAGATCGGCGGCACCCTGGTGATCGCGTCGGATCTGCCGACCAACCCGTTCCTGCATCGCTACCACCCCGACCACGACAACCTCGATCCGCAGTTCCTGAATCCTGCGCAGGAGGCCTATCAGGTTGTCCGCAACCTGCGGTTCCGGTTTGTTGCCGAGGATCCGGAGGGCCTGAATCCGCCGGGCTGGGGCGACACGCTGGTCGGCGGCAACTTCACCGAATCGATCACCGGCCTGCACAAGAACCCGATCTTCCTTTCCGGCCAGTTCCGGCTTCGACGGGCGTCCGCCGTGACGGTGTTGAACCAATGAGTACTGACATGAACGTCCGTATCGAGCCAGTTCGCAGCGAACCGCAGGCAGGGGGAGTCGACATGAGCGCAGCCCGCCCACGCAGCCGACGCCGTGGATCCCTTGGCGCCTGCCTGCTGGCGGCGAGCCTCATGATCTTGGCCTTGCCCGCCTGGGCACAGTGGCCGATGGGCATCCCGGCCACCGGCGACGCCGAGGTCACGGCGATTGCCAATGCCAGCAACGGCGACACCCTCGTCGCCGGCCAGTACTCGGGCCTGCTGGAGTACGGCGGCGCGTCACTGGCGTCGGAAGGACTGGAGGACATCTTCATCGCGCGCGTCCGCCCGGGCGGGCAGGTGGTCTGGGTGCGTCGTGCCGGTGGTCCTTCGGTCGATACGGTGCGGGCCATCAGCCTCGATGCCGCCAACAACGTGTTCATCGTCGGCGGCTTCTTCGGTACTGCCCGTTTCGGCGGCAGCGATCTCGGCACCCCCGGCGCTACCGACCGCGACGGCTACGTCGCCAAGCTGGACTTCGACGGCAGCTGGCGCTGGGCGCGGCAGATGGGAGGCGGCGGCAATGACGAGGCCAGCGGCGCGGCGACGTTGCCCGGCGACAATACCCGGATTCCGCCGGTCACCGAGTCGGTGGCGATCACGGGTCGCTACGTCTGCAGCGCCGCATTCGGCAGCACGACGCTGAACGCGCCGAATGCGCCCAACTGTCCGGAGGGAAGCTCCGATCTGTTCGTGGCGCGACTCAGCACCAACGGTGATTGGCTGTGGGTGCGCAACCGCGGCGGTGCCGCCTCTGGCAGCGATCGCGCCACCCACATGCTGTCCGATGCCGACAACCGCTTGTTCGTCATCGGTCAGGGAGCTGGCGCTGCGGTGACCACGCTCATTTCAAGCAGTTTCAATGATGGATCACTGCAAGGCTGGACGCCCTCCGACGCGGCAAGAGGGACAGTCAGCCGAACCAGCGGCTCGCTTGACGGATTGCCTTTCACCCCGTTCTTCAACGGCACCAACACCCTTGTGCTGCGCGCCGGCGGCGTCAATGTCGTCAGCCCGGTGTTCGACACGACAGCTTCGGATGCGATCGAGGTCTCCTTGGACCTGTTTCGCGGCTTCTCCAGCGACGATCGCCTGTCCACACGGCTCACAGAGCAGCCGGATGGTGGCGAGGACATCTTTGTCCAGTATCTCGGCGTCGATGGCCAGTGGCGCACAGTCCTCCAGAGAAACAGCAGTTTCACTGGCCCCGAGGCGCTATCGCTCACCGTGACCGACCCACGCGCGCTGCACGCTGGCTTCCGGCTGCGCTTCGACATGCCGCGTGGCTCCGGCAGTGCTGGCGTGGACCGCTACTTTGACTGGTGGCACATCGACAACGTACAGATCCGCGCGCGGCCGCGGGTGGCGTTTGTGTTGCCGGTCAGCAATGTCATCGGCGATTCTCCGACCCTGGGTTCCGCCCAACAGTTGCCCGCCGGTCTGGTGCCGTCGGGCATCGCCATCGATCGCAGCCGCCGTCGCCTGCTGCTCACCGGCGGCTATGCCGGCAGCGGTGCGCCGACCCAGTGCGCGCCGCCCAATGGGGTTGGCGCCTTCGTCGCCAGCCTCGACATTGGCGGCTTGAGCGCCAACTGCCTCTGGGCCCGTTTCGTTAATGGTGCGGTTGGCGGCGGCATTACTGTCGACCCGCAGGGCAGGGTGTATTTCACCGGCACCTTCACCGGGCCAACCGCGTTCTTCGCCGACCCCCAAGGCCGCGGCAGTCTGGATTCGCAGGGGGCCTCCAGCGACGTGTTCGTCGGCGCTGTCGACGGCAACGGCGGCTGGCAGTGGGTGACTGGCGGCAATCGCAATGATCCGCAAACGCGACTGCCGTCCTTTGCCGGTGGCGGTGGTGCGGACCGCGGTCGGGTCATCAGCAACAGCGGCGGCGGCAGTCTCTATGTCGGCGGAAGCTTTGAGGGCATCGCCCGATTCGGCCCGCAGGATCAGCTGATCGCGCAGGCGCGCGACGGTTTCCTGTTGAACCTCGGCGACGACGGACGCTTCTTCGAGGAAGAACGCTGGCTCGCCGGGCAAGCCCTGGTGCCGCCGCCGAATGCCAAGGTCGACGATGTCACTTTCCGACCCGAATTCGCAGTGGATGGCGAAGCATTCGATGCGATCGCCAGCAAAATCTTCTATTGGGCACCGCCCGGCGCTCCAGGCTCCGGCCGCGTGGCACGACTGATTCCGCTGCAGCCTTTTGGCCGCATCGAGGTCCGCTGGCGCGTGCAGGGCGATGACCTCACCTCCACCCAGCGCATCAGCAGCCTCGGTGTGATCGGATGGCCCACCGAGTCGTGCACGCAGACCGTGGGTGTGGGTTGCGTACAGGATCACGTGGTCGGTGCGCCGGTGCAGGCCGAACCCGCAGCCGGCGACTACAAGGTGCTTGAGCTGGTCAGTCCCAGTGCGGGGTCCAGCGCGGCGACCTACTCGGCCGGGCAGTTCAATGCTGCCCGCAGCGGCTTCGCGACCCTGATCTACGTCAACGGCCCGAGCATCGATCCGCTGCAGTTCCCGGTGGAAGTCGAGATCGTGCGCTCGCAGCCGTACTCGACGGTGCCGCTGTTCAGCGATAACGTGCCCGCCCAGATCGGTGAGGCATTGGTCGACAGCTATCACAACGAGCCCGGCACCACCGGTTTCGTGATCAACGAGCTCGCCTTCTACGACGGCGTGGGGCAGGACGCCGCCTACAACCGCGCTGCGCGCACCGGCTCGATCATCCCCGTCAACCGCTATGCCGTTGGTCGCGGGCAGGATCAGGGCCGCGAGCTGGCGGTCGCCTGGTACCACGCGAAATCGCGCGGTGTCTACTGGCCCGAAAAGGCCGTGCGCTACCAGCCCTATTGGCCCTTCGATCCCGACCGTATCGTGATCGCGAGCCAGCAGGGCGGCGAGAACCTCGGACAGGCGCCGCTGCACCCGCAGCTGTTCCCGTCGGCGCGGATCTATATCCAGAACGACTTCAACCAGCCCGGCTACAACCCCAACGACGAGCACGCGTTTACCGCGCCCTCGCAGACGGGCACCGGCTTCGAGGCTGTGTTCGCGCTGCGCTCGGATTTCGGCAGTGCGCTCGCCGGCGACATCACGGCGGCCTCCGACCCCTACGTGCTGGTCAAGTACTTCAGTTCCGGCACCGGCCTGTGGCGGTTCAGGGTGTTCCGCGTGCAGGCCACAGGGGCGGGATTCAACCAGTTCCGCTTTGCCGGCACTGCCGGCACCACGGTGTCACCGCCCTATCCGGTGCGCCTGCTGCCCGGCTGCGCGCAGACTTTCGTGGTCGGTCAGGCCGTGGGCGAACAGCCGCCGCCGCCGTTCTTCCAGGACTACAAGAACCAGCTGTGGGCGAAGTCGGCCGGCAGCGGAAGCGTTCGCTACTTCTACCCCGCGCAGGCCGGGTTCTTCACCGACCTCAACAACAACGACGTCAACGACATCACCACCGGCATCTGCGTGCCCTGGCTCGCGCGGCTGCCGGTCGCCGAGGGCGGCAGCAGTTCGCCGGTCGAGCCCCTGCAGGTTGACTACGACATCGCCTGGCCGGAACAGGTGCCCCTGCTGATCAGCGGCGAGACCCTGCTCACCCCGAAGCGCGGCCTGCCCGACGTGCTGAATCAGGCGGCAGTGGAAGTCGTCTACGACGATATCCAGGCGACGCGTACAAACCCGCTGCCCAGCGATACGCTCGCCCAGTTGATCGATCCCCTGAACCCGCGCTTCGTGATCCTGCCGCAGATTCCCGCGGCAGTAGCCAAGGAATTCCAGACCGACGGCAGTGAAGCCATCGTCGGATCGAGCGACGGTGCCCTCAAACTGCCGGTGTCGATCGGCAGCCGCTTGCGCTACGAGCCGCTGAATCGTCGGCTGGTGTTCAAGGGCAGCGCCGACTTCAGCCGGGCAGGAGACCCTTTCCTCCTCCTCAACGTGCTGTCCAAGCGCGATCGAGTGACCCTGAAGCGGCTCGACGGAGGCAACGGCAGCGAGCAGTCCGGCTTCACCGGCAGCTGCGCCACCCTGGCTGCCAACTGCAGCTGGGATCAGTCGATCGAGGCGCTGTTCCGCAAGAGCCGCAACCCGCAGGGGATCACCCGGATCTGCACCAGTTCGCGGATCGGCGAGAACCGCCAGCGCATCTGTGACAGCTCGCGCGCCCTCAGTCCCGACGATGTCCTGATCGGATACAAGGA
>JBIJCA010000152.1:0-10594 GCA_044344935.1 Aquimonas sp. | reverse complement strand
TGTGCGGCTACGACACGCCCGTGCCCGGGATGAGCGCATCCGGCGAGAATCGCACCGATGTGCCGAGCGCGGTGCTGCCCAGCAGCTGTCGCTGACCGCTGCCTGGGCGCGGCTTCCTTGAACCTGCTGTTCGTCTGCACCCAGAACCGCCTGCGCAGCCCCACGGCAGAGCAGGTCTTCGCCGACTGGCCGGGCGTCGAGACCGCTTCAGCGGGTCTGGGCAACGATGCGGAGGTGCCGGTCTCGCCCGAGCTGCTGGAATGGGCCGACATCGTGTTTGTCATGGAACCGGTCCACCGGCGCCGACTCGCGCAGCGGTTCAAAGCCCACCTCAAGCGGGCGCGCGTCGTCTGTCTGGGAATTCCCGACGACTTCGACTTCATGCAGCCGGCCTTGATCGAGTTGCTGCTGCGCAAGGTGCCCGTCCACCTGCGCGTCGGCGCTCCTGCGGCTCGCCCGTGAGGGCACCTGTCATTGACGGGTCTCGGCATGGTCCGAGTCCGCCTCGGAACCCTTTCGGCGAAGTGCCCGCCGATGGCGCCTGGCGCTGCGAACCCCCGAGGATGCAACGGTCGTTTCGCGGGCGCACCGGGTGACCTTCGGCCGGTCGTTACGGGGAACTGCTCACGTATGCTTGCGCGCCCCGCCCGTTGCCCCGCCATGTGCCTGTTCAAGACTCGAATGCATGCTCCCTTGTTCCTGCTGGCGTTTGCCTCGTCCACAGCGGGAGCCGCAGAGGGCATCGAGCTCGATGGTCGACTCGACGAGCCCGCCTGGGCCACGGCGCTGCGGATCGACGACTTCCGCACCGTGCAACCTCTGACGCTTGCGGCGCCGGCGGTACGCACCGAGGTGCGCGTGCTGTCACGCCCGGACGGCCTGTACCTCGGCGTGCGCGCCGAGCAGCCACCCGCGATCCCGCGCACCCGCCACCCGACCCGCCGCGATGCGCAGGCGCGGGCCGATCGGGTGAACCTGATGATCGACTTCGAGGGCGAGGGCAGCACCGCTTACGAGTTCACGGTCAGCCTCAGCGGCGGCATCCAGGACGCCATAATCACCGGCCAGAACGGCTACAAGTACGACTGGGACGGCGTCTGGCAGCAGGCGGTGGCTGAAACCGCCGACGGCTGGAGCGTCGAGGTCCGCCTGCCCTGGGGCATTGCGCCGCTTGGGCGCATCGAGGACGGCCGTAGCCGGATCGGCGTCTACCTGTCGCGCGTGATCGAGCATAGCGGTCTGCGCTTCTCGCATCCGCACTACAACTTCGAGAACCCGACCTTCGTCGCCGACATGGCGCGGCTCGAAATCGACGCCTACAGCCCGCTGCGGCTGGACGTGGTCCCCTACGTCGCGGTTGCGAACGATCGCCTGCTGCGCACCACCGATACGCGGGTTGGCGCGGACTTCTATCTCGCAAGCGGACCGCATCGGTTGAACGCCGCGTTGGCACCCGATTTCGGCCAGGTCGAGAGTGACGCGCTGGTGGTGGACTTCAGTGCGCTCGAGGTCTTCCTGAGCGAGAAGCGGCCGTTCTTTACCGAAAATCAGGCGCTGTTCGATGTGCCCCTGGGCGGCGGCGCCCTGCTGGTCAATACGCGCAGGATCGGCGCGCGCCCGGATGCCGGTCCCGAAGGCATCAGCGATGTTGAAGGTGCGGTCAAGTACACCGGTGCCTTCGGTGCCTTCGATGTCGGCACCCTGCTGGCCAGCGAGTCCGATCCGGTCGATGCGCGCGGTCGCGATTTCCGCGTGCTGCGCGGCCGTTGGCGCAGCGGCAGTGGTGAGTACGGCGCGACCCTGACCGAAACCCTTCGCCCCAGCCTGCAGCGCGAAGCGCGTGTCGGCGTGGTCGACGCACTCTGGCGGCCTTTCGAGGGCCTGCAGTTGCGCGGTGCGGCCGGTGAGAGCCAGGCCGAGGAGAGCGCGCAGGGCGATCGCGACGGCCGCCTGCTGTGGCTGCGCATGGACCACGCTGTCAGCCCGCGTTTCCGGCAGGAGTACGAGTTCAGCCGCTACGGCCGCGATCTGCAGCTGAACGATCTGGGCTTCCTGCAGCGCGCGGACATGACCGAGCTGCGCGCCGAGTACACCTGGTATCGCCCGGTCTGGCCGGAGGCCTCGCGCGTGCGCGACTCGGCCTGGGATACCGAGCTGCTGTGGCGGCGCAACGGCGCCGGCGAGCGGATCCACGCCGGGCTGGAGCTTTCGCATACCTGGTCCTTGCGCAGCGCGGCGGAGCTCAGTGCCTATGCCCTGCTCGCCGCCCCCTTCACCGACGATCGTGTGCTGCGCGGAAACGGCAGCGTGCATCTGCCTGCGCGGCATCTGACTGGCGTTTTCTACGTGAGCCCGCGTCTGGGCGGGTGGCGCTTCGAGGCGGATCTCGGGTTCGAGCAGGAAGGGCTGTCCGGCTGGACGCGGTTCCTCGAGTTCACGCCGACCTGGTTTCTCGGCGATCGCTTCAGCACCAGTCTGGGGCTGTACGTCACCGACAGCAGCGACTGGCTGATCTGGGACGGAGACAACCGCCTCGGCCGCTATGCGCGCCGCCAGGCGGAGTTCGACTGGACCCTGGAGTGGTTCCCCGCGGCGGGCCATGAGCTGCGTCTGCGCGCGCAGTACGTCGGCCTGAGCGCTCAGGCGCTGACCGGTTTCACGGTCGAGGATGGGGCGATCACCGCTGCTGCCGCACCATCCGATTTCAGCCTCGGCACCCTGGCCGCGCAGATCCGCTATCGCTACGAGTTCGGTCCACAGCGCGAGCTCTACCTCGTACTCAGCCGCGGCGGTGAGTTCTTCGGCGAGGACGAAGAGGCCCTGGGTCTGGGGTCGCTTTTCGATCGCAGCCGCGGCAACCGGACCGCAAACCAGATCCTCGCCAAGCTGCGCTGGGGTTTCTGAGCGCGCCGGCGCTTGGCGCCTTCGCCCGCAGCGGCAGTCGCAGCCTCAGCCGCTCTCGATCAGCTCACGAGCGATCCGAGTCATCACCCCGCGGCGCAGGAGGAAATCCCAGTAGCTGCCGCCGAGCTGGCGCCACAGCACGGCCGAGCGTACGGCGGCGAGCAGGGCCGCGCGGATCTGCGCGACCACGGCCGACTGCGAGAGCTGCAGTGGATTGCCCTGCACCATCACCCGTGGCTTGATCTGGCTGAGGGTGTCGGCATACAGGTCCGCCAGGCGCTGGCTGACGCGGGTGTGGTCGTCGCCGAAGTGTTCGCGCTGGCGTTCGGTCGACTCGATGCCCAGACGCAGCGCTTCCAGCATGCGCGGCTGCTTGAACAGTTGGCGCTCGAGCTGCAGCACGCTCGCGGCCATGCGCGAAATGCTGAGGTCACGGCCTTGGCCGCCGATTTGCCGCAGCAGGCATTCCAGGCCGGGCTTGAGCAGGTTCGCGCTGCCGTAGACGGCCTCGACGTTCTCCGCATCCAGGCGAAAGACGCTGTCGATGCAGGGCTGAACCAGCGCGGCGTCGGCGCGGCCTTCGTGGGCGATCTGGCGCACGGCCGTGATCGCCTGCAGCAGGCCGGCAAGTGCGAGCACGCGGTCTTTCATTGAACCTCCAGGGCGTGGGCTTCGAGCGGGGCATCAGTGGCTTCGATCACCGCTCCGCCCAGACAGACCTCGCGAGAATAGAAAACAATGGATTGTCCGGGAGTGACGGCCCGCTGCGGGCGCTCGAAGCGGACCTGCAGGCTGCCGTCATCGCGGACGTCGACGCGGCAGACCTCATCGGCCTGGCGGTAGCGTGTTTTTGCGGTGCAATCGAAGCGCGTGCCGGGGGGGGCACCCTCAACGAAGTCGGGCAGGGCGGTGCGCAGGCGCTGGCTCATCAGGTAGGCGCTGTCGTGCCCCTGGTCGACGATCAGGCGGTTGCGCGCGATGTCCTTGCCGACGACGAACCACGGCGCCTGCGGGCGACCGCGTACGCCGCCCAGGTTCAGACCTTCGCGCTGGCCCAGGGTGTAGAAAAAGGCGCCGCCGTGCTCGCCGAGTACGACGCCGTCGGGATCGACGATCTCACCCGTGCGCGTCGGCAGATAGCGCCCCAGGAACTCGCGGAAGTCGCGCTCGCCGATGAAGCAGATGCCGGTCGAGTCTTTCTTCGCATGGGTCGGCAGCTCGGCCTCGGCTGCGATCCGGCGCACTTCCGGCTTGGGCAGCTCGCCGACCGGAAACAGCGTGGCAGCCAGCGCCTCCTGGCCAAGGGTGTAGAGGAAGTAGCTCTGGTCCTTGCCGACATCGAGACCGCGCAGCAGCTGCCAGTGGCCGTTTTCGCGGCGCACCCTGGCGTAGTGGCCGGTTGCGATGCGCTCGGCGCCCAGCGCGCGCGCATGGTCCAGGAAGGTTCGGAACTTGATCTCGCGGTTGCACAGGATGTCCGGGTTGGGCGTACGGCCTGCGCGGTATTCGGCGACGAAGTGTGCGAACACCCCGTCCCAGTACTCGGCGGCAAAATTGCGGGTGTGGCAGCGGATGCCCAGCCGTCCACACACGGCAATGGCGTCCTTGCGGTCCTCCTCGGCGCGGCAGCCGCTCTCGCGCGAGTCTTCCTCCCAGTTCTGCATGAACAGGCCCTCGATGGGAACGTCGGCGCGCTGCAGCAGCAGGGCCGCGACCGAGGAGTCGACGCCACCGGACATGCCTACGATGACCGTACCTGCCTGCATGCCGGTTTCAGCCGGGAAGATGACGGACCAGATGCAGCGGTGCGCGCTGCCCGGCGAGATAGTCATGGGCCGCAGCCAGTACCAGCGGGCTGCGAAGCCGCGCGGATTCGGCCTGCAGCTGCGCTGGCGTGAGCCATAGACACTGGGTGATGCCCTGGTCCAGCGGCCGTGCGGGGTCGTGGTCCAGCGGCTCCGCGCCGAACGCGAAACGGATGTAGGTCTTGCCGGTCTCGGCGCGCCACAGGTAGCTGCCGATGAAGCAGCTTGGACGCACGCGCCAGCCGGTTTCCTCGACCGCTTCGCGGGTCGCCGCATCGATCAGGCTCTCCCCGGGCTCCAGATGCCCCGCCGGCTGGTTCAGCACCAGCCGGCCACGGACCAATTCCTCCACCAGCAGGAAGCGGCCCTCGCGTACGATGACGCAGGCCACGGTGATGTCCGGGTTGAACTGGATGTCGCTCTTGGGCACGAGACCACGCCGCTGGGCAAAGAGGCGGAACTTTACAACACGCCGCAGGAACGGCCTTGCCGGATTTCAGACCCGTTTGACGGGGCCGCCCACACACTGGCACACGGCTCCACGCTGCGGCATCCGCGACGGGTCAGCTCTTGCAAGTCGCGATCGCGCATCCACATACCTCGCCATGACCGAAACACCTGACTTCCGCCACAGTGCTCCCCGCCCGCTTCGGGCGCAGTCTGCCCGCATGGCGGGAGACCCCGATGGTGCGCCCGACGAGGCCCAGCAGCGCGGCCTTGCCGTCGAGGAAGCCCGCCCGGAAGTCACGCGGCCGCCGCTGTACCAGGTGGTGCTGATGAACGACGACTACACGCCGATGGATTTCGTGGTCGAGGTCTTGCAGGTGTTCTTCGGCCTGAACATCGAGCGCGCCACCCAGGTGATGCTCCATGTGCATACACGTGGCAAGGGCGTCTGTGGGGTGTATACACGGGAAGTGGCGGAGACGAAGGTGCAGCAGGTCAACGAGTTTGCCCGCTCCCACCAGCATCCTCTGCTGTGCAGCATGGAAAAGGCTTAGACGTAGAAGAGCGGGGATGCCGATGCAGGCATTTTCGGAACGTGGCATCAGCGGTACCCGTCAGGCGCAAGGAGCCCCGGCATGTTCAGCAAAGATCTCGAGTTCAGCATCGGCCAGTGCTACAAGCAGGCCCGCGAGGCGCGCCATGAGTTCATGACGGTCGAGCACCTGCTGCTGTCGCTGCTGGAAAATCCGTCCGCGGTGGCGGTGTTGCGCGCCTGCGGCGCCGACCTGACACGGCTCGGCCAGGAGCTACGAAACATCATCAGCGAGACGGTACCCGTGCTGGCTGCCGAAGACACCCGCGACACGCAGCCGACGCTGGGCTTCCAGCGCGTGCTGCAGCGAGCGGTCTACCACGTGCAGTCGTCGGGCCGAAAGGAAGTTACCGGCGCCAACGTGCTGGTCGCGATCTTCGGCGAAAAGGACAGCCATGCCGTCTATTTCCTCGGTCAGCAGGAAATCAGTCGGCTGGATGTCGTCAATTACATCAGTCACGGCGTGGCAAAGCTGAGCAGCGAGCAGGTCAAGCCCGCGGAGCCGGAAGCTCAGAAAGAAGGCGAGGGCGAGGAGGCGAAGTCCAATCCGCTGGCCGAATTCGCGTCCAACCTGAACGAACAGGCGAAACTCGGCAAGATCGATCCTCTGATCGGACGGGCCGAGGAGATCGAGCGAGTCATCCAGGTGCTGTGCCGCCGGCGCAAGAACAATCCGCTCCTGGTCGGCGAAGCCGGCGTCGGCAAGACTGCGCTGGCCGAGGGTCTGGCCAAGCGCATCGTCGACGCCGAGGTGCCCGAAGTGCTGGCCGACGCGACAATCTACGCGCTGGATCTGGGCGCGCTGGTGGCCGGCACCAAGTACCGCGGTGACTTCGAGAAGCGTCTGAAGGCAGTGCTGGCGCAGCTCAAGAAGGAGCCGGGCGCGATCCTCTTCATCGACGAGATCCACACCATCATTGGCGCCGGCTCCGCCTCGGGCGGCACGATGGACGCCAGCAATCTGATCAAGCCGGTGCTGGCCTCGGGCGAGCTGCGCTGCATCGGCTCGACCACCTTCCAGGAATACCGCGGGGTGTTCGAGAAGGATCGTGCGCTGGCGCGCCGCTTCCAGAAGATCGACATCGTTGAGCCCTCGGTCGCGGACGCTGTCGCCATCCTCAACGGGCTCAAGAGCAAGTTCGAGGAACATCACCGGGTCGAGTATCTGGGCGATGCCCTGCAGGCGGCCGTGGATCTTTCGGTCAAGCACATCGGCGATCGCCTGCTGCCGGACAAGGCCATCGATGTCATCGACGAGGCCGGTGCGCGCCAGCGTCTGCTACCCGAAGACCAGCGCAAGGCCGTGATCGATGTCGCCGAGATCGAATACATCGTCGCCCGGATGGCGCGAATTCCGGCCAAGCAGGTGTCGGCGTCGGACCGCGATGTGCTTCGCAATCTCGACCGTAACCTCAAGATGGTGGTGTTCGGTCAGGACGAGGCCATCGACACCCTGGCTTCGGCGATCAAGATGGCGCGCTCCGGTCTGGCCAACCCGGACAAGCCGATCGGCAGCTTCCTGTTCGCTGGCCCGACCGGTGTCGGCAAAACCGAAGTCACCCGCCAGCTGGCGATGCAGCTCGGCATCGAACTGGTGCGCTTCGACATGTCCGAGTACATGGAAGCCCATTCCGTCAGCCGCCTGATTGGCGCACCTCCGGGGTACGTCGGCTTCGACCAGGGCGGCCTGCTCACCGAGAAAATCGTCAAGACGCCGCACTGCGTGCTGTTGCTCGACGAAATAGAGAAGGCCCACCCGGATGTGTTCAACATCCTGCTGCAGGTGATGGACCGCGGAACGCTCACCGACACCAACGGACGCGAGGCCAACTTCCGCAACGTGATCCTGGTGATGACCACCAATGCCGGTGCCGCCCAGGCGGCCCGCCGGAGCATCGGCTTCGTCGAGCAGAATCACGCCACCGACGCAATGGAAGTGATTCGCAAGAGCTTCTCACCGGAGTTCCGTAATCGTCTTGATGCGGTCATCCAGTTCGGCGGGTTGGATTTCGACCACATCCTGCGCGTGGTCGACAAGTTCATCATCGAGCTCGAAACCCAGCTCCAGGAAAAGCACGTCGCGCTGAGCATCGAGCCGGAGGCGCGCCGCTGGTTGGCCCAGAACGGTTTCGACCCGCAGATGGGCGCGCGTCCGATGGCGAGGGTCATCCAGGATCAGGTCAAGCGGCCGTTGGCGGACGAACTTCTGTTCGGCTCTCTCGTGAACGGCGGTCGCGTCAACGTGATAGTGCGCGACGGCAAATTGGCGGTCGAGACGGCAGAAGAGCCGCAGAACGAGCTCACAACAGTTGAATAGCGTTGCGTGGTCCGGGCTTTCGAAAGCGCGCCTGAGGCGTGCCGAGGATGTTGCAGTCCATCGCTTGCTCTCGTGACGCCCTGGGCCTACGCTCGACGGATCATTGACATCCGGCGCCGCGCAGGCGCCGGGCTTCCGTGGGGGAAGATGTGGCGGGAACGAAGCGATGGAGCGGGATCCTGGCCCTGCTGGCGGGGTTGTTGTCGGGGCTCGGGGCGTACGCGGGTGCCCAGCTACCCGACCTCACGGCGCGCGGTTCGCAGCCGGGGCTGACGCACCCCCTTGAAGATTCCGGCAGCTGCATGGGATGCCACGGGGGAGCGCCCCTCGAGTTCCATTACCCCGCAACGAGCTGGAAGGGCTCGATGATGGCCAACGCAGGCCGCGATCCGATTTTCTGGGCTGCGCTGGATGTGGCCAACGCCGACGGCGAAAGTGCCGGCGTCCCGGGTATCGGTGATTGGTGCCTGCGCTGCCATGTGCCCGAAGGTTGGTTCGGCGGTCGCGTCAGCAAGACCACGACAGGCGGCCGTGTCGACGGTAGCGATGGCTGCCGACTGCAGGGCAAGCATGACGACGTGCCGGGTTTTGGGAACGACTATGCCGGTATCGGCTGTCACTATTGCCATCGCGTCGAGCCGAACGGGCCGAACGGCGAACCGAACTTTCTCGAGAGCGGCGACATCTGGCTCGACGACGAAGCCTGCGCCAATGGCGGCGGCGGCCCGTGCCGAGGCGGCCCCTACGACTACAGCGCTACAGGCAACGCGCCGCCGCATCCGTGGAAGCATTCACCGCATTTGTCCAGCAGCGAGATGTGCGGCAGCTGCCACGACGTCACTTCGCCGCTGAACAACGGGGTGCCGGTGCGCACCTTGATCAACTCCGCTGGCGTCGATACGGGCATTCCTTTCCCCATCGAGCGGACCTACAGCGAGTGGCGGAAGAGCGACTACGGGACTGCCCTGTTTGCGGACGGCATCGAGGCGACAGCGGTGCAGAACCAGCCTGGCATTTCCGTCAAGCGCCAGCAGACCTGCCAGGACTGCCACATGGAGATCGCCCGCAGCGAAGACCCCGAGCAGCAGTTCCTTGGCTGTTTCTTCGGCCCCAACCGCAACGGCGTGCTGTCCATCCACAATTTCTCCGGCGCCAATACCTGGGTCCCCAAGATCCTCAAGGGCGAGTTTCCCGCACTGGGTTATGACGAGGCCTTCGACCAGGCGGTGCAGTGGTCCACGGAACTGCTCACCGAGCGCACGGCCAACCTGGCAGTGCGGGGCACGCGCAGCGGCGATGGTCAGAGCCTGAACATCGAGGTCGAAGTCACCAATCTCTCCGGACACAAGCTGCCCACCGGCTATTCAGAAGGGCGTCGGATGTGGATCGAGCTGCAGGTGCGGAATGCGGGTGGTGCTTTGGTCTACAGCAACGGAGCCTGGGATCCTGCCACCGGCGAGTTGCAGCGGGACGCACAGACCCGTGTGTATGAAATCAAGCAGGGCATCTGGGACGCCGCCAGCAGTACGTGTCGCATCGCCGATGCCCAGGGCAGGGCCTCTTTCCATTTCGTGCTCAACAACTGCGTGGCCAAGGACAACCGGATACCGCCGCTTGGCTTCACCGGGGGCGATGACATCGAGATTGCCCCCGTTGGCGCGACCTATCCGCCCGAGCAGCCCGGTTCCAGTCGCTTGCGCAACGTGGATGTCGCGGCGTACAGCGTGCCCTTGGCAGCCGCCAGCGGTCCCTTGACCCTCAGCGCACGTCTGCACTTCCAGGTATCGAGCAAGGAGTACATCGAGTTCCTTCGCAACCAGGCCATCGAGCGTGGATTCCAGGGCGAGAACCTCATGTGCGAGGGTGGGCCCGGCAGGCCGTTTGCAATAGGGCCGCAGGGCTTGAGTCGTGGCGCGTACCTCTACGGATTGTGGTCCAACCCGGCCTACGGGAAATCGCCGCCGGTGCTGATGCGCACTGCTACCAGGGTCATACAGTGATTTGATGGGGTTCGAACGCACGCCTGGATTCCGGGACGTGAGCTGTATCACAACCGCGCGGGCGCGCCAGGGACAGGGTGTGCCTCTTTGAAATCGCATTCGGGGGAGACGATGCTCAGACAACTTCATGTGGCCGTGCTGGCCGCGTTCTTGGTGGCGCCGATCGCCGCATCTGCCGTGGCCATCGAGGACGCTCCGGCCCCTCAGGCCACGCAGCAGTGGACCGTTTGGGGCGGCGAGCTGCGATTCGGATGGAATCGGGACCTGATGCAGGACATCGGGTTCAGGGTCAGCGCCGCCAGCGGTCGGCTGGATGTGGGCGATGCACCCCACATCGAACGCATCGCCCTGCGCGAAACAGCCGGGCTTGAAATCCGGGTGGCGAAGTCGTCCGACTTCGTCGGTTTCGCCGGCGGCCGCCTGCAGTCGCGCGGAGGTTTCAGGGTCGAAGGCAATGGACTCGACATCGATCTGCGCAACCTCGTGCTGCGGCCCAACGCCAAGAACACTTTCCAGATCGATGTGGTCA
>JBIJCA010000027.1:0-25426 GCA_044344935.1 Aquimonas sp. | reverse complement strand
CAGATCGAGGGCCTTGGCGGCCACGGGCGGCAGTTCCAGCGGGCCCGACGGCACCTCGAACATCATGTGCAGGAAGCGATTGACGTATTCGAGGTTGTTGCGCGGATAGCGGTTGGGCCAACCGATCGAGTAGCGGTAACAGGCCGCGGCAATTGTCGGCACCTTGGCGATCAGCCGGATCGCGGCCAGACGGCGCTGGGCCGGATCTTCCATGTCGAGGCTGTCGTGGTAGAAGGCCGCCAGCGAGCCGATCATGCCGCACAGCATGGCCATCGGATGCGCATCGTGGCGGAAGCCGCCGAGGAAGTTCTTGAGGGCCTCGTGCATCATCGTGTGATGCGTGACTTCATGCTCGAAGGTCTTGAACTCGGCGGCGTTGGGCAGTTCGCCCTGCATCAGAAGGTAGGCCACTTCGAGGAAGCTGCTGTGCTTTGCCAGCTGCTCGATCGGATAGCCTCGGTAGAGAAGCACGCCCTGATCACCATCAATGTACGTGATCGCGCTGCGGCAGCTGGCGGTGGCGACGAAGCCCGGGTCGTAGGTGAAGTAACCCGTTTCCTTCGGCAGCTTGCCGATGTCCACGCAGGGCGCGCCAAGCGTGCCGCGCAGCAGGGGGAACTCGGCGCTCTTGCCGGCAGCGGAATCGGTGAGCGTGAGGCTCTGGCTCTCGGACACGGCTAACTCCTTGATGCGTGTTTACAGGGGAGGTGGTGGAAGTCAATCCGCGTTTGGCGGACGCCTGCACCGCAGCAGGAACTGCGGTTGGCAGATCCCGTGCACTTCCGACAGGCTCGAAAGCAAGAGTTGGGCCGCAGCGTTCCGTGCGGGCGCCTTGCGAGCCTAGCTCTTGCGACCAAGCAGGTTCTGCCGAACAACCCACCGAGTATGCCACGCAGCCATTCAGCCGTCAGTCCAACTTTGGTGAAGCCGAGCAGGAGCCGGGCCAATCGAGCAGAAACGGCAACAGGCCCGGCAGCCGCGAGGCTGCCAGGCCTGAAGACGAAAACCCTGTGGGGGGATTACTTCGGCGCGTAGCGACGACGGAACTTGTCGACGCGACCGCTGGTGTCCACGATCTTGTGCTTGCCCGTGTAGAACGGGTGGGACTCAGCGGAGATTTCCACCTTGATCAGCGGATATTCCTTGCCGTCTTCCCACTTGACCGTCTCCTTGCTGGTGAGCGTGGAGCGCGTGAGGAAAGAGAAGTCGCAGGACACGTCCTGGAACACGACCGGATGGTACTTCGGGTGGATGTCGGCTTTCATGGATCGGCCCGGATTCGGCGAGACAAGAGCGGCATGATAACGTGGTGGTTTGCCACCCGCAAGTCGCAGCCCCCATGCCGTTCCGCCGCCCCGACATGCTTCGATCCGCCTGTGCGCTGGTCATGTTTCTTGCGCTGGCTCTAGCGGCTCTGACGCCGTCCGCATGGGCCGAGGATGTCTCGGCGCTGCGAGCCCAGTTGCAAGAAGCCACACAGCTTGACGAGGCGGAGCGCACTCGTCTCACGGCCGTGCTGGACGCCGCCCAAGCCGATTTGGCGGACGCTTCGCGAAGACGCGCTGAAACCGAAGTCGTCTTGCAGGCTGCCGCGGACGCTCCCGTGGACGCGCGTCGCATCGAACGAGAGCTTGCCCGGGATGACAGCGCAGAGCTCAAGAGCGCGCGCCAGCGCGTCGAGGACATCGAGGACCTCGAAACTCTGGAAGAGGAGCTGCAAACGCTGAGGGAGCGCCTCGACCCGCTCCGGCGTGAATTGCAGACCGTCTCTGCAAGCCTTTCCGCCGGCGACTCGGGCGCCGGTGGCTCATTGGTTCGCCTGCAGGAGAGCATTGCCGGCCTCGCCCAGAAGGCGGCTGGGCAGAACAGCGACGGCAGCCTGCAGGCGCGCATCCAGCGCACCCGGCTGGAAGCCGAGCGCAGCCTCCGCGAAGCCGAACTGCAGCTCGCTCAGGCGCGTGCGGATACGACAGCCACGCGCCGCGCCCCGCTGGAGCTGCAGCAACGCCTGCTGCGTCAGCAGCTAGCTTCACTGGAGCCTCTGGAGTCGCTGCTGCAATCGAAACTGGGTGAGCGCGGCGAAGCCGAACTGGCTGGACTGAATGAGGCACTCACCGCCCAGAAGCGAGCGCTGAGCCAGGCGCCGAAGGCGCTCATCGAGGCTGCCGCGGCCAATGTGGCGCTTGGCATCAGCTACGCGGAAGCCAATCGTCAACTCACATCGCTCCGCGTCGAAGCGGCCGCTCTCACCGACGAACGCGATCGGCTTCAGCGAGCGCTGCGCGACACCGAATCAAGACTCGCGCTCGGTGCAGGCGGCGAAGCGGTTGGCGCCGTGTTGCTGCGAGAGCGCCAAAGACTGCCGCAGCCCGAGACTCTACGCCGGCGCATCGAGCTGTTGCGCGATGAAGCCGTGCAGTTCCGACTGCGCCTGCTGGACGTGGCGGACGCACAGCCCCAGCTCGATGGCCTTGGCGAGCGCCTGCTTGCGAACTCGGCCGAGGAGGACATGAGCGGCCCGAGTCCTGACCCGGCCGAACTGCAAGCGAGCGTCGACGCGCTGGTGGCTTCACGGACCGACCTTCTGCGTCGCGTCGACATCACCCTGCGACGCCTGATCGAGCGCATCGAGCAGGCCGAGGTCACGCTGGAAGGACAGCTCGAACTCAGCCTTCAGCTCAAGGCCCTGCTGGACCGCCAGCTGTTCTGGATTCCAAGCCATCGCGCGGTCGGCGCCGACTGGCTGAATCAGCAGGAGGAAGGCTGGTCTGACCTGATCAGCCCCTCGCGGCTGGCGCACAGCGCAAGCTTGGTGGCTACCACGCTGTGGGAGCGCCCGCTCACCGGTGTGCTCGGCACTCTACTGGTGCTCGCGCTGTTCGAACTTCAAAGGCGCGCGCGGCGGCGGATACCGGAACTGGCGCCGCCGCTGCGGCGCATCCACGAGGACGGCTATGCACGCACCTGGCGGTCGTTGGCCTGGACAATCGCCGCCGCCCTGCCGTGGGCGACGCTCGCCTGGCTGTGCGGGCGCCTGCTGCAGATGTCCGGCGAGCCGGGCCGCTACACGCACTCGATCGGCGTCGCGCTTGCCTCACTGGCGGGCAGCATCGCCCTGTTCACTTTCCTGCGCTGGATCGTCATCGACCGCGGGCTTGCGCACGCACACTTCCGCTGGACGCGCGCGCGCCGCGAAAGCCTAGCAAAGGCAGTGCCTCGTGCGGCCTGGTTCCTGCTGCCGGTGCAGTTCCTGAGTCTGCTTGCACTCGTCCGCGGCCAGGACCTCGCCATCGATACGGCCGGTCGCTCCCTGCTGATGCTGTTTGCGCTCGCGGGTGGCGGACTGTTCTGGTGGCTGCTGGCGCCCGGCCGGGTTTGGAGCCCGCGTGGCGGAGTCGTCGAACCGGTACGTCTTCGGCAGGCACTGCGCTTCGTTCTTGCCGCCCTTCTGCTGCTGATCCTGGGGCTGACGCTCAAGGGCTATGTTTTCACCGCAGGCGTGCTGGTGCGCTGTCTCTGGCAAACCGGCGGCGTGCTGCTCGGCGTTTCGCTGCTGCATGGCCTCATCAGTCGCTGGTTCCTGCTCGGCGAGCGTCGTCTCGCACTGCAGCGCGCTGCGGACCGTCGTGAAGCCGCAAAGGCGGATGCCGCGGACTGCAACGATGGCGAATTGCCGCTGGAGGCCGAGGTCGAGCAACTCGATATCCAGAGCATCGGTGCGCAGACCCAGAGGCTGGTGCGCGCGCTCAGCGCCACGGCGCTCGTGCTCCTGCTGTTCTGGGTCTGGGCCGAGATCCTGCCCGCCCTGCAGCGCCTCGATGAGATTGCCCTGTGGAGCTTCTCCGACAAAGCCGCGGATGGCAGCGCAATCGTCGCGTACGTGTCGCTGCAGGCGGCGCTGATAGGCGCTGCCGCGCTGTTGCTCACGGTGATCGCCGCGCGCAATCTGCCGGGCCTGCTGGAAATCGGCCTGCTCAACCGGGTCAGCCTCGACGCCCCCACGCGATACGCGATCTCGACGCTGGCGCGCTACGCGATCGTGATCCTGGGTGTGCTGCTGGGTTTGTCCTTCCTCGGCATGCGCTGGTCGCAGCTGCAGTGGATGGCGGCGGCGCTGACCGTCGGCCTGGGGTTCGGCCTGCAGGAGATCTTTGCCAACTTCGTGTCAGGCTTGATCCTGCTGTTCGAACGGCCGTTCCGGGTTGGCGACATCATTACCATCGGCGAATTCACCGGCCGGGTGACCCGCATCCGCACGCGTGCGACCACGATTCTCGACTTCGACAACAAGGAAGTCGTGATCCCGAACAAGGCCTTCATCACCGACCGCCTGACCAACTGGACGCTGAGCGATTCGACAACCCGCCTGATCATCAAGGTCGGCGTGGCTTATGGCAGCGATGTCCAGAAGGTACACGCGTTGCTGCTGCGAGCTGCGGCTGAGTGCCCTCACATCACCCGCGATCCACCGGCCCGCACGTGGCTGCTCGCCTTCGGCGCCAGCTCGCTGGACTTCGAACTGCGGGTGTTCGTGCCCTCGATCGAGCTGCGCCTGCTTGCGCAGAGCGACCTCCATGGCCGAGTTGCCACGTTGCTCAGCGAAGAAGGCATCGAGATCGCCTTCCAGCAGATGGATCTGCACGTGCGCGATCTGCCGGCGGCGATCGCGCCCGCCAGCCCCCCCCGCAGAGCCCGGTCAGACGCCGGCGCCGTCGCCCTGAGACGGCGTCTCCAGGCCGATCGCCAGCCTTAGCAGCACATGCAGGCGCCGAACATCGACGCACCCGACGATGGCGGCGTTGGGCCCGCGCGGATCGCGACTGTCCCAGTCGACGCGCGTCGCACCCCGGTACAGACCTTGGCTCACTTCGACCTCGACTCGATGAAAGCGGATCTTGCTGGCGATGTCCGACTCAAGCACGACCGCCATGGCCAGCGCGTCCGCGCTGTGGAAGGTGTCGGCGTGGTGGGCGCGGATGAAGGCACGCGTCTGCGCTGAGATGGCCCCATAGAACCGGGCAAGCTCGCCGCCTTCGGCGAGCCAGCGACCGAACTCCGCATCCGGCAGGGCATGGCTGAGGGTCGCTTCCCAGTCGACCAGCTCGAAGGAGCGCCAGGCATCGAACACCACCTTGGCCGCCTCCGGGTCGAAGTAGATGTTGAACTCTGCGCTCGCGGTGATGTTGCCCAGACCGGTGACGGCCGCCCCCATCACCAGCAGGCGCGGAATCCGCTCAGGCAGGGTCGGATCCAGCCGCAGCGCCAGCGCCAGATTGGTCAGCGGCCCCAGCATGACCAGGGTCAGCTCACCCGCGTGCTCACGCGAAAGACGCAGGATCGCGTTTACCGCGTGCTCGGACTCGGCCGCCCGCGAGGGCGCGGGCAGGCCGGCATCGCCAAAGCCGTCGCTGCCGTGCACGTAGGCGGCGTCCACTGCGGGCCAGACCAGGGGGCGATCCGCGCCGACGAAGACCGGCACGTCGACGCCGCAGCGCTCGACCAGGGTCAATGCATTGCGCGTCGTGTGGGCGATGCCGACATTGCCGGCGGTGACGGTGATGCCGACCACCTCGGCGCGCGGGTGACGCAGGGCCATCAGCAGGGCCAAGGCGTCGTCCACGCCGGGGTCGGTGTCGATCAGGAGCTTCTGCTTCGTGGTCACTTGGGTCTCGTTGTGGGCTGTTCGAGGTCGTTGGCGTCGCGATCGGGTCGCGGCATTGAGCTTTGCTTGACGACAGGCGCAGATCTGACCGGGGCGAGTGTCGAGGTCATGGTGGGCCAGGGCCCACCCTACGCCCCCGCGTAGCGCACGGCGGCGCCGATCCAGCGGGCAATGACGCGATCGGCGCGATCGGGGCTGTCCGCCAGCAGCGCGTCGGCAAGTCGCTGCGCGGCTGGCAGCAGGTCGGCGTCGCGGCCGAGATCGGCGATGCGGAAACCGACTAGGCCGGTCTGCCGCGTGCCCAGCAGTTCGCCAGGCCCGCGCAGCTCGAGGTCCTTCTCGGCGATCACGAAACCGTCGTTGGTCTGGCGCAGGGTGTCGAGGCGCTCGCGCGCGAGCCGCGAAAGCGGGGCCTGGTAAAGAAGGGCGCAGCTCGATTTCGCCGCGCCACGGCCGACCCGGCCGCGCAGCTGGTGCAGTTGCGCAAGCCCGAGACGCTCGGCGTTTTCAATCACCATCAGGCTGGCATTCGGCACGTCCACGCCGACCTCGATCACCGTGGTCGCCACCAGCAGCTGGATGTCCCCGGCCTTGAAGGCCTGCATCACGGCCTGCTTCTCGGCCGGCTTGAGCCGGCCATGCACGAGGGCCACCCGCACATCCGGCAGCTGCGCGTGCAGCTGTTCGTAGGTGGTCTGCGCGGCCTGTGCCTGCACCTCGTCACTGTCTTCGATCAGGGTGCAGACCCAGTAGACCTGGCGACCCTCGACGCAGGAAGCGCGGATACGCTCGACGATCTCGGGCCGTCGATCGGCGCTGACCGCCACCGTCTGCACCGGCGTGCGCCCGGGTGGCAGCGCGTCAATCACCGACACGTCGAGATCGGCGTAAGCGGTCATCGCCAGCGTGCGCGGGATCGGTGTGGCGGTCATCACCAGCTGATGCGGAACGCGCGCACCGGCCAGACCCTTGTCGCGCAGGGCCAGCCGCTGATGCACGCCGAAGCGGTGCTGCTCGTCGATGATGGCGAGCCCCAGCCGCGCGAACTCGACCCCTTCCTGCATCAACGCATGCGTGCCGACCACCACCGCTGCCGTGCTGGCGATACGCGCCAGCGCATCGGCACGGGCGCGGCCCTTGACCTTCCCGGCCAGCCACACGACCTCGGCGCCCAGGGGTTCAAGCCATCCGCGGAAGTTGTTGAAATGCTGCTCGGCGAGGAGTTCGGTCGGTGCCATCAGGGCAACCTGCGCACCCGCCTCGACCGCGTGCAGGGCAGCCATTGCCGCGACCACGGTCTTTCCCGAACCGACGTCGCCCTGCACCAGGCGGAGCATCGGTTCGTTCGCGCCCAGATCGACGAGCAGCTCAGCCAGCACACGCTCCTGCGCGGCAGTCAAAGCGAACGGCAGCCGCGTGCGCAGGCGGCTCGCGAGCTCGCCCGCCGCCTTGAGCGGCGGCGCACCCTGGCGACGTAGGTCGACCCGCTGTCGGCGCAGGCTCAGGTGATGCGCCAGAAGCTCTTCGAGCGCAAGCCGGCGACGCGCAGGATGACGACCGTCACTCAAGGCGGCGAGGTCGGTGCCGACGCTCGGCGCGTGCACGAATCGCAGTGCCTTGCCAAGATCGGGCAGCTGGAGCTCGGCTCGCAGCGGTGCCGGCAGCAGCTCGAACTGGTCCGAGGGCGGCAAGCGCTCAAGCGCAGCCTGTACGAGCTGGGCAAGTCGCGCCGGTCCAATGCCTTCGACCGCTGGATAGACCGGATCCAGCCGCTCGGAGACTTCGCCGCGCTCGGAATCGGCGATCCGCCTGTAGCTGGGATGCACCATCTCCATCGACATGCCGGCGTGACGGGCCTCGCCGTAGCAGCGAAACCACGCGCCAGGGGTGAACTGGGCGACCTGGCCGGCATGGAAATGGAAGAAGCGCAGCACCAGAGTGTCGCCGCTCTCATCGCTGATCGCGACCTTCAGCTGCGGACGGAAGCGGAAACCCTTTTCGACGGCGTCGACGCGCCCCTCGACCATCGCCCGTTCACCCGGAGCAAGACTGGCGATCGGCGCCACACGGGTGCGGTCTTCGTAGCTGCGGGGCAGCCAGAACCACAGATCCTGCAGGCGCTCGATGCCGGCGGCGGCGAGCTTCTGCGCGACCTGCGGACCAACGCCCGGCAGGCTGCGGACGCTGCTCTCGCCGGCGTGGGCCGCGGCCGGCGGCGCAGCGTCAACGTTCATGCGATGAACGGCGCGCCGGAAACGTTCAGTCGAGCACCATCACGGCATCGACCTCGACCGCAGCGCCACGCGGCAGTGCCGAGACGCCGATCGTCGAGCGGGCCGGATAGGGCGCATCGAAGTACTCGGCCATCACCGCGTTGACGGTGGCGAAATGGCCTAGATCGGTGAGGTAGATGCCGATTCTGGCGACGTTCGACAGTGAGCCCCCGGCGGCTTCGCAGACCGCCTTCAGATTCTCGAACACGCGTCGCGTCTGGAAAGCGATGTCCCCCAGAACCAGCTCGCCGGTATTGGCCGAGAGCGGAATCTGCCCAGACAGAAACACCAGGTTTCCGCAGCGCACGGCCTGCGAATAGGGGCCGATCGCGGCGGGAGCCTTGTCGGTGTGGATAGCTTGACGGGGCATGCGTGCTCCTTGCGTCGCGAGGGTTGGGGTTCGGGAATTCGGGCAAACGGTTCAGAGGCGCTGGATGCCCAGCACGACGTCGAGCTTGCGGACGCGGCGCATCACGTCGGCCAGGTGCTTGCGATGCTTCACTTCGATGGCGAAGTGCATCACCGCCATGCGCAGATCGCGCTCCTGGTACTCGACGTTGTCGATGTTGGACTCGGCCTCGGCGATCGCCGCCGCCACCCGTGCCAGCACGCCAGGTTTGTTGAGCACTTCGACCCGCAGGCCGGCGCGGAAGTCACCCTCGACCTCGCTGTCCCAGTCGACCGGAACCCAGCGCTCGGGATTCTTCTGCAGCTCCGGCAGGTTCGAGCACTCCATCCGGTGGACCACGACGCCCTTGCCGGACGACAGATAACCCATGATCTCGTCGCCCGGCAGCGGTCGGCAGCAGGCAGCGAAACTGAGCAGACCATGTCCGGCGCCGCTGATGTGGATCTTCTCCAGCCGCGGCGAAGAGCGGCGCTCACCCGGCCGACGGCCCTCGGTCAGAGCCAGCGCGACCTGCTGCGGCATGCGGTTGCCGAGCGCGATGTCGGCGAGCAGATCTTCGAGCCGTCTCAGCCGATGTTCACCGAGATACTGGTCGAGCACAGCGGAAGGCACGCGCTCAAGCGAGGCCTCGATCCCATCCAGCGCGGTTTCGAGCATGCGATGGCCCAGCTCGACCGCATCTTCGTGCTGCAGGCGCTTCAGGTGATGGCGGATGGCGGTGCGTGCGCGCGAGGACACGACGAACTCCAGCCACTGCGGGTTCGGCGTGGCGGAGGGTGCGGTGATGACCTCGACCGTCTGTCCGCTGGTCAGCCGCGTACGCAGCGGCGCCAGCTTCTTGTCGATGCGCGAGGCGACCGCGCGATTGCCGACATCGGTATGCACTGCGTACGCGAAGTCCAGCACGGTGGCACCACGGGGCAATGCGAAGATGCGGCCCTTGGGAGAGAAGAGGTAAACCTCGTCCGGGAACAGGTCGACCTTGACGTTCTCCAGGAACTCCAGTGAGCTGCCGGCATCCTGCTGCGATTCCAGCAGTTCGGACAGCCAGGCGCGTGCGCGGTTCTGGGCGTTGTTGTTGCTGCTCTGGGACGCCTCCGTCTTGTACAGCCAGTGCGCGGCGATACCCCTTTCCGCAAGCAGATCCATGTCCTCGGTGCGGATCTGCACCTCCACATGAGAGCCATAGGGACTGAACAGAACGGTGTGCAGGCTCTGATAGCCGTTGGTCTTGGGGATAGCGATGAAATCACGGAAGCGCGCTTCGACCGGCTTGTAGAGGGCGTGCACCGCACCCAAGGCGTGGTAGCACTGCATCGGCTGCTCGACCACCACGCGGAATCCGAACACATCCATCACCCGCTCGAAACGCTTGGCGCGGACCTCGCCGGCACGCGGCTTGTATTCGTTGCGCATCTTCGAATACACGCTGTGTGGCGTCTTCACCCGGCTGACCAGCCGATGCTTCAGGCCTTCCTGCTTCAACTTCTGCGACAGCGCCGCCTCGATCGTTGCCATGGCTTCGCGGCGCATGACGGGTTGCTGGGCGATGCGGCGCGCAATGACCGCATGGCGCCACGGATGCATCGCGCGGAAACCAAGATCCTGCAGCTCGGACTTGATGCGGTTCATGCCCAGGCGCTGCGCGATCGGCGCGTAGATGTCGAGGGTCTCGCGGGCGATACGGCGTCGCGAATCGGGCGCCATCGAACCGATCGTGCGCATGTTGTGCAGGCGATCGGCCAGCTTGATCAGGATCACTCTCAGATCGCGCGCCATCGCCAGCAGCATCTTGCGGAAGCTCTCCGCCATCGCTTCGTTGCGATCGCGAAAACTCAGCTTGTCGAGTTTGGTGACGCCATCGACCAGTTCAGCAACGGCTTCTCCGAACTCGCCCGAGATCGATTCGCGGGCGAGCTGGGTATCTTCCAGCGCATCGTGCAGGATCGCCGCACACAGGGTTTCGGCATCCATGCCGAGCTCGGCCAGGATCCCCGCCACCGCCAGCGGATGCGTGATGTAGGGCTCACCGCTCTTGCGGGTCTGGCCGTCGTGCGCAAGCGCGCCGACGTGGTAGGCGCGCTGGACCGTGGGAATCTGCTCGGCCGGGAGGTAGGGGCGCAGCTTGCCAAGGAGGACTTCGATGGCCTCCGGGCACGGATCGAACGGCGCTGGCGCGCTGGCGGTTGCAGTGGGTGACATGGCGCGAGCCTAAACAGCGCCTTGCGCCGCGGCAAGCGGCGCGCGCAGCCGCATTTGCCTGGCGGTCGACATCAGGGCGTCGCCGGCACCATCACCGCATCTTCTCCGGGCCCTAACGACCTCGGACGAAGCGATCGCGATGGCGGCGAAGCCGGTGCGACACAGTTCGAACGCATCGGGCAGAGGCGGCGACCCGCCGCAAACGCCAACGGCCCCTTGCGGGGCCGTCGATGGGTGTCGCGATCTACGGAGCGGGGCTCAGAGGTCGTCGCCGCCCTTGGAGAGGTCGTCATCCACTTCGGCCGCGGCCCAGGCCAGGGCTTCACGCTCGGCGCGCTCGCGCTCGGCCTTCTCGACCGCCTCGATGGTGGCGATGTCGATGCGGCGGGCGGCGATCTCGCGCAGCGCCAGCACCGTGGGCTTGTCTTCCGGGTCCTGCAGGCCGAGCTGGTTGTCGGCTCCGTTGGCCAACTGGCGGGCGCGGCGCGAGGCCATCACCACCAGCTCGAAACGGTTGTCGACAACGGCGAGACAGTCTTCAACGGTGATACGGGCCATGGCGTACCGGCTCCGGGAGCATGAACAAGAGCGGAAGAATAGCCCCGCCGGGGCCTTCGGGCAAGCTCAAGCCAGCAGGGCCCGGATCAGCCCGGCCTGCCGGCTGACCTGCTCGCTGCGCCGCAGACGGTGCCCGCGCACGATCGCACAGAGGTCCTCAAGCGCACGCTCGAAGCTGTCGTTGACGATCAGATAGTCGAAATCCTCAAGGTGGGCGATTTCCTCGCGCGAATTCTCCAGACGCTTGAGGATGGTCGCTTCGCTGTCCTGCGCGCGGCCGCGCAATCGCCGCTCCAGCTCCTCACGCGAGGGCGGCAGGATGAACACGCTGACGCAGTCAGGCACCAGGGCACGGACCTGACGCGCCCCCTGGTAGTCGATTTCCAGCAGCACGTCGCGGCCCTGTTTCAGCGGCGCCTCGACGGTGTGGCGGGCCGTGCCCTTGAGGTCGCCGTGCACGACCGCGTGCTCGAAGAACTCGCCGCGGGCCACCATCGCCTCGAAGTCTTCTCGACTCACGAAGTGGTAGTGCGAGCCCTCGGTCTCGCCCGGGCGCGGTCCGCGCGAGGTGTAGGAGATCGACAGCTGGATGTCCGGCTCGCGTTCGAGCAGGGCATTGACCAGGCTGGATTTGCCGGCGCCCGACGGCGCCGCGACGATGTAGAGCGATCCGCTCATTCGATGTTCTGCACCTGTTCGCGCAACTGTTCGATCAGCACTTTCAGCTCGACCGAGGCCGCGCTGGAGCGTGCGTCAATGGACTTCGAGCCCAGGGTATTGGCCTCGCGATTGAACTCCTGCAGCAGGAAATCGAGCCGGCGTCCCACCGCGTCGCGACTGGCCAGAGTGCGCCGCATCTCGGCGATATGTGCACCAAGCCGGTCGAGCTCTTCGTCAACGTCGATCTTCTGCAGCTGCAGGACCAGCTCCTGCTCCAGCCGACCCGGATCGAGCGGCTGCTTCAAGTCGGCGATGCGCGCATCCAGTCGCGCGCGCAGCGCCGCCCGGATCTCCGGCAGTGCGGTCTTGACCTCGGCGACGATGCGCTCGATGCCATCGAGGCGCTCGCGCATGGCGGCGGCCAGCGCCGCCCCTTCGCGCTCGCGGGCGGCGACGAAATCGTCGAGCACCGTTTCGAGCAGGGTCAGGCACTCGGCCTGCAGCGCGTCGGTGTCGACCTCGGCCTGTTCGATCAGGCCCGGGTGACGCAGCAATTCGGTGAACTCGACCTTGAAGCCGGGAAAACGCCCCGACATGTCGAGCGCCAGCTGACTCAGCTGATCCAACACCTGCGGATTGAGCTTCAGGCCTTCGCCGCTGGCGGCCGAGCGCAAACGGAAGCCCACATCGACCTTGCCGCGCGAGAGCCGCTGCGCCAGACGCTCGCGGAAGGCAGGCTCCAGGGCGCGCAACTCTTCGGACAGCCGGAAACCGGGTTCGAGAAAGCGGTGGTTGACGGCGCGGATCTCACAGCCGAGCGTGCCCCAGGGCGTGCTGCGCTCGCTGGAGGCGTAGGCGGTCATGCTGCGGATCGATGCGGTGGGGCGAGGACTCATCGGCATTCCCGTGAGGGTCGCGCGGCTGGATGGAACCCATCGAGACGGCACGCAGGCAAGAGCGACGCCGGCGGGAACGCGCCGGGCCGCTGGGAGGGCGATGGTAAACTGCGCGGCCTCCGTCTAGAAGCCGCTCCCATGTCTGATGTTTCCCGGCCGTCCGGCCGCCGTTTCGACGCTCTGCGCGACATCCGCATCGAAACCGGCTTCACCCGGCATGCCGAAGGCTCGGTGCTGATCAGCGCCGGCGACACCCGCGTGCTGTGCAACGCCACGGTCGAGAACCGGGTGCCGGGCTTCCTGCGCGGCAAGGGCGAAGGCTGGGTCACCGCCGAGTACTCGATGCTGCCGCGCGCCACCAAGGAGCGTACCCAGCGCGAGGCCAATGCCGGACGCATCGGCGGCCGCACCCACGAGATCCAGCGCCTGATCGGCCGCAGCCTGCGCGCCTGCGTCGACCGCTCCGCTCTCGGCGAACGCACCATCACCCTCGACTGCGACGTGCTGCAGGCCGATGGCGGCACCCGCTGCGCGGCGATTACCGGCGCCTACGTCGCACTCGCGTTGGCCTGCCGCCGGCTGGAAAAGCGCGGCGAGATCACCCGCAGCCCGATCCACGGCGCGATCGCCGCGGTGTCGGTCGGTGTCTATCGCGGGCAGCCGGTGCTGGACCTCGACTACGCCGAGGACAGCGACTGCGATACCGACATGAACGTCGTCATGAACGACGGTGGCGGCTTCATCGAAGTGCAGGGCACCGCGGAGGGCCATGCCTTCCGTCGCTCCGAGCTCGATGGTCTGCTTGATCTGGCCGCACTCGGCATCGAAGGCCTGATCGCCTTCCAGCGCGCCGCACTCGACGCCGCCTGAGCCGCATGCAGAGGCTCGTCCTCGCCAGCGGCAATGCCGGCAAGCTGCGCGAATTGCGAGAGATCCTCGCGCCGCAGGGTTTCGAGCTGATCGCCCAGGGCGATCTCGGCATCCCTGATCCTGCCGAGACGGGCCTCAGCTTCGTCGAGAACGCGCTGCTGAAGGCGCGGCATGCGAGCGAGCGCTCGGGCCTGCCGGCGCTGGCCGACGACTCCGGCCTCTGCGTCGACGCACTCGGCGGCGCGCCAGGCCTGTATTCCGCCCGCTACGCTGGTGCGCACGGCGACCATGCGGCGAACATCGCGAAGCTGCTGGGCGAGCTTGAAGGCTGTGGCGAGAATGCGCGCAGCGCGTTCTTCATCAGCGTGATCGCGCTGATGCGGCATCCGCTGGACCCCGCACCGCTGATCGCCGAAGGCCGCTGGCGTGGACACATCCTGCGCGCGCCGCGCGGCAGCGGCGGATTCGGCTACGACCCGGTGTTTCTCGACCCGGATTCGGGACTGTCCGCTGCCGAACTGGACTCCGCTCACAAGCACCGGATCAGTCACCGCGGGCGGGCGCTTGTCCGGTTGCTCGCAGGCTTGGGGTCACAGCCCGAGTGATGCGCGCTCAGGCGCGGGTCTGCGCGCCGCCCATCGGAATCTGCGGCGCGATGAAGGTGTAGGCGATCATCAACAGGCCGGCATAGGTCGGGTCGTACCAGTCGAGTCGCGAGAAGGGCTCGCCGATCGAGAATGCCCAGACGCAGAAGGCGGTGACGCTCAAGGCGAGCTGACGCCGGTCGAGCACCTTCAAGGTGACCCGCAGATAGAACCAGGTGGCGAACACGCCGAACGCGAACACGACCCAGCTGACCAGCACAGGCCGGGGTTCGGCGCCCGCGCCACCGAGCAGGGCGAGCATCGACAGATACACACCGATGACTTCCGTGGGAATGAGCTTGATCAGGCGCTGCGAATAGCTGTCGCCGGCCGCGGGGACAGGCGCGAAATCCTCGCCGGGGCCGGAACGGGTTGCCACTGCAGGCGCGACAGTCGAAGGGGGAATGATCGCGCGTCCCATGTCTGCTCCGGTCGGGTCGTTTGACGCACGGCGGCCGTCAGGCGCGCGCGAGCTCGAAACTGCGGTTGATCGCGCGCCAGTCCGCGCCGTCTTCCTCGCACGCATCAAACGCGGCATCCCGCGTGGGTGGGCCTCGATAGGCGGCCTCGAACAGGCGTTTCAGGCGTGAGCGTCCAAGCTCGGCCGAGCGCGTCCCTGCCTGCTGCAGCCAGCTGAAGTCGGTTTCGTCCAGCGTGACCAGCGCCTTGAAGGTCTCGCTCCCGTAGCTCTCACTGAAGCCTTCGGGCAGGGCCAGCCGGATCCGTCGCCTGCCAAAGCCGATCTTCAGAGCCTGGCCCGCTTCGACCAGTTCGCTCGACCTGTTGGGCGGGTAGAGCAACTGCACGCGGCCGCTGACGCCGAAATCGAGCACGCTCAGGAACACCGGCCGCGGCTCTTCGTTGATGAATTCGAAGGCGATGCTCTCGCCTTCGCGGAGGCGCTCACCTTCGGCCGCACACGGTCGCCACTCGCCGTTCGTGTCTTCACGGTACAGCTGGAAACGCAGCCGGAGTGCGCTGTCGGGGTTGTCCAGAGCCAAGGCGTTGCGGTATCGCGCGAGGGTTTCCGCATTGCCGATCAGCCGCTCGACCGCATCGGCGGTCGCACACGCCAGCGTAGGCATGACCCGACGTCCGCTGCGATCGACCAGCAGCCAGCAGGGTTCGCTCACCGGCTCGATCAGGGGTGAGCTCGCGCCGGGAGCCAAGGCATCGCCCGGCTGCAGGCAGTACACGCGGAATTCGGCGCCCTCGGCCTGGTCGGCGCGCCGAAGCAGCGATGAGGCCTCGATCGCAGCGCTCAGCAGGCCCGCGGCCTGCGTCGACAGCGCGCTCAGATCGATGCCGAGCCGGAACTGCGCCGTGCTCGGCTGCAGCTCGACGCAGCGGGCGCCAAGCATCGGCTGTACACCCGGCTCGATCACCCGCGCGCGGGCGCTGAGCGTGTCGACGCGTTCGATCTCCAGCGTTGCCAGCGGCGCAAGACCCTCGATGCTCTTGGTGGCCGGCGGGTAGGCCGCCCAGCGCGCGCCCGGCTGCAGCCCATGCGCCGCCCCTCCCCCCAGGGTGACGTACTCACCCTCGGCCGCGATCAGGGACACGAAGCGCAGTGCCGTGATCTCGCGCCCACCGAACAGTTCGCGATCCTGCGCTCCCTCGATCTGCGGATGCTGGGTGGGGAAGCGGCTGTTGACCTGTGCGAACGCGCTTTCGAACACGTCACGGTAGGTGTAGCCGGGGCGCGCAGCCAGCATGGCGGTGGTAAGGAAGTGGCTGAGCGCGCCGTTGCGGATCGGCTCGCCGCCGCGCTGGTCGCTGAATTCATGAGCGAGCTCGTTGTCTCGGCAGCCCGACAGAACGACATAGTCATCGCTCAGCGCGAGCCAGCCTGTCTCGCCGGCAGCGCGCACCGGCGCAGGCGAGGGGCTGCTCACCTCGACGCCCATCTCCGCGAGCGAACGGGTGTCGTCGGGCACGGCGCGGACCTTGGCCGCGAACGGGTCGCGCGTGAGCGTGCCGGAGTGGCAGCAGTCGAACAGCAGGCTGATCGAACGGGTCTTGGCCGACAGCTTCTGCAGCCACGCGTTGATCTCGTGATCGACGATATCGAGGTTGGGCAGCGGCCGGCGGCCGCTGTCGCTGGGCATGATCGTGCTGTCCTTGCCGGTGCCCTGCTCTGCTGCCGCCGACGTGCGACGTGAGCCATGGCCGCTGAAGTGCACATGCACCACGTCATCCGGTTGCACGCGATCCAGCAGCTGCTGCATGGCCGCGAGAATCGCCTCGCGGGAGGCGGCTTCGTTGTGCAGCGAGGTGATCAGCGCTTCGTTGAATCCGAAACGCTCGGTCAGCAGTTGCCGCATCAGCACCGCATCGTTGACGCAGCCGGACAGCTGGTACTGGGCGTCAAGCGCAGGGTAGCGATCCACCCCGATGATCAAGGCGTGCTTGTTTGGCATGCATGTCCCCCGCAACCCCGTCATACGCGCAAGAGCCAGAGTCCCCGCGGTTCGCCCCGCCCCGAAAGAGTCTTCGAGGCGCGCGGCGATTCAGCGCTCGTCGGGCGGACCCGGCCGCGATGCCGGGGCACGCTCGTCGGGCGGGCCCGGACGAGCCGCCGGTTCACGCTCATCCGGCGGGCCCGGGCGGGTGCTCGGAGCGCGCTCGTCCGGCGGGCCGGGACGAGCCGCGGGCGCACGCTCATCGGGAGGACCGGGTCGAGTGTTGGACTGGGTGTTCATGCGCTTGCGACTCCCCTTGGCCGGACGGCTGCGGGGCACGCTAGCACATGGCGAGATCAGAGGAAATGCGCCTAGACTGTGTCCTGATTCGCGAATTCGAAACGCAAGCTGCACGCCGCGCAACAAGGGGGTTGGCCTTCAACGTTTCGAGATTCCTGCAGGTCTTCCTGAGCGAATTGAGGCGCCGGCGCATCCTGCGCGCGCTCGCCATCTATGCGGTGTCCGCCTGGCTGGTGCTGCAGGTCGCCGAAGTGACCTTCGAGCCGCTGGGCATGCCGTCCGGTGCAATGCGCGCGCTGATCATCCTGGTGCTGATCGGTTTCCCGGTGACCTGCCTGCTGGCCTGGCTGATCGAATTCGGGCCCAACGGTTTTCTATTCGATCTCCCGCTGTGGCCTTCTGACGCCGAGCGTCCGACACGCGCCGGACGCTTCGACAGGATCCTCGCGCTGGCCCTGCTCGGCATGCTGGTGCTGGGCGTCTACTCCTCGTTGAGCCTGCTGCAGATCGATCCGTCCGAACCCGCGCCGAACCCGCCGGCCGCGCGCGACTCGATCGCGGTGCTGCCCTTCGACAACTTCGACGGCGGCAGCGAGAGCGACTACTTCTCGAACGGCCTCGCCGAGGAAATCCTCTATCTGCTCGCCGGCCTGCCGGAACTGGACGTCGCCGCGCGCACATCCTCGTTCCAGTTCCGCGGCGCGCAGGTCGATGTCCGCAAGGTTGCCTCGACCCTCGGCGTGCAGAGGGTCCTGGAAGGCAGCGTGCAGCGCAACGGCGATCGCCTGCGGGTCAACGCCCAGCTGATCGACGGCGAGAGCGGCTTCCAGAGCTGGCGAGCGTCGTATGAGCGCGGCATGTCCGACGTCTTCGCCATCCAGCGCGAGATCGCCTCGTCGGTGGTGGCCGAACTCAAGGTGGCGCTGTCGGCGGAGTCGAGCACGCGCCTGGACACGCCGCCGACCGCCAACCTCGACGCGTATCTGCTGTTCCTGCAGGCCAGCGAGCTGCTGCGGAGTTCGCAGGACGCCTCCACCATGCGCGCAGCCGATGCCCTGTTCGACCGCGCGCTGGCGCTTGACCGGGATTTCGCGCGCGCCCTGGCAGGGCGCTGTGAGGTTGCGCTGCGCCTGTACGAGATCGGCCGGGCCGCAGCCGAATTCGAGGCCGCCGAGGCCGCCTGCACCCGCGCCGCGCAGCTCGATTCCGGCTTGAACGTCGACGTGCAGGTGGCGATGGCCCGGCTGTATCGCTTCCGGGGCTGGAGCGAACGCGCCGAACAGCCGCTGCAGCAGGCCTTGCAGATCTCGCCGCGCAACGTTGACGCGCATATCGAGCTGGGCGCCTTGCGGATGAGCCAGGGACGTCGCAGCGAAGCCGAGGCGAGCCTGCTGAAAGCCGTCGATCTCAAGGGCAACTACTGGAAGGCGCACGAAGCCCTGGCAGCGTTCTACTACCGCAGCGAACGCTACCCGCAGGCGGTCGAGGCCTACAGCGTGGTCGTGCGGCTGGCGCCAGGAATCGCTACCGCCCACGCCGGGATGGGCGCCGCCTTCTGGATGCTGGGCGACGTCGATCAGGCCCGCGCCGCCTGGGATCGCTCGCTGGCGCTGGACCCCTCGCGACAGGCGTACACCAACATCGGCCTGCGCTACTACTACGGTGGTCGCTTCGAGGAAGCGGCGCAGATGCAGCGCAGTGCTCTCGCCCTGGCGCCCGACGATCACCGCGTCTGGGGGCGGCTTGCGGAGTCCCTGCGATTCATCGAGGGCCAATCGGCGGAAAGCCGTGCCGCCTACGAAAAGGCGGCGGAGCTGGCCCGCGCCAATCTCGACATCAACGGCAGCGACTGGACAACCCGCGGCCTGATCGGCATCTACTACGCCCACATCGGCCAGCCCGAGCAGGCGCTGCGCGAGGTGGATCGGGCGGTGTCGGAATCCCACGGCAGCGCGGAAGCCCTCTACTACCAGGCCTTGGTGCGCTTCCAACTGGGCGATGGCGAAGGCAGCATTGATGCCCTGGCCGCTGCGCTGGCCAAGGATCCGCAGTACCGCACCTTCGTCGAAACCGATCCCGATTTCGAACCGCTGCGCGCGAAACCGCGCTTCATGGCCCTGCTCAAGGCGCCGGACTGAGCCCTGCCGAGCGTCTCGGCAGGCGGCCTTCACGCGCGGCCTTGACCCGCTGAACACCCGTCCACGTTTCGAGCGACGGCTTGGCGTGACCGGTATTGCCGTTGGATGTTTGACGCGTCGCACAAGGGTGTGATTGTGTGGGGGTCCGGTTGCCCGCGGTGGGCGCCGTGGACCGCGCCAGCACCATCCCCCGGGGACAGCAAGCGTATGAGCGGAGACATGCATCAGGCGCCAGTGGGTCTGTTCGACCCGCAGCGCGAACACGACGGCTGCGGCTTCGGCCTGATCGCGCATCTCGACGATGCGCCCAGCCGCGAGACCGTCGACCTTGGCTTGACTGCGCTCTCGCGCATGACCCATCGCGGCGCCGTGGCGGCGGACGGTGAGTCGGGCGACGGCTGCGGTCTGCTGATCCGGCGGCCTGAGGCTTTCATCCGGGCGCTGGCCGAAGACCATGGCTTCTCACTGGCACCGCTGGCCACCGCGGGCCTGGTCTTCCTGCCGATCGACGAAACCCTGGCCGCGCGCTGCCGCGCCGAGCTGCAGACACAGCTGGAGAAAGTCGGTTCGCGCATCGCCGGCTGGCGTCAGGTCCCGGTGAACCCGCAGGCCGCAGGCCCGCTCGCCAGAGAACGCCTGCCGCGGATCGAGCAGGTGTTCGTCAATGCCGACCGCGGCGAGGATGCCGCCGGCTTCCAGCGCGGCCTGTACATGGCGCGCCGTCGCGCCGAGATGGCCTTGGTCGACATCAGCGACTTCCATGTGGTGACCCTGGCCGAGCACAGCCTCGGCTACAAGGGCATGGTGATGCCAGAGCGCCTGCGCGAGTTCTACCCCGACCTGTCGCATCCACGACTCGCCAGTTCGGCGGTAGTGTTCCACCAGCGCTTCTCGACGAACACGATGCCGCGCTGGGCGCTGGCCCAGCCCTTCCGCTTCCTCGCCCACAACGGCGAGATCAACACCATCCGCGGCAACCGCTTCTGGGCGCGCGCACGCGGCGCGCGGATGCGCTCGCCTTTCGTCGACTTCCGCGAGTTCAAGCCGCTGGTCAGCCAGGACAGCTCGGACTCGGCCAGCCTCGACAACATGCTGGAAGTGCTGCTGACCGGCGGCATGGACCTGCTGCAGGCCATGCGGATCCTGATTCCGCCGGCCTGGCAGAACGTCGACGGCATGGACCCCGACCTGCGCGCGTTCTACGAGTACTTCGCCCTGCACATGGAGCCCTGGGACGGCCCGGCCGGCATCGTCGTCACCGACAGCCGCTACGCCGCCTGCGCGCTCGATCGCAACGGTCTGCGCCCGGCGCGCTGGGCGCTGTCGAAAGACCGCATGCTGGTGGTGGCGTCCGAGGCCGGCGTGGTCGACTGGCCGGCGCGCGACATCGTCGCCAAGGGGCGCTTGGGGCCGGGCGAAATGCTGGCGGTGGACCTGCACCGCGGCGAGTTCCTCGACACCGCGCGGATCGACCAGATCAACCGCGAGCGGGCGCCCTTCAAGCGCTGGCTGAAGCAGGGCGTGCGCTATCTCGAGACCGACCTGATCGATCCCAGCCTCGCCGCCGAGCCGATGGCCGCGACCGAGCTGGCCCGCCATCAGAAGATGTTCAACCTCTCGGCCGAGGAGCGCGACACCGTACTCAAGGTGCTGGCCGAGACCGAGGCCGAAGCGATCGGCTCGATGGGCGACGACACCCCGCTGCCACTGCTGTCGACCCGCGTACGCTCGCTTTACGACGCGTTCCGGCAGGCCTTCGCCCAGGTCACCAACCCGCCCATCGACAGCTACCGCGAGAAGCTGGTGATGAGCCTGCACACGCAGATCGCGCGCGAGAGCAACCTGTTCGAGCTGAACCCGGCCTACGCGCGGCAGGTGATGATCAACTCCCCGATCCTGAGCCAGCGCAAGTACCTGCAGATCCTGGCGCTGCGCGAGGAAGGCGTGGGCTCGGTGGTGATCGATCTGAACTACCCCGAGTCCGAAGGGCTCGACGCCGCGTTGGTGCGGTGCTGCAGGCTCGCGGAAGACGCGGTGCGCGAGGGCAAGCTGCTGGTGGTGCTCTCCGACCGTGCGATCCGCGAAGCGCATCTGCCCATCCACGCCCTGCTGGCGGTGGGCGCGGTGCATCAGCATCTGGTCAACTGCGGCCTGCGCTCGGACTGCAACCTGCTGGTCGAGACCGCCACCGCGCGCGACCCGCACCACTTCGCCTGCCTGATCGGCTACGGCGCGACTGCGGTCTACCCCTATCTCGCCTACCAGAGCATCTTCGACCTTGCCCGCAGCGGCGACTCCGAGGCGCGTCTGGCCCAGCATCGGGAGCTCGGCCGCAGCTATCGGCGCGGCATCCGCAACGGCCTGCTCAAGATCCTCTCGAAGATGGGCATCAGCACGGTCGCCAGCTACCGCGGCGCCGCCCTGTTCGAGATCGTTGGTCTGTCCAACGAGGTGGTGGCGCGCTGCTTTGCAGGCACGCCCAGCCGTGTCGGCGGCCCGTGCTTCGCCGACATCGAGGCCGACCAGAAGCAGCTGGCCGAGCGCGCCTGGAACACCGGCTTCGGCGTGGAGGCCGGCGGACTGTTCAAGTACATCCACGGCGGCGAGTACCACGCGTTCAATCCCGACGTGGTCGGCGCCCTGCAGGTGGCCACGCTCACCGGCGAGCACGCCGACTGGCTGACGTACGCGAAGCTGGTCAACGAACGTGAGCCATCGATGCTGCGCGATCTTCTGGAGCCGGACTTCGAAGCCCGCACCTCGATCCCGCTCGACGAGGTCGAACCGGCGTCGGCGATGTTCAAGTCCTTCGACTCGGCCGGCATGAGCCTGGGCGCGCTCTCGCCCGAGGCCCACGAAGCGCTGGCGATCGCGATGAATCGCCTGGGCGGGCGCAGCAATTCCGGCGAGGGCGGCGAAGACCCGGCCCGCTACGGCACCGAGAAGACCTCGCGCATCAAACAGGTCGCCTCCGGCCGCTTCGGTGTCACGCCCGAGTACCTGGTCAATGCCGAGGTGCTGCAGATCAAGGTGGCGCAGGGTGCGAAGCCCGGCGAGGGCGGCCAGCTGCCCGGCCACAAGGTCAACGATCTGATCGCGCGCCTGCGCTATGCCAAGCCGGGCATCGGTCTGATCAGCCCGCCGCCGCATCACGACATCTACTCGATCGAAGACCTGGCCCAGCTGATCTACGACCTGAAGCAGATCAACCCGACCGCGCTGGTGTCGGTGAAGCTGGTCAGCCATGCCGGCGTCGGCACGATCGCCGCGGGCGTGGCCAAGGCCGGCGCCGATCTGATCACCGTCAGCGGCTACGACGGCGGCACCGGCGCCAGCCCGCTGACCTCGATCAAGTACGCCGGCGGGCCCTGGGAGCTGGGCTTGACCGAAGCGCATCACGCGCTGCGTGCGAACGGCCTGCGCGACCGGATCATCCTGCAGACCGACGGCGGCCTGAAGACCGGCCTCGACGTGCTCAAGGCCGCGCTGCTGGGCGCCGACAGCTTCGGCTTCGGCACCGCACCGATGATCGCGCTGGGCTGCAAGTACCTTCGCATCTGTCACTTGAACAACTGCGCCACCGGCGTGGCGACCCAGCACCACGTGCTGCGCGCCAAGCACTTCAAGGGCATGCCCGAGCAGGTGATGGCCTACTTCATCGGCGTGGTCGAGGAACTGCGCGGCTACATGGCGCAGCTGGGCGTACGCACCCTGGCCGAGCTGACCGGACGTTCGGATCTGCTGCGCATCCGCAGCACGGTGGACGCGCGTCGCCAGCGCATCGACCTGCGGCCGATCCTGGCGCCGCCGCCGAATCCGCCGGCCGCGGCCTGCGCGCCCGGCAAGCCGACGAAGGATCCGGACGACTTCCATCAGCGCCTGCTCCGCGACATCGGACCGGCGATCGAAGCCGGCAGCGGCGGCCGCTTCAGCTACGCCGTGCGCAATGTGCATCGCTCGGTCGGCACCGCGCTGTCGGGCATGATCGCGCGCCGCCACGGCAATACGGCGATGGCGGCGAACCCGGTTCGGCTGGATCTGTCCGGCAGCGTCGGCCAGAGCTTCGGCGCCTTCAACGCCGGTGGTCTGGAGCTGCACCTGAGCGGCGAGGCCAACGACTACGTCGGCAAGGGCATGGCCGGCGGCCTGATCACCGTCCGCCCGCCCGACGATGCGCGCTACCTGGCGCGCAAGTCCGCCATCCTGGGCAACACCTGCCTCTACGGCGCCACCGGCGGCGATCTGTTCGCAGCTGGAACGGCAGGTCAGCGCTTCGCCGTGCGCAACTCAGGCGCCACCGCCGTGGTGGAAGGCGCGGGCGACCACTGCTGCGAGTACATGACCGGCGGCGTCGTCGCGGTACTGGGCAGCACGGGGCTGAACTTCGGCGCCGGCATGACCGGCGGCTTCGCCTATGTGCTCGATCTGGACCGCAGTTTCGTCGACCGCTACAACCACGAGCTGATCGACCTGAACCGCATCACATTGGAGGGTCTGGAGGCGCATCTGCAGCACCTGCGCGGCCTGATCGAGCGCCATCGCGTGCTGACCGGCAGCACGCTCGCGGCCGAGATCCTCGATGACTTCCGCGGCTTCCTGCCGCGCTTCTGGCTGGTCAAGCCCAAGGCGGCCGGCCTCGATTCGCTCATCAACGCGCTGCGGAGGGCTGCCTGATGAAGCGCGATCCCATGCATTTCCTGAGCTCCGCCCGCCGCATGCCGGCCGAGATACCGGTCAAGCTGCGCATCCTCGACGGTCGCGAGATCTACGGCCAGTACGAAGCCACCGACGCCGCCGACCAGGCCGCACGCTGCCTCGACTGCGGCAACCCTTACTGCGAGTGGAAGTGTCCGGTCCACAACTACATCCCGAACTGGCTGGAGCTGATCCGCGAGGGTCGGCTGTTCGAAGCCGCCGAGCTTTCGCATTCCACGAACCCACTGCCCGAGATCTGCGGTCGCGTCTGCCCGCAGGACCGCCTTTGCGAGGGTGCCTGCACGCTCAATGACGACTTCGGTGCAGTCACCATCGGCAGCATCGAGAAGTACATCACCGACACCGCGCTCGCCCAGGGCTGGCGGCCGGATCTGTCCGGCGTGGTGCCCTCGGGCAAGCGCGTTGCGGTGATCGGAGCCGGCCCTGCGGGTCTGGCCTGCGCTGACGTGCTGGCCCGTCAGGGCATCGCCGCCGTGGTGTTCGATCGCCACCCCGAGATCGGCGGCCTGCTGAGCTTCGGCATCCCACCGTTCAAGTTGGACAAGGAGGTCGTGCGCACCCGCCGGCAGGTGCTGGAGGGCATGGGCATCGAGTTCCGGCTGGGCGTCGAGGTCGGCCGCGATGTCAGCTTCGACCAACTGGTGAACGAATTCGACGCGGTGTTTCTGGGCCTCGGCACCTACACCGCCGTCGACGGCGGCCTGCCGGGTCTGGACCTCGACGGCGTGGTGCCCGCGCTGCCGTACCTGATCGGCAACGGCCGCTACGCGCTGGGCATCGACCCCGAACCGCCGCGACTGTGGGGCAAGCACGTCGTCGTGCTCGGCGGCGGCGACACCGCCATGGACTGCAACCGCACCGCGATTCGTCAGGGTGCGAGCAGCGTGTCCTGCGTCTATCGCCGCGACGAGGACGACATGCCCGGCAGCCGCCGCGAAGTCGCCAAGGCACGCGAGGAAGGCGTCAACTTCCTGTTCCGCCTGCAGCCCAAGGCGATCCTGGGCGACGACCAGAACCGCGTGCGCGCAATTCAGGTCGTCGAGACCCGGCTGGGCGCAGCCGATGCCAAGGGCCGCCGCCAGTTCGAGGAAATCCCGGGCAGCGAGCGCGAGCTGGCAGCCGACCAGGTGATGGTGGCTTTCGGCTTCACGCCGAGCCCGCCGGAGTGGCTGGGCAAGCACGGCGTCACGCTGCAGAACAACGGCCGCGTGCGGGTCGCGGAAGGCGGTGCCCTGCCCTTCCAGACCGCCAACGCGAAGATCTTCGCTGGCGGTGACATGGTGCGCGGTGCCGATCTGGTGGTCACGGCTGTGTACGAAGGCCGCGAGGCGGCGAAGTCGATTGCGCGCAGCTTGGGCGTGGCGGCGTTGGCCAGCGCATAGAGCCTTGAGGATCGCCGCAGTCGGGCGCAGGCCCCACCAAGCGCCGGTTCGCGTCATCGGAGTGGAGCGGCGCGAGTGCTCGGGCCACGAGTCGGCCCGTCTCTGCGCAGCTGCCTCAGAACGTGCGCGGGGCGCCCGCAGCGACGATGAACACCCCGGACGACGGTGCCTTCTCGCGCCCAGCCGACACCGCGTGTGGTTCCGGCGAGGTCCCTGTGCCAAACGCCGGCATCTTCGTTGCACCGCGATGAGCGCTGCCGCGCAGGCGCTGGAAATGCAGCGGGGCCCACTTGCGTGGGCCCCGCGTCAGTGCC
>JBIJCA010000212.1:0-8124 GCA_044344935.1 Aquimonas sp. | reverse complement strand
GCGCTGGTATCGCAACTTACAGGCTGTAGTACAGCTGATACTCCAGCGGATGCGTGGCCGCGCGGAACTTGGTGACTTCCTGCATCTTCAGCGCGATGTAGCCGTCGATGAAGTCATCGCACATCACACCACCGACCTTGAGGAAATCACGGTCCTTGTCGAGTGCATCCAGCGCCTGGTCGAGGCTGTGACAGACGGTCGGGAAGTTCTTCTCTTCTTCCGGCGGCAGGTCGTACAGATCCTTGTCGCTGGGCGCACCCGGGTCGATCTTGTTCAGGATGCCGTCAATACCGGCCATCATCAGCGCGGTGAAGGTCAGGTATCCGGAGTTCATCGGATCGGGGAAGCGCATCTCGATGCGGCGGGCCTTCGGGTTGCTGACGAAGGGAATACGGCAGCTGGCCGAGCGGTTGCTGGCCGAGTAGGCCAGCATCACCGGGGCTTCGTAACCGGGCACCAGGCGCTTGTAGCTGTTGGTCGTTGAGTTCGAGAAGGCGTTGATGGCTCGTGCATGCTTGAACACGCCGCCGATGTACCACAGCGCCATCTGGGAAAGGCCGGCATAGCCTTCGCCGGTGAACAGGTTGACGCCGCCCTTGGCCAGCGACTGGTGCACGTGCATGCCACTGCCGTTGTCGCCAACGATGGGCTTGGGCATGAAGGTGGCGGTCTTGCCGTTGGCGTGGGCCACGTTCTTGACGATGTACTTCAGCATCGTCAGCTCGTCGGCCTTCTTGACCAGAGTATTGAACTTGGCACCGATCTCGCACTGGCCCGGGCCGGCGACTTCGTGGTGGTGCACTTCGACCTCGATCCCGACCTGCTCCAGCAGGCGGCACATCTCGGCGCGGATGTCCTGCAGCGAGTCGACCGGCGACACCGGGAAATAGCCGCCCTTGATGGTCGGACGATGGCCGCTGTTGCCGCCCTCGTACTTGCGGTTGGTGTTCCAGGAGGCTTCTTCGGAGTCGACCTCGAACGAAGCGCCGCTCATGTCGTTCTTGAAGCGCACGGAATCGAAGATGAAGAACTCGGGCTCGGGACCGAAGAAGGCGGTGTCGGCGATGCCGGTCGACTTCAGGTAGGCCTCCGCGCGCTTGGCCACGCCGCGCGGGTCGCGGGTGTAACCCTGCATGGTCTTGGGGTCGAGAATGTCGCAGATCAGCACCATCGTGGGATCTGCGGTGAACGGATCGATGAAGGCCGTGCCGGGGTCGGGCAGCAGCACCATGTCGGACTCGTTGATGCCACGCCAGCCCGGGATCGAGCTGCCGTCGAACATCTTGCCGTCCTCGAACAGGCTCGGCTCCAGCACGCGGGCCGGAAAGGTGACGTGGTGCTGTACGCCGCGGACGTCGGTGAAACGCAGATCGATCCACTCGATCTCATTGTCCTGGGCCAGCTTCTGAACCTGTTCGAACGACATGAAACGCTCCGCGGGTGGTGGGGACTGCTGCAGGTGCAGCAATCATCGTGCCAGCTCCGCGCTTCCGACAAGCATTTGATTCGACGACATATTCCGCGTGTTCAGAAGTGCTGAATCACCACATTGGTGCGATTCTCACGCACACTCGCACCACCGTGGCGCAACACTCTGACAGGGGGCACGCGACCCCTCAGGGCTTGCGCCGTCGGATCCAGGCCACCAGCGACAACATCACCGGCACTTCCACCAGCACGCCGACCACGGTCGCCAACGCCGCGCCCGAACCCAGCCCGAACAGGCTGATCGCGACGGCCACCGCCAGTTCGAAGAAGTTGCTGGTGCCGATCAGCGCCGAGGGCCCGGCCACGCAGTAGGGCACCTTGAGCCAGCTGTTCAGGCCCATCGCGATCGCCGCGATCAGATAGGCCTGGAGGATGATCGGTACCGCCAGCAGCACGATGATCAGGGGCTGCGCCAGGATCTGCGGGCCTTGGAAACCGAACAGCAGCACCAGGGTGGCGAGCAGGGCCAGCATGGACAGCGGGCCCAGCGTGGCCTGCGCGCGCTCGAACACTTCACCGCCGCGGGCGATCAGCACGGTCCGCAGCAGCTGCGCGATGATCAAGGGCACGATGATGTAGAGCCCGACCGAAAGCAGCAGGGTCGCCCAGGGGACGGTGATCGCCGAAACACCGAGCAGCAGGGCGACGATCGGCGCGAACGCGAACACCATCACCGCGTCGTTCAAGGCGACCTGGCTCAGGGTGAAGTTGGGTTCGCCGTCGACCATGTTCGACCACACGAACACCATCGCGGTGCAGGGCGCCGCACCCAGCAGGATCAGTCCGGCCACATAGCTGTCCAGCTGATCCGCCGGCAGCCAGTCGGCGAACAGAACGTAGATGAACAGCCAGCCCAGTGCGGCCATGGTGAAGGGCTTGATCAACCAGTTCACGGCCAGGGTGACGCCGATGCCGCGCGCCTGCTGACCGACTTCGCGCATGCGGCGGAAATCGATCTTCATCAGCATGGGGATGATCATCAGCCAGATCAGCAGCGCCACCGGCAGATTGACGTGTTCGACTTCCATCGCCGCCAGCGCCTGGAAGGCGCCCGGGAGCAGCTGGCCGAGGCCGATTCCAGCGACTATGCACAGGCCCACCCACAGAGTGAGGTAGCGCCCGAACAGATCCAGACCGGGGCGCGGCGCGTCCGCGGTGCGCTCTTCTGCTGCGCTCATGCGGACACGCCCAGCTCGATCAGCAGCCGCTTGACGCGCGCCGAGATGTCGTCGCGCACCGCGCGGTAGGCCTCGTCCTCCATGTGCTTCGGGTCCTGCAGGGCCCAGTCTTCGCGGCGCTTGGCCGGCACCCAGGGGCAGGAGTCACCGCAGCCCATGGTGACCACGGCGTCGAAATCGATGCCATCGATCTCGTCCAGCGACTTCGAACCGTGGGCGGACAGGTCATAGCCCAGCTCACCCATGAAACGGAGCGCCTTGGGGTTGATCACGCCCGAGGGCCTGGAGCCTGCACTGTGTGCTTCGACGTTCGCACCGCCGTGAATGCGGGCAAAGGCCTCGGCCATCTGGCTGCGGTTGGCGTTTTCCACGCAGACGAACAGGACACGGACGGGCTCGGTACTCATGCGGGGTCTTCCTGGCAGGGTGATGGGCAGGCGATGGCGTCCACCGGCGCACACGCAGCGCCAGCGCAGCAGTTCTCGGTGAGGTAGGCGAGCAGCGCGTTCATCCGCGCGAAGTCGGCGGCGAGCTGGATCTGGCGGCCTTCGCGCTGGTCCTGCACCAGACCGGCGGCACGCAGCTGGTTCAGGTGCGCTGTCAGCGTGGGGCCGGGAATGCCGAGCTGCTGGCGCAGGTCGCCGACGCAGAGCCCGTCCGGACCGGCCTGGACGAGGGCGCGAAAGGCGGCAAGGCGATGTTCCTGGGCAAGAGCCCGCAGACAGTCAAGTGCGCGTTGGGTGTCCATGATTTCGACAATTCTGGAAGTGTCGAAATGATGCCATGGATAGTGGGCACACGTCTTCGGGCCTGCGTGGCTGGACGCACCCGAACGGTGAGCGAGGTTCTGGTCGATGCGCTGCGCGTGTCGACCCTACGACTCGAGTGAAGCCCTGCATCGACCGAAGCCCAGGGACATTGGGCTGGCTTGGGCTTGAGGCGGCGGCGGGTCAAATCCCGCCTTACGAATCGAGTGACGCTTCGGGAGGATCGATGAGACTCGCTCCGCATAGGGGTGCGCCTGCGGCGCACCACGCTCCAAGGGACAGGGCGGGAGAGCTGGTGGATGCGCTGCGCGTATCTACCCTACGCGGTCGGTTGCGGCTGGCTTCGATGAAGGCGCGGCGTCACTCGTGCGTGTTGGCGTCCGGCAGGCACGTGATCGGCCTGCCGGACTCCGTGGGGTGGGCGTCCCTGCCGCAGTGGGCCCTCCCTGGCCCCCGGGGCCGGCACCGTCCTGGCGCCGGACTCCGGTGTCTCACTGGCGAAGCCAGCGAGCAGGCGAGGCGTCCGGCCCCGCCCAAGTGATGTCGAATCCTGCTGCGTCAGCGCACGCTGAAGGGGCTGCTGCGCACCCCGGACACGTAGCGGCGTGACTGTGCATAGCCGCTGCTGCGGCCGTAGCCGATGCCGAAATCGCGATCGCGGTAGCGCTCATGGCCGGCGTCCAGCGCAGGCAGCGGACGCGTCGCGACTTCGGGCGTGACAGCCTGCAAGCGCTTTTCGGTGCGAGGGGCAGGGCTGTTCATGGCGGTGTCTCCGTGATGTGGTGTGCTGGTAGACTACAACACCAAATCGAAAACACGATAGCCCGGAAGTCACGCCCCGCGCAGCAGAGGTCCAGAGATTGGGGATCGGTTCAGTTACGGCCGCGTCGCAAGGGGCGGTCGTACTGCGCCAGGGTCAAGGGCCGAGCCTCAGCTCTCGGCCAGTCGTCGTGCCAGCGCGCGCGCGCGCCGGGCGCGGCTGATCACGCCGGTCACCAGGTGCCGCGGCTGGATCGGCTTGGTGAAGAAATCATCGCCACCGGCGGCGAGCACATCGAAGCGGACGTCCTGCTCATGGTCGCCGGACAGGAACACGATCGACAGCAGCTCGCTGCCCGGCAGAGCGCGGATGCGCGAAGCGATCTCGATGCCGTCGATGCCCGGCATGTAGAGATCGAGCAGCACGACCTCGGGCTGGAACTCGCGCACGGCATCCGCCGCCTGTTCGGGGTCCATGCACGCCCGGGTCTGCACGTTCTGACTGCGCAGCACCGCCTCGCAGAAAAGGATCTGGCTGCGATCGTCGTCGACGATCAATACCCTGAAGGGCTTGGCCTGCCCCGGCTGCACGGCCTCCAGCACGCGGGTGGCAAGGGCCTCCACGCCGTCAGCGTGGCGAATCACCTCATCGGCACCAGCGCGCAGGGCGAACATGCGTTCGGCGGGGTCGGCGCTGCGGGTCAGCACCAGCAGGGCGATGCGGCGGTCCTCGCTGCGGTACGCGTGCCCGAAAGCACGGGCCCGGCGTGCGTACTCGGGCAATTCGGTGGCGTCGATCAGCACTGCATCGAGACCGTTGCCGACAGGCTGCGCAATCGCTGACTCCACGTCACCACGCGCCTGCACCTCGATTCCGCTGTCGCCGAGACGACGCGAAAGCAGATCGGCCAGCTCGCCGTCCTGACTGATCAGCAGTAGGGTCCGCGCCGGCAGCGCGGCCGGCAAGGACGCCGCCGGCAGCAGATCCAGATGGACCTCCGGCGCCAGGTCTTCGCACAGGCGCCGAAGACGCAGACGTTGGCTGGCGTCCGGCTTGCGGCCTTCCTCGGCGAAGGAACACAGGTAGGCCGAGAGCGCGATGGCGTGCTCCACCACATCGCCCGCTCCCGCCAGATCGGCCTGGTGCACCAGTTCGTCGAGACGCTCGTGGAGGGCCAGCACTTCAGCCGGCTGCCACTGGCCCATCAACAGGCGGCCGAACCCCTCCACCCACGCGCGCGCCTGGCCTTGGGCCGTAGACGCATGCGGGTCTGGTTGGGCGGCGGACTGGGCCGAGGACATGGGCGGGAACCGGGAACTGCAGGCGCGGTCGGCGCCTGGCGGCGAAGGGGTGGCGTGGATTCTAGCAATGAGCAAGGCCTGGGCCGTCGCCGCGTGCTTGAGGGCCGCTCCTGCAAGGTTCTTGCCGACGCGGGCGCAGTTCGCAGGCAGGCCGTTCAGCTGCGGGGGAACAAAGCCCGACCGCGTGCAGTCATGCTTGCCCACGCCCGCATTGCCTGATTCGCGGGTCCTTGTCCTTTCTGATGGAGCACCCCCCATGAGCCAACCGATTCGCGTCCTCGCCTGGATCCTCGGAGTCCTGATCCTGCTGGCGGGAGTCGCGCTGACGCTGGCTCAGCCGCTGGCAGCCGCATTCGCAGCGACGCCGGTCTTCAACGGGGTGATCGTGGCTGTGTTCGCCGTGGGTCTCGCAGCCAACCTTGCCCAGGTGCTGCGTCTGCAGCAGGAAGTCCGCTGGATCGAAGGCTTCCGCCGCACCAGTGCCGAGCGCCCGCCCAGTGGCCAACCCGTCCTGTTGGCACCGATGGCGAAGATGCTGGGCAAGGGCGTCAAGCCGCAGAGCCTGTCGACTGCCTCGACCCGCACCATCCTCGACAGCGTCTACCTGCGTCTTGAAGAGCAGCGCGACCTCTCGCGCTATCTGATCGGCCTGCTGATCTTCCTTGGACTGCTCGGCACCTTCTGGGGCCTGCTGATCACCATCGGCTCGGTCAGCGAGATCATCACCGGACTGTCGGCCGGCACCGATGCCGCTCAGATGTTCGAGCAATTGAAGTCACGCTTGCAGGAGCCTCTCGGCGGCATGGCCACAAGCTTCTCGACGTCGCTGTTCGGTCTGGCCGGCTCGCTGGTGCTGGGGCTCACTGACCTGCTGACCGCACGCGCGGCCAACCGCTTCTACAACGAAGTCGAGGAATGGCTGTCCGGCATGACCCGGCTTTCGGCCGGCGGCATCGGCAGCGGCGAGGGCGAAGCGAGCGTCCCCGCCTATGTGCAGGCCCTGCTGGAACAGACCGCTGACGGCCTGGAGCGCATGCAGCGCGCGATCGTCGACAGCGAGCGCGAGCGCCGCGGTGCTTCCGAACAGATCGCGGAACTGTCGACCCATCTGGCGCGCCTGGCCGACACCCAGGTCGAACTGCGCGGCGCGCTGAAGACACTGGGTCAAGGCAATACGCTCAGCGACGAGCTGCGCTCGGAGTTCCGCTTGCTTGGCCGCACCATCGCGGCCGCCAGCGAGGCGCGCAGGGGCACGCCGTGAGCATGCTTGCCGCGCGCCGCCGGCGTGGCGTCGATTTCTGGCCGGGATTCGTCGACGCGCTGTCGGCACTGCTGATGGTGCTGGTGTTCCTGCTGCTGGTATTCGCAGTCGGTCAGTTCGCGCTGTCAGACGCGCTGTCCGGCCGTGACCGCGCGCTGGACGCGCTGAACCGGGAGCTCGCAGCGCTCGCCAGCGCGCTGTCAATGGAGCGCAGCGCCAAGGAGCAGGCCCTGACCCAGGTCGGCGATCTCAGCGCCAGCCTGGCCACCAACGAGCAGGCGCGCGCCCAGCTTCGGATCGATCTCGACATCACCCGAACCCAGCTCACTGACAGCGAGTCCGAGCGCGCGCGCCTCACTGCGGATGTCAATGCCCTGGCCGAACTCAAGCGCCAGCTCGAAGCCGAGCTCGCCTCGCGCCTCGCCGAACTGGAGGAGAACACGGAAAAACTCGTCGTGCAGACCGATCTGTCGGCCAAAGCGGCCGCCCAGGCCGAGCTGCTGAATCGCCAGTTGCTGGCCCTGCGGGAGCAGCTGGCGCGGGTCGAGGCCTCGCTCGCCACCGCCGAGGGGGCAGTGCGACAGAAGGATCTGCAGATCGACGAGCTGGGGGCCCGCCTGAACCTGGCCCTGGCGGATCGCGTCAACGAGCTGACCCGCTACCGCTCGGAGTTCTTCGGCAAGCTGCGCGCCGCACTGGGCAATCGTGACGACATCCAGGTGGTCGGCGACCGCTTCGTGGTGCCGTCCGAGCTGCTCTTCCCCAGCGCATCCGATGAGCTGAACCCGGCCGGTATCGGCCAGCTGCAGCAGCTGGCGAGCACGCTGCAGGAAGTCAGCGCGCAGATTCCAGGCGATGTCGACTGGGTGCTGCGCATCGACGGCCATACCGACCGCCGCCCCATCAGCACCGGCCGCTTCCCCTCGAACTGGGAGCTGTCATCGGCGCGCGCGATCGCGATCGTGAAGTTCCTGACCCAGGCGGGCATTCCACCGCAGCGGCTCGCAGCCAATGGCTTCGGCGAGCACCATCCGCTGGACCCCGGCGGCAGCGAAGAGGCGCTGGCGCGCAACCGCCGCATCGAGATCCAGCTGACCAACCGCTAGCCAAGGATCGCGCTTGCATAGGGTGGGCCCTGGCCCACCATGGCCTCGACACCCGCGACCCGCGCGGGCGCGGCGCGACGCAATCCCCACCTGCGTCACGCCCTCATCCCATCCGCAATGCCGCAACCAGCCGCGGCAAAGCCTCGCCCGCACTCACCCGCCACAGTCCATCCATTCGCACACTGAGCGCTGAAGACTGCGGGTTGATCTCGTAGCGTGGACAGGTCGCCGGCGCCAGATCGGGCAACCCTGCCGCCGGATGC
>JBIJCA010000031.1:0-24206 GCA_044344935.1 Aquimonas sp. | reverse complement strand
CCGGGGATGCACGCTGCGGCGCGCTGCGGCTGTCGCGCAATTTCGGCAAGGAGCTCGCGCTGACGGCCGGCCTTGATGCGGTTGATGCCGAGGCCGCCGTGGTGATCGACGCCGATCTGCAGGACCCACCCGAGCTCATCGCCGACTTCGTCGCGCGCTGGCGTGAAGGCTATGACGTCGTCTACGGCACGCGTCTTGAGCGAGAAGGTGAGAGCTGGCTGAAGCGCTTCACCGCTGCCGGCTTCTACCGGCTGATGGAGCGGCTGTCCTCGACCCCGGTGCCGCGCGATACGGGCGACTTCCGCCTGCTCTCGCGCCCCGCGCTCGATGCGCTGCGACAGGTGCGCGAGCGTCATCGCTTCATGAAGGGCCTGTTCGCCTGGGTCGGCTTCCGCCAGTGCGCGATCGGCTACCACCGCGACCCGCGCCACGCCGGCAGCAGCAAGTTCAACTACTGGAAACTGTGGAACTTCGCGATCGAAGGCATCACCTCCTTCAGCACGGTGCCCCTTCGCCTTGGCACGTATGCCGGTGGCCTCGCGGCGCTCGCGGCTTTCGTGTTCGGACTGGTGATCATCGCCAAGACCCTGATCTGGGGCGATCCGGTCGCCGGCTATCCGTCGCTGATGACCGTCGTGCTTTTCCTGGGCGGGCTGCAGCTGATGGCGCTGGGGGTGATCGGCGAGTACCTCGGCCGCCTGTACATGGAAGCCAAGCAGCGGCCGCTCTACCTGATCGAGACCGCGCTGCGTCCGGCGGCCCCGACCAGACTCGACCAAACGCTGCAGCGGCCCGGCGTTCACGCCTGAGCCATGCAGGGCGAACTCAAGGTCCGTCTGGAAGCCCTGCTGGCCCGATTCGGCGCTCGCGTTCGTGCGCAAATCGAGTCCAACCGCTTGAGTCAGCACGGAATTGACCCCGAAGACGTCGAGCAGGAAGTCCGTATCCGGCTATGGAAGACGCTGGAGCGTGACCCGAATGCCGATCTGCCTGCGTCTTACATCCAGAGGACAGTGGCCAGTGCCCTGATCGATGCAGTGCGGCGCGCCCAGGTGCGCCCCACCGAGGCGCTTCCGGAGACGGAAGAAGGCCTGGTCGATCTGCCGGGCCTTGGTCACGGGCCGGACCGCAGCGCGCTGGACGCACAGAACGTCGAGCACCTGCGGGCCTGCATGCAGGCACTGCCGCCGAGGCGGCGCCTGCCACTGCAGCTCTATCTGCAGGGCTATGCCCTGCAGGAGGTCGCCGACCTGACTGACCTCACCCTGGATGCGGCCCGCAAGCTGGTGTATCGCGGGCTTGACGAGATCAAACAGCGCCTCGCGGCGCTTGGACTGGACGACTTCGATGACTGACGCACCTGCCCACCGCCGACTTGCCGAGCTCTACCGCGCCAGCATGGCGCAGTCGCCCGCGGCCGATGCCGAGGCCCTGCGTGCCGCTCTCACAGGCCAGGCCGATCGCGGAATTCGTGAGGAGATCCTCAGCCTCGCCGCCGCGAATCCCGCGCAGGCAGCGCTGCTGAAGACCCTGGCCGCGCTGCGCGACGATGCGGACGAGCTGCAGCGCGGGGTGCGCGCCCTGCGGCGCCCGGCCGCGCGACCGCAGCCGGTATGGGCCGCGCTTGCGGCTTCGCTGGCCCTCGCAGCCGTGGTCGCCTTCGGGTTGCGTCCGGGGCTCGCTCCTCAGCCGGCTGAGGAGGCGTTCGTGCAGGATTCGATCCTCGACACCGACCGGATCAGTTCGGTGTCTTTCGAGGCTGACCCGGATCTCGATTCGGACGGCACCTTGTTCAGCGGCGATTTCGACTCCTGATCGAGGTCGCGGCGGCGCCCCGCCCTTTGCCGCTGCCCCCTCGCTCGAACGCATCCGCGGGTGCGGGCTAGACTCCGCGGATGGACGCTCGCGACCTTCCCCTGTTCCCCCTGCGCACCGTGCTGTTTCCTGGCGGTGAACTGCGCCTGCGCATCTTCGAGCCGCGCTACCTGGATCTCGTCCGGCAGTGCAGCCGCGAGGGCGCGCCATTCGGGGTCAGCCTGATCCTCGACGGCAGCGAGGCCGGCGGCCCCGCCCTGCCTGCGGCGATCGGCACCACCGCCCGCATCGTTGATTTCTACACTCTCCCGGATGGCTTGCTCGGGCTGCGGTGCCTGGGGGAAGCGCGTTTCCGGGTCCGGCAGACCCGCATGCGCGACAACGGACTGATCGTTGGTGAAGTCGAGGCGACGCGGGTGTTCGAGCCCGAGCCCGTTCCCGCCCAGCATGGGCTGTTGGCGCAGCTGCTGGAACGCCTGCTGGATCACTTCGGGGGGCCGCACGCGGACGCCGGCAAGGCCCAGCTCGACGACGCCCACTGGGTCGCGTTCCGGCTGGCCGAGATGCTGCCTTTCGAGAATCAGGACCGACAGGCGCTGCTTGAGCTCGATTCGGCCGAGGACCGGCTGGATCGCATCCTGTCGGCGCTTCCGCAGTTCCAGTCGGAAGCCTGAAAGCCCGTTCAGCTCGGACCGGAAGGCCCGGCGCCAGCGTGTAAGATGCCCGCGGTTCCAGCCGTTCGCGTGCACCCTCCGATGCCATTCTCCCGACTCCTTCGCGCCCTTGCCGTCAGCGCGGTGGGCACCTGCCTGCTGTTGGCGCAGATGCCGGTCTTCGCCCGCCCCAGTCTTTCCGCCGAAGAGCGCGCCGCGTTTGTCGCCGAAGCCGTGGAAAAGCACGCGCTGGATCCGGCGCAGGTGGAGCAGTGGCTTGACCGGGCGCGTTACCAGCAATCGATCATCGATGCGATGACGCGCCCCGCCGAGGCCAAGCCCTGGCGTGACTACCGGCCGATCTTCATGAACGAGCGCCGGATCAGCGATGGCCGCGCGTTCCTTCGTGAACACTGGGATCTGCTGGCGCGGATCGAAGCCGACACCGGCGTGCCCGCCGAGATGGTGGTCGCCATCATGGGGGTGGAGACCAGCTACGGCCGGATCACCGGCAGCCATCGCGTGCTGGATGCGCTGTACACGCTGGGCCTCTTCTACCCGCCACGCGCCACCTTCTTCCGCAGTGAGCTGGCGACCGTGATGAAGCTTGCGCAGGAGGAAAACGTCGACCTCGACACCGCCAAGGGCAGCTATGCCGGCGCGATGGGCTGGGGCCAGTTCATGCCCTCGTCGTACCGCGCCTATGCGGTCGACGGCGATGGCGATGGCCGCCGCGATCTGTGGGGTTCGCTGCCCGACATCACCGCATCGATTGCCAACTACTTCGTGGCTCACGGCTGGGAGCGCGGACGCCCGGTGGTGACGCCCGCCTTGTTCGACGCCGCCGACGAATTCGTGCCGGGCAATCTGGAAGCGGTTCACGGCTTGGCCGACCTCGCCGGGCGCGGCTACCGTCCGCGCCAGGCGGTGGGAGCTGACCTGCCGGCGACGGTGCTGAACCTCGACGGCGCCGAGGGGCGCGAGTATTGGATCGCGTTCCGGAATTTCTACGTCATCTCCCGCTATAACCGCAGCGCGCTGTACTCGTTGGCGGTCTACCAGCTGGCGAGCGAGATCGCGCAGGCGCGTCCCGACGGCGCGACGCCGCTGGCGCCGTGAGGGCGTCCCTCTGCGCCCGCCGCGGCGCGCTGCTGTTCGGCGTGCTCCTGCTTGCTGCGTGCGCCGGCGGCCCCAAGCCGCGTCCGTCCGAGCCCGCGCCGCCGGTCTCCCGCTCGCCGATGGATCGCACCGCGTCGCGCCCTCCCTCGCAGGGCGAGCCTGCCGGCGAGCAGGGCGGTGGGCTGTACGCACCCCATATCCGCGACGGCGGTCCGGAAGTCCCGCCGGATGTCAGCGGCCTGCCGGAGCCGGTGCCGCGCGCGGAGCCACGCGCGCGCTACGGCAACCACAGCCCGTATGTCGTTCTGGGCCGGCGCTACCACGTCATGGACAGTGCCGAGGGCTATGTCGAGCGCGGAGTGGCCAGCTGGTATGGCACCAAGTTCCACGGTCGGCCCACATCCAGCTTCGAGCCCTACGACATGTACGCCTTCACGGCCGCGCACAAGACCCTGCCGCTGCCGACCTATGCGCGCGTCACCAACCTGGAAAACGGCCGCAGCGTGACTGTGCGCATCAACGATCGTGGTCCGTTCCATGCCGATCGCCTGATCGATCTTTCCTACGCGGCGGCGGTCAAGCTCGGCATCCACATCCGCGGTACCGGCCCGGTCGAAGTGCGCGCGATCGTACCGCCCGGCATGCATGCCGGCGTCGGCGCCGCCCCGCCGGCAGCGCGCGCAGCGGGTGCTGCCGCTGCGGAACCCCGGCAGCCGATGCTGGTCGAGGCCGGCGATGTGCTTCTGCAGGTGGGCAGCTACGCCGAGCGTGGCAACGCCCGTCGCGTGCAGGACCAGCTGGAGCGCGCCGGTGTGCGTCCGGTCCGGATCGAGCGCGCCGAGGTCGGTGCGGCCACGGTCTACCGGGTGCGCATCGGCCCGATCGACGTCGACCGCCAAGGCGCGGTCGTGGAGCGGGTGCAGTCGCTGGGGCTCGGCACGCCGCGCCCGGTACGCCCTTGAACCCTGAAATCGCAACGAGGATTCCCATGAACCGATTCCATCAGCGCCTGCTGGCGGCCGCCTTCTGCGGCGCCGCGGCACTCGCCTCGGCCCAGGTGCCCAGCCCGCAGCCAGTGCCGCGCCCGGTGCCGGTTCCGAGCGCACCGGCACCGGCGCCCCAGCCGCCCAGCGTGGAGGGCACCGCCTGGCTGCTCATGGACTACGCGACCGGGCAGATTCTGCTGGGCGAGAACATCGACGCTCGGGTCGAGCCGGCCAGCATCACCAAGGTCATGACCAGCTATGTCGTGTCGGCCGAAATCGCCGCGGGCAAGGTCGGCAAGGATGATCCTGTGCGGATCTCCGAGTACGCGTGGCGGCGCGGCGGCGGCGGCACCGACGGCTCGACCAGTTTCTTGCCGGTTGACTCCAGTCATCGTCTGCAGGACCTGCTGCACGGCATGATCGTGCAAAGTGGAAACGATGCTTCGATCGCGCTGGCCGAGCATGTGGCCGGCAGTGAGGAGGCTTTCGCGGACCTGATGAATCGCTACGCCCAGCAGCTGGGCATGACCGGCACGTCCTACGCGAACGCGACCGGCCTGCCGGACCCGAACCTGTATACGACAGCACGGGATGTCGCCCTGCTCGGTCAGGCGCTGATCCGTGACTTTCCCGAGAGCTATGCCGTCCACTCGCAGAAAGAGCTGACCCTGAACGGCATCACCCAGCACAATCGCAACTCGCTGCTGTGGCGCGACCCATCGGTGGATGGCATCAAGACCGGCCACACGCGCGCCGCCGGGTTCTGCCTCGTCACTTCGGCGCAGCGTGAGGGTATGCGCCTCATCACCGTCATCATGGGCTCGTCGGGCGAGAAGAAGCGCGCAGACGACAGTCAGGCCTTGCTCAACTACGGGTTCCGCTTTTTCGAGTCCCACCAGCTTTATGCGGGCGGCGAGTCGCTGGCCGAACCAAAGCTCTGGAAGGGCGAGCACGACGCGCTCAGGCTCGGTGTCGCCGAGCCTGTGCAGGTCACCGTGGCGCGCGGGAAATACGATCAGATCAAGGCCCTGATCGATATCCCCAAGCAGTTGGTCGCGCCCTATGCGAAGGGCGAGACGGTCGGCACCCTGCGACTGACCCTCGATGACCAGACGCTCGCCGAGCGCCCGCTGGTGGCCCTGGAGGATGCGCCCGAAGCGGGTTTCGTCGGCCGCACCTGGGATGGCCTGATGCTGTGGTGGGAGTCGGACTGATCTGCCCGGGGCTGGCGCGCGATCCGAGCTGAACGAAGACCTGCGCACTCCGCGACGGATGCGGCGGCGGCTGGCGTTGAAAGGCTCAAGGCAACCCGCCTTGAAGCGACGCGCACAGGAGCCACGCCCATGAACACCACCTTTCCCCGCTCAATGCTGACCCTGTTTCTCGGCACCGCTCTCGCCAGCGGCGCCGTGTCGGCCGGTCCGGCCCCGTGCGAGGGCGATCGAGCGGCGTGTATGTCGCAGCATGCCGCGAAGCGCGCCGAGCGTTTCGCCCAGCTGGATGTCGACGGCGATGGCCGAGCTACCGCAGCCGAGATCGACGCTGTGGCGGCGCTGCGCGCGGCCGAGGTCGACGCCGATGGCGACGGTGTCATCAGCGCCGGAGAGTTCGAGGTGCATCGCAACGCCCGACAGGCCGAAGCCCGCGCCGAGCGTCAGCAGCGCAGGCTGCAACGGCTGGATGCGAACGGCGACGGCACGCTCGGCGCAGAAGAGTTCGCCGCCGCACACGCCAAGAGACTGCAGCACATGGACCGCAACGGTGATGGCGTGATCGAGTCCGACGAGCTCGGCCGCGGTGGTGGTGAGCGAGGCCGACGTCACGGCCACGGCCGACGCGGCGACTGAACCCGATCGATGCTGAGCGTGCTTCCCATCGCCGGTAAGGGCGCAGTCGATGACCCGGATGCCGCCCTTCTGGCGTCGGCCGGGCGCGGCGAGCAGCGCGCCTGCGCGCAGCTGGTGGACCGGCATCTGGGCCGCGTCCACCGGCTTGCCGCGCGTCTGCTGGAAGATGCCAGCGAGGCTGAGGACGTCGCCCAGGAACTGTTTCTGCGGCTGTGGCAGGCCGCGCCCGCGTGGCGCAGCGGAGGGGCTCGGGTGTCGACCTGGATCCACACGGTCACCCTCAATCTCTGCCGCGACCGCCTGCGTCGTCGACGCCCGCACGTCCCCTTGGATGATGCGATGGCGAACACGCTGGCAGGGGATGAATCCGCGCGCCCCGAGGTCGCGCTGCAGGCGGACCAGCGCGAGGCCTCGCTGCGGCAGGCGATTCGAGATCTGCCCGAGCGCCAGCGCGAAGCCCTGCTGCTGTTCCACCATGAAGGCCTGGACCAGGCCGAGTGCGCGGCTGCGCTGGGCGTTGGCGTCGATGCGCTTGAGTCCCTGCTGGCGCGCGCCCGGCGCGCGCTCAAGCTCCGTTTCGCGGCGCCCCAAGGAGGCGCGACATGAACAACGAACGCATTCGACAGTTGATTGAAGCCTACGGAGCCGACCCGGCGCGCTGGCCCGCGCCCGATCGCGACGCCGCCGCGGCGCTGCACGCGGAGTCGACAGCAGCCCTGGCGGTGGAACTGCAGCAGGCTCGCGCGCTGGACTGCGCCCTCGACGCCGTGTCTCCGCCGCTGGCGCTGCCATCGGGGCTGCGCGCCCGGATCCTCGCCACAGCCCCTGCGCCACGCGTCGCCTGGTGGTTCGAACTGGGCCAGGCGCTCGGCGGTCCGCGCCTCGCGGGTCCGGCGTTCGCCTGCGCCATCAGTCTCGGCCTCGGCCTTGTGTGGATGTTGCCCGAGCAGCCGGCTGCCGGCGCCGAAGGCGAACTCGAGAACTACCTGTCGCTCGCCTGGATCGACCCTGCCAACAGCGAGGAACTGCCGTGAGCACGCTCAGCCGTCCCGTCCGCTTCGTTCTGCTGGTCTCCTTGAGCCTGAACCTGTTGCTCGCTGCGGGTCTGGGTGGTCTGTGGTGGCGCGGTACGCTGGCGCCACCCCCCGGCGAAGCGCTGGAAGCGCGCAGCCTGCCCGACCCGCGCCGGATCGCGCGCGCCTTGCCGCCGGAACGTCGCGCGCTGGTGCGCGAGGCGCTGGCCCCTGACCGCGCCGCCTTCGCCGACGATCTGCGCGCCCTGCGCAGCGCCCATTCCGGCGTGCGCGAGGTGCTGCGCCGTCAACCTTTCGACGCTTCGGCGCTGGATGCTGCCCTTGCTGAAGTGCGCGAGCGCGAACGCGCCATGGCCGAGCGCGTGCACGGCGGTCTGCTGCGGCTGTCGGTGCAGTTGACCGACGCCGAGCGCGCCCATCTCGCCGACAGCGTGCCGCGCCGGGACCACCAGCGTGGCCACGGCGGCGAGCACTCGGAGCGTCGTCGCGAAGGCCGCGAGAACGGTGCGCGTCGCCAGGAGCACCGGGACGGACGCGAGGATTGAAGCCCTGTCTGCCGCCCTTCGGGTTTGGCCGGGACGACGCCATGGGTGTCGGTCGAGGCCAGGCCCCGAGTGCTGACGCGAACGCGGTGAGCGCCGCCTCTCCGCGCATTCGGATGGCGGCCGAGGGCTGCGCCTTCGCTTGGGAATCATCCGCTGCGCCCCGATAATGCGCGCATGACCAGCCAACCTCCTTCGCCGTTTGGCAGCGCGCCTGAGCAGCGCGGCTTTGAATTTCCCGGCAGCGTCGAGATCACCGCCGTGGGCCTGGCTGCGCCCGACTGGGTCGAGCGCGTGACCGGTGCGATCAGCGCCGCAGGGCTTGCACTCGATCCTGACAGCGTGCGTACGCGCGGCTCGTCCGCCGGCAAGTACCAGTCGGTGACGCTCGCCTTCCACGCCGAAGCGCGCGAGCACTACGAGGCCGCCCACGCCGCCCTGCGCACGCTGCCCGGCATCAAGTGGACGCTGTGAACGTGCTGCAGGTCTGCCGGCTGGGTCGCCAGCCCTACGCGCCGGTCTGGCGCGCCATGCAGGCCTACACCGACAGCCGCGGTCCCGACAGCCCGGACCAGCTCTGGCTGGTCGAGCACGATCCGGTGTTCACCCTCGGCCAGGCCGGCAAGCCTGAGCACGTCCTGCTGCCTGGGGACATCCCGGTCGTGCGGGTCGATCGCGGTGGCCAGGTGACCTACCACGGCCCCGGACAGCTGGTCGCCTATCCGCTGCTGGATTTGCGCCGGCTGTCGATCGGCGTGCGCGAACTGGTCTGCCGGATCGAACAGGCCACCATCGATTCGCTGGCCGAATGGGGTGTGCAGGCCCATCGCGTGGATGGCGCACCCGGCATCTACGTTGGCGGCGCCAAGGTCATGGCCCTGGGCTTGCGCGTGCGTCGCGGCTGCAGCTTCCATGGTCTGGCCTTCAACGTGGCGATGGACCTTTCGCCCTATGCCCGCATCAACCCCTGCGGCTACCAGGGGCTGGCCGTGACCCAACTGCTAGACTTGGGCGGCCCCGCGAGCCTTGATGGAGCCGCCGCTGTGCTGGTGCCGGCGCTGGCCCGCGCGTTCGGGCTCCGGCCCGTGGAATGCCCTGCCCCCGACCTTTCGGCTTTCGCCGTCGAAGTCGTCGATGACCCCCTTGCCGCCACCGAGCCGAGCCCCGCATGAGCGACACCATCACCAAGCCCGAATCGCGTGAGATCCCGCTGATGGTCATGGGCGAAAAGCAGCTCGGCGAAGGCAAGATCGGCCGCAGCCCGGTCAAGTTCGACGCCGCGCCGACCTTGCGCAAGCCGAGCTGGATCCGCGTGCGCCTGCCCTCGGGCAACGCCGTGCAGCAGCTGAAATCCCGCCTGCGCGAGAACGCCCTGGTGACGGTCTGCGAAGAGGCCAGCTGCCCGAACATCCACGAATGCTTCAGCCACGGCACCGCGACCTTCATGATCCTCGGCGAGGTCTGCACGCGCCGCTGCAGCTTCTGCGATGTGGCCCACGGCCGGCCCAAGCCGCCGGATGCGGCCGAGCCCTTCAAGCTCGCGCAGACGATCGCTGACATGCGCCTGAAGTACGTGGTGATCACCTCGGTCGATCGCGACGACCTGCGCGACGGCGGCGCCCAGCACTTCGTCGACTGCATCCGCGAAACCCGCGCGCTGTCGCCGAACATCAAGGTCGAGATCCTGACCCCGGACTTCCGCGGCAAAGGCCGCATGGACCGCGCGCTGGAGATCCTGGCAACGAACCCGCCGGACGTTTTCAACCACAACCTGGAAACCGTCCGCGCGCTGTACACCAACGTGCGCCCCGGCGCCGACTACGACTGGTCGCTGCAGCTGCTCAAGCGCTTCAAGGCCCAGCATCCGAACGTGGCCACCAAGTCCGGGATCATGCTGGGCCTGGGCGAAGAGATGGACCAGGTCGTCGGCGCCCTGCGCGACCTGCGCGACCACGACGTCGACATGGTCACCATCGGCCAGTACCTGCAGCCCACCCCACACCACCACCCGGTGATGCGCTACTGGCACCCGGATGAATTCGCCGAACTCGAACGCATCGGCCTGGAAATGGGCTTCACCCATGTCGCCTCGGGCCCGCTGGTGCGCTCCAGCTACCATGCCGACCGCATGGCCAAGGACGCGGGCTTCGTTGATCTCTGAGGGCGAGAGAGACGGTCTCAGGTTTCGCGCCCAAGCCGCGGATCGAGACGTCCGCTTTCAATGACTTGGGCGGGCGACAGCGCGAGCGTCTGACAACTCGAGCACGTGGATGCTTCCCGGTGCGAAGCCCGGCTCCGCGTCCAGGTCGAATTGTTCGCCTGATAGCACATCGGTTGCGCTGCGCGCGCCGGCCAAGCCCTGTTCGAAGCGCTCACGCTCAAACACGAAGGGTGCGCTGCCGCGGTTCACGACCACCATCACGGCCTCGTCGTCCGCGCGGCGGAAGTACACGTACGCACCCTGCTGCGGCTGGTAGTGCAGGAAGCGGCCTTCGCTGATCGCCTTCGAACCAGCGCGCCAGCGCAGCAGGCGGCGCATCCAGTCCTGCATGGTGCGCTGTTCCGCCGTGAGGCCTTTTCCCGTGAATGCGGATGCGGGATCGCCGGGCCAACCGCCGGGGAAGTTGCGGCGTGCGGCGATGTCGTCGCGCTCGACGGTGCTGGTCATCAGCACTTCGGTGCCGTAGTAGAACTGGGCGATGCGGGGCAGGGTGGCGACCAGGCCGAGGGCGACGCGCAGCGCGGCAGGGTCGTCGCGCAGCACGCTGAAGATGCGCGGCTTGTCGTGGTTGCCTTCGAACACGACGAGGCGCGACGGATCAGCGTAGAGCCGGTCGTTTCCGAGCATTTCGTGAACACGACCCATGCCGGTGGTGAAGCCCTCGGGCTCGGTGAGCGCCTTGCGGATCGCTTCGCTCAGCGGGAAGTCCATCAGGCTCGGCGTGCCCGGCACTTCGCCCGCCCAATCCATGCCGGGCGACTGCCAATGCGCGACGACGGCCGGGTTGTTGCTCCATTCCTCGCCGACGACGGTGAAGCGCGGGTACTCGCGCAGGATGGCGCCGATCCAGCCCTGCAGGAACGCCGTGTCCGAATAGCCATACGTGTCGACGCGCAGTCCAGCGAGATCGGCGTACTCGATCCACCAGATGGCGTTCTGATCGAGATAGCGCGCCAGCACCGGGTCGCGCTGGTCGAGGTCGGGCATGGTGGTGTGGAACCAGCCGTGCTGGAAGTTCTCGAGATCGACCTTCGGCGCATACGGATCAGTCACTGCAGTGCGGCCGTGCTGCGTTTCGATGAAGCGGTTGCCGTTGCTGATCCAGGTCGGCGTCGGCGGATCCTTGGCCCAGGGGTGATGGTGGCCGATGTGGTTCGGGACGATGTCCTGGATCACGCCAACGCCCTTGGCGCGTGCCTTCGCGACAAAGTCGCGGTAGTCGGCGTTGCTGCCGAAACGCGGGTCGACGCGGTAGAGGTCGGTGATCGCGTAGCCGTGGTACGAGTACGCCGGCTGGTTGTTCTCCACCACGGGCGTCGGCCAGACCATGGTGAAGCCCATGCCGGCGATGTAGTCGAGCGAGCTCACCAAGCCGGCGATGTCGCCGCCTTGTCGCGCGGCCCCGTTGCCGAGTTCGGCGGCTTCCAGCATGCCGGGCACGCGGTCGTTCGACGGGTCGCCGTTCGCGAAGCGATCCGGCATCAGGTTGAGGATCGCGTCTTTCGGTCCGAAACCCTCGCGCTCGGCGCTGCCCGGGCGACGTGTGGCCAGCGGCACGAGGACGCGGCGTTCGCCCGCACTGCCACGGAAGCGAAGCACGATATCGCCCGTCTTGGCGCCGGGATCGATGCGCAGATCGATGACGCGATAGTTCGGGCTCGCCAGCGCGCGATCGCCGATGCGGACCACGCCTTCCGGCAGCTCGACGGCGAGCGCATCGGGGCCGATGCCCGGGCCGGAGATCAGCAGCTGCAGGTCGGGGCTCTTCATGCCCACCCACCACGAGGGCGGGAAAGCGCGCAGGGGCTCGTCGGCGCTGGCGCGGGCAAGGCCCGGCAGCAGGAGCGAGAGAAGCAGCAGCAGTCGAAGCGCTACGTTCATCAGGGCGATTCCGTTGGGCGGTGGGGCGGGCGTTCGGAAACGAACATCCAGAACACGAAAGACAGCAGCAGGCTCATGGCGAACAGCAGGAACACGCCGCGGTCGAGATCGAGGGCTTCGGTGACCTTCACCAGCCCGGGGACAGCAAGCGCAGGCAGTACTAGGCTGGAGTTGAAGACCCCCATGCTCATGCCCATCTGCCGGCTGTCCACCGACTCGGAGAAAATCGCGAAGACGATGGAAATCAGCGACGACCAGCCGATGCCGCACAGCAACATGCCGAGGTAGTAGAAGGCCTCGGTGGGCGGCGCCAGCGCGATCGCTGCGAAGGCGAGCGCCATGGCACCCATCGCGGCCCGATGCACGGCGACCTTGCCCCAGCGTTCGCATAGTGGCTTCAGCACCAGCACCGGCAGCAGGGCGCCGACAACGTTCATCAGCAGGAAGCCCACCGAGAGCACGCGTCCGGCGCTGTCGGCGGCGACCGGTGCGGTGTCGCTCCACATCGCGTAGAAGGCATCGGCCATGAGCGGACCGTCGGCACCGGCGACCACAACGTCGCGCACGTAGAAGAACGTCATCACGAACAGGGCCTGCACGCCCAGCCAAGCGAACCCATGCGCGAGCAGCACGGTGCCGAGTCGATGCTCCGCGGAGGGGCGAGCGCGGCCGCGCCACACGCGTGTCGCACCCCACACGATCGCGAGCCCGAGCACGCCGACGAACAGCGGTAGCGCCCAGGCCGACAAGGCGTGATCGAGCAGGCTGCGGTCCACCGCGACGTATGCGCCATAGAGCGCGAAGCCGGCCATCGGCCAAAGCGCCTTGAAGGTCGAGACGCCACCGCGACCGTCCACGTCCGACGCAAGCGCGGTCGGCGCGGTCGAGCGGGCTTCCTCGATGAAGAGGGCTGGCACCACGGTGAGCAGGAAGGTCACCGCCACCGTCGTGAGCAGCAGCACCTCGTTGCCGAACACGATGGAGACCAGGTAGGCGCTGATGCCGAACACGCCGGAGACCACCTGCATCCACGCGTAACCGCGTGTTCGGTGCGCGCCCTCGGGCGTGAGGTCGGCCACGAGGGAGCGCGCAGGGTTGAAGGTCACGTTGGTCGCGAGGTCGTTCACCAGCACGACGAACACGGCGACGGCGATCAGGCCGAGCCCGGTGGCGGCGGCGAGGGCATCGAGATGCAGCAGGGCAAAGGTGCCCAGCGCTCCGGCCGTGCCGCCAGCGATGAGGTACGGGCGCCGACGCCCGCCCAGCCACCAGGTGCGGTCGCTCATCCAGCCGACGATGGGCTGCACGAACAGGCCCATCAGCGGCCCCATCAGCCAGATCAGGGCGATGTTCTCGAGGTGCAGGTCGTAGCGTGTGCTCAGCAGCCAGGTCGTCGAGGCGACGGCGGACGACAGGCAGAAGCCGATGGCTGCCGTTGGCAGGCTCAGCAGAATCAGGAAGCCGTTGGACATACGGCGCTGGGCCTCACGCATGGCAAGCACTCATGGGGCGAGGTTCCGGTCGGACAATTCGAGTTGGCGCGCATGGCGCAGACGCGCATCGGGGACGCCCGTGCGCGGCACGGTCTGGCCGTCGATGCGTGGGGCATCGATGCTCGCCGTGGCGATGTCGAAGGCCGGGCCATCGCTGCCCGCATCGATGCGCGCCTGTGGCACGAGCGGCGCGCCCAGCGTCCACTCGGCGTGGCCGGGGCGACTCGGGTAGAGGCCGAGCGTCGCCAGCACGTACCACGCGCTCATCTGGCCGGCGTCGTCGTTGCCGACGATGCCGTCGGGCGTGGCTCGATAGAAGCGCCGCGCGATGTCGGCCACGTGCTGCTCGCCTTTGGTCGGCGCGTCCGTCCACGCGTAGAGCCAGGCGATGTGGTGGCTGGGTTCGTTGCCGTGCGCGTACTGGCCGATCATCGCTTCCTGCCCGAGATGCTTGTTCGGATTCGGCATCGGCAGGGTGAAGAAGGTGTCCAGCCAGGCCTCGAGCGCCGCGCGGCCACCGAGCTTGTCGCGGAAGCCGTCCGGGTCATGCAGGGCCGGCGTCGCCGTGTACTGCCACGCGTTGGCTTCGGTGTAGTCGCCCGGATTGTTCATGGGGCTGGTGGCTTCGGTCGGATCGAAGGGCGTGCGCCACGCGCCGGTGCTGTCGCGCCCGCGCAGGGTGCGCGTCTCCGAGTCAAAGACGGCCGTCCACGACGCGGCGCGGCGCTGGAAGCGCTGGGCCTCGTCGAGCCGGCCGAGGTGGCGCGCCACTTCGGCCACGGCGGCATCGCCATAGCCGTACTCGGCGGTCTTGCTCACCGATTCCCCGGGCGCGCGGTCGAAGGGCAGGTAGCCGTACTGGTCGAGCAAGGCCCAACTGCGCTGGGCCCACGCCGGGGCGCCGGGGCGTTCGGCGGTGCTGGTGCGCCGCATGGCGGCGAAGGCCGCTTCCGCATCGATGCCCGGGAAGCCCTTCGCGATCGCATCGCTGATGACCGGCAGCGCGGGGTTGCCGATCATCGTGTGCGTCTCCCGGCCCCACGCGGTCCACAGCGGCAGGTAGCCCATCTGCTGTTCGTGCGCGAGCAGGGTGTTCACGAAGCCCGGCACGCGCTCGGGCACCACCAAGGTGAACAGCGGGTGCGAGGCGCGGAAGGTGTCCCACAGGCTCATCGTCGAGTAGTAAATGCCGCCGGGTGCCTCGATCACTTCGCCCTTCGGCCCGCGCACGCGTCCGTCGACATCGGCGATCTGCGAGGGGTGCATCAGGCTGCGATAGAGCGCGGAGTAGAAGATCCGCCGCTGCTCGGCCGGCGCGTCGATGGCCACGCGCGAGACCAGCGCGTTCCAGGCGGCCTGCGCGTTCCTAACCGTCGCATCGAATTCGAGGCCGTCGGCGGTCGCAAGGTTGGCCGCGGCGCCGTCTTCGTCAACGGTGGACAGCGCGACGCGGGCTTCGAGTGTTCGGCCTTCGCCGAGGTCAAAGGACAAGAGCAGGCGCGGCGCTTTCTCGCCGTCGCGGGCGGGTAACACCGTCGAATCAGCGATGGGGTGATCAAATCTCAGGGCCATGCTGGCCTGTCGCTCGACCCAGTTCGACGAATGCACGGTGGCGCGCAAGCCATCCGGGCGCATCGTGTAGTCCGCCGCCGTAACGCGCGGGCCGGGCTGAAAGCGCAAGCGATGCTGCAGATCGACCAGCACCTGCACGCGACCGCCGCGATCAAAGGTGTAGCGCTGCAGCGCGACGCGCTCGGTGGCCGTCAGTTCAACCAAAGCCGCGCGCTCCTCCACGCGCACGGCGTAGAAGCCAGGGCGGGCCACTTCGGTGGCCTTGCGGTAGCCGCTATCGAAGGTCGTGCTCGCCGTCGTCCACGGCGTGGCGCCGTTGGGCATCAACAGCACATCACCGAGTTCCGGAATACCCGCGCCGCTGATGTGCGTGTTGGAGAAACCGAGAATGCGCGGCGCGTCGTACTGGTAGCCGCTGCTGAAGCTCCAGCCTTCGTCGGCGTTGTCGGGGCCGGGCTGCACCATGCCGAAGGGCATCAGCGCGCCGGCGAAGACGTGGCCCGTGCCTTTCGTGCCGATGCGTGGATCGACGTCGTCGATGCTGCCGGGACGAAGATCGCTGGCGGACGCGACGACGGCGAACAGGCCGAAGCAGAACGCGGCAAGGCACTTCATCGGCGAGGCTCCATCGGGAAATCGACTGCGGACGCCGCACAGGCGTCGGCGATATCGAAAAGGCGCAGCGCTTCGGTGAAGCGGTCTGTGGTTTCCTCGATGCCCTGAGGAGCATCGTCTCGGCGGCGCACGGGTGCGTAGCCAAACCACGCGTCACCGGCGACATGCGGCAAGAGTTCGGGGCAGAACGCGATCGACTGATTCGGGGCGTCTTGGCGACGCAGGGCGAACGCCCGCGTCCACACCGCGATGGCGTGCGCTTTCCACGGGCCGGGATCGTCGACGCCCACCTGGATCGCGCCGCCGCTGGCGATGCGGCCTTGCACCATCGGGCTACGCCGCAACACCGGGTCGAGCAGAGGCAGGCGATCCGCGAAGCCGCCGCCGTAATCGAGCTCGCCGCCAACCACCCAGTGCGAGGCATCCAGCGAAAAACGCAAATCGGGGAAGCGTTCGACCCAGCGCAGCGTGCGCCATGCGTCCTGCGTCACGGTGGCGCGATGCGTTTCCACCAGCACCGTGTGGCCGTGGCGCGCGGCGGCTTCGAGTAGAGCGCCGGCAAAGCGGTCGAGCGCGTTGTCGTCATCGAAGGCCGTGCCCACATGCAGGGTGGTGCTGGCCAGGCCGGCATCGACATGCGACGCGATCAAGGCCTCGGCGTCATCGGGTGAATCGATGCGGCCCATCGCGTGCGGAACGAGGCTTGCTGCGCGGATGGCCGGCCAATCGGACCACGCCACCACGCCGCTGATGCCGTGCGCGGGCAACAGGGCGAGTTGCGCCGCGAGGCTTTCGCGGGCGCCGGAAGAGCCTGCCGGCAGGCCCTGCAAGGTGGCCATCGCGATGAGCCGCATCGGCCTCACGCCGCGGACCAGATCACAGGGTTCTTCGGCGAATCGGCGAGCGCTCCGGGGGCAATGCCGGGGCACCACTGGTCGCGGTCGTTCTGCTGGATCGGATTGAGGGCATCGAGCAGGTGCGTGTCGTCGGCCATGAAGATCACCGTCATCACCGAGCGCGGTCGGTCCGAGCTGTTCGGTTCGGCGCGATGGAAGGTCCAGCCCAGGTGGAAGCTCACGTCGCCGAGCGCGAAGGGCTCGCAGCGGTAGGGATGGCCCAACGCCGCCATGTGCGCGGGGATGTCCTCTTCGCTGGTGTCGGAAATGCCTAGGTCGCGCCCTTCCGGCACCACGTGGCTGCCGCTGTAGAAGCCCAGCGGGCCCATCGCCATCGGCACGTCCTGCAGCGGAATCCACGCGGTGACGGTGCGGTCGCTCGCCAGCGGCCAGTAGTACTGGTCGGCATGCGCCGGCGTGTGGCCGCCGTTCGGTTCCTTGTACAGCGATTGGTCGTGGTACAGCCGCACGCCCTTGACGCCCAGCAGCTGCGCAGCGACGCGTGCGAGACGTTGCCCCATCACGAAGCGCCCGACCAGCGGGCTCTTCTCCCACAGGTTCATCACCTGCAGGAAGGCGCGGCCGTAGGTGTCGCGCTCCTCCAGCGAACGCTGCTCGGTGTTGAGGTGCAGGGTCAGTCGCGTGATTTCGCGGCCGATGGCGGCCAGTTCCTGCGGGGGCATCAATCCGCGCAGGGTCACGTGGCCATCGCGTTCGAAGGCCGCGCGGTCGGTGTCGGAAATCGTTGCGGGTTCATCGAGCCAGTGCATCAGGCGTCTCCAAGGCCAAACCATGCCGCGCCCGGCGGCAGGTCGAGGGTGGTAGGGGTGGGGAGAGCGCCGCCGCACCATTGCGTGCGGGCATCGGCGCGCGGCATCGCCCGCGTTCGGGCGGTGCTGCCGAGGTTGAACACGGCATGCATCTCGGTCGCGCCCGCGCGGCGCACGAGGTGCAGAAGATCGTCATCGACGTGCGCGACTTCGAGCTCGCCGACGCGCAGCGCCGGACGCTGTCGGCGCAAGCGGATCAACTGGCGCGTCGTGGCCAGCATCGAGTTCGCATCGGCCGATTGGCGATCTACGGCCTTTGCCTCGTGCGCTGGCCACAACGGCAGCCACGGCGCGTGTGTGCTGAAGCCGGCGTGCTGCGCGTCGGTGACCCAAGGCATCGGCGTTCGGCATCCATCGCGTCCCGTCACGAGCGGCCAATGGGCAATGCCGAAGGGGTCTTTCATCTGCTCGAAGGGCACCACCGCTTCGTCCAGCCCGAGTTCTTCCCCCTGGTAGACGAAGACCGTGCCGCGCAGCGCCAGCAGCAGGGCCATCCAGGTTTCGGGCGGCGTGTCGCTGGTCGAGGAGCCCTCAGCACCGCCCAGACCGAAATCGAAGGCCTTGCCATGCGCGCCCGACCAGCGCGTGGCCACGCGCGGCACATCGTGGTTCGAGAAGGCCCAGCTCGGCCAACCGCTGCGCGTCGTCCAGGCCTGCAGCCGCTCGGCGATCTCGCGTGGCGAGGGGCGCGGGCCGAGGAAAGCGAAGGAATAGGCCGTATGCAGGCGGCGATCGCCCTCGGTGTACTCGGCCATCCGCGTATCCCACGCCGCACCGCCGATCTCGCCCACGGCCATGCGCTCGCCGTGGGCATCCATCCGCGCGCGCAGGGCTTCGAGGAAGGGCAGGGTCTCGGGCTGGTCGGCGTTGTAGCGATGCTCCTGCATCGTCACCGGGCTGCTGCCGCGCCGTTCGGGGGGCAGCGGTGGGTTGTCGCGCAGTTGCCGGTCGTGGAAATAGAGATTGGCCGTGTCGAGCCGGAAGCCGTCCACGCCGCGCGCCAACCAGAAGTCGGCGACGTCGAGGATGGCCGCCTGCACCTCCGGGTGGTGCAGGTTGAGGTCCGGCATCGTCGGAAGGAAGTTGTGCAGGTGGTACTGGCCGCGCCGCGGTTCCCAGCGCCACGCCGGGCCGCCCATCCAGCTCTGCCAGTTGTTCGGCGGGCTGCCGTCGGGGCGGGCGTCGGCCCACACGTACCAGTCGGCTTTCGGGTTGTCGCGCGAAGCGCGGCTTTCCTGGAACCACGCGTGCTCGGCGGCAGTGTGGCTCCATACCTGATCGACGATCACCTTCAGCCCGCGCGCATGCGCTTCGCGCAACAGCGTGTCGAGGTCATCGAGCGTGCCGAAGCGTGGGTCGACCGCACGGTAATCGTTGACGTCGTAGCCGAAGTCGCGATCGGGCGTCGGGTAGAACGGCCCGAGCCACAGACCGTCCACGCCCAGCGAGGCGATGTGGTCGAGCCGTGCGATCAGACCTTTCAGGTCGCCGATGCCGTCGCCGCTCGCGTCCGCGTAGCTGCGCAGGTAGACCTGATAGAGCACGGCGCCACGCCACCATGGGGCAGGGGCGGCGTCGGCGGGCGTTGCGGCGGGCATGGGTGACATCGGCGGCGGTATCGGGAAGGCGCCAACAGAATGACTCTGTGCCGAGTGCATCCTGCTGCGGCGGATGACCCATACTGTGCCGATTCAGGCTTTCAGGGCGGATCATGCGTCCTTCACGCGAACACATTGCGCACAACATGGCCACGGCCCATGTCCTCGACGTGGAGCGCACGCGGTTTGATGGCCCCTATCACCACCACGAGGCGCTGGAGCTGACGTGGATCCGCGCCGGGGCAGGCGTGCGCGTGATCGATGGTCAGGTCGCGCCTTTCGCCGACGGCGACGTTGTGCTGGTTCCGCCGCATGTTCCGCATGTCTGGTGGAGCCGAGGCGACCGCGAATCGGCATCGGCGCGCGTGCTCCATCTCGCGCTGCCTTCGGGTCTCGGCAGCCTGCCCGAGCTTCGCGCCGTATCGGGCTGGTTCGAAGCCGGGGCCCGCCCGGCCGTGCTGCAGGGTGGACTCCGGACGGCCGCGGTTGCCGATCTGCAGGCGCTGGGCGATTGCCAAGGCCTGGAGCGGCTGGGGCGAGCCCTTGCCCTGCTGGGTCGCATTGCGGCGGACGGCGAAGGGCTGATGTGGCTCGCGCCGGGCCCGAAGGCTCAGGGCTCAGCCGATGACGATGCGCGGCTCGGCCGCCTGCTGGGATGGATCCATCGCGACTTCGCGCAGACGCTGAGCGTGGAAGAGGGAGCCCGTCGGCTCAGCGTCGCCCCAGCCTCGTTCAGTCGCGCCTTCCAGCGTCGCGTCGGTCGACCGTTTTCGGTCTACCTCAACGATGTCCGCATCGCCGAGGCTTGCCTGCAGCTGCGCCAGTCGCCGCGCCCGATCGCCGAGATCGCGCGACGCTGCGGTTTCCACACGCTCGGCAACTTCCACAGGCAGCTCGTCAGACGGACCGGGCTGGGGCCACGCGACTATCGAAGGGCCTTTTCGCCTGAGGGAGGCGGCCACTTGCAGGCAAGCGGGCTGGCACGGACATGAGCGCGTCGAAAGCAAGCTGGTGCAAAAGGGGCGTCACGTGCGCATCCGCCGCCATCCGTGGACGCGCCATGGATTCGATGTCCTCAGTCACGGCACCGGTTCAAGCAAGGGACGGGTCCGCTTGACCGAACGAGCCAGCTGCAGGTTCCGGCACCGCCAGGGCCTTTGCCTGTGCCGATTCTGCGCGGCCCCTTCGCGCTGACGCTCCGGGTGGGCCGAACGCGAATGGCTCGGCACCTGCTGTTGCGTGGTGTGCGCGCGATGCGCTGTCGCGGCGGATGCGGTCTGCCTTGAGCCTGCGGATCGCTAGGTCTTCACTGGCGTTCCACGAAAGCGCGGTCTGCCTGAAGGGTTACCCGGGTCCGCTGGCCTTCTCTGCCCTCTGGCACACGCCGCGCCGACATGGCCGGGTGCAGGGTAACCAGCAAGGAACTGCGTCGCTCCGTGCGGGGAACTCTGGCTGCGGCCACGGACTCCCTGCAGCTCAGTTTCGATTCCGCTGCCGTGGGCCGTCGCCTGCGCGACGGCGGACTGGCATGATCGACCCGCGGGCCTGTCGGCCCCTGACCTCGCAACCAAGGTGCACAGCATGCGTTTTCCGGTTCCCCGTTTTTCCCCCCTGCTGCTGGCCCTCCTGCTTCCGTTGGCGCCGCTTTCGGCCAAGACCGAGCCCAGTCGCGTCGATGCGCTCACGCTGGAGCCCAACGCCCAGCAGACCGAGGCTGCGCGCTGGATGGCGCAACTGGTCAGCAACTCGCGCTTCCACTACAGCCCGCAGAAGCTCGATGACGCGCTCTCCGGGCAGGTGTTCGATCGCTATCTGGAATCGCTCGACGGCGACAAGCTGTTCCTGCGTGCCGAGGATGTGGCCGCGTTCGAGGCTTACCGCCTGCAGATGGACGAAGCCATCCTCAGTGGTCGCCTGACGCCGGCCTTCGAGATCTTCAAGGTGTACCGCCAGCGCGTCGAGGAGCGCACCGCCTCCATCCGTGAACTGCTCAAGCAGGACTTCGACTTCAGCGTCGACGAGAGCTACAGCTTCGATCGCGAGGATGCCGCGTGGGCGCAAAGCAACGATGAGCTGGACGAGCTGTGGCGATTGCGGGTCAAGAACGACGCCCTGCGGCTGGTGCTGGCAGGGCGCGAGTCGGACAAGATCCGCGAGACGCTCGACAAGCGCTACAAGAACTTCGGCGAGCGCGTGCGTCAGATCGACGCGGAGGATGTGTTCCAGACCTTCATGAACGCCTACGCGGGGGCGATCGAGCCGCATACCTCGTACATGAATCCGCGCACCTCCGAGAACTTCAACATCTCGATGCGGCTGTCGCTGGAAGGCATCGGCGCGGTGCTGAGCCGCAACGACGAGGAGTTCACGGTGGTCCGCTCGGTCGTGCCCGGCGGCCCCGCAGCGCTGTCCGGCAAGATCAAGCCGGGCGACCGCATCGTCGCCGTGGGTCAGGGCGACAGCGGGCCGATGGTCGACGTCGTCGGCTGGCGGCTCGACGACGTGGTCGATCTCATCCGCGGCCCCAAGGATTCCGTCGTGCGCCTCGACGTGCTGCCGGCCGAAGCCGGTATCGACGGCGAGCACGTTGTGCTCTCGCTGTCGCGCCAGAAGGTCAAGCTGGAGGAGCAGGCCGCCAGGAAGCAGGTCATCGAAATGGGCGAGGGCGAAGACGCGCGCCGCGTTGGGGTGATCTCGCTGCCGGCTTTCTACCAGGACTTCGAAGGCCGCCGCCGCGACGAGCCTGACTACCGCTCGGCCACCCGCGATGTCGCCCGCCTGCTGGAGGAGCTCAAGGCCGAGGGCGTCGAAGGCGTGGTCATCGACCTCCGCAACAACGGCGGCGGTTCGCTGAACGAGGCCGTCGAACTGACCGGCCTGTTCATCGATACCGGCCCGGTCGTGCAGGTGAAGGACGCTGGCCGCCGCGTCTCCATCGAGACTGACCGCAAGCCAGGCGTGGCCTGGGACCGCCCGATGGCGGTACTCATCAACCGGGCCTCCGCGTCCGCCTCCGAGATCTTTGCCGGCGCCATCCAGGACTACGGTCGCGGTCTGATCATGGGTGAGCCCACCTTCGGCAAGGGCACAGTCCAGAATCTGGTCGATCTCGATGCGTTCTCGCGCGAGAACCCGGGCCTTGGGCACCTGAAGATCACCGTGGCGCAGTTCTTCCGCATCGCCGGCGGCAGCACCCAGCACAAGGGTGTTGAGCCGGATATCGCCTTCCCGGTGACCTGGGATGCCACCGAATACGGCGAAAGCGTCTACGACAACGCGCTGCCCTGGGCCGCAATTGCACCGGCGCGCTTCGAGAGCTACGGCAACTTCAGCGATCTGCTGCCGATCCTGCGCACCAAGCACGAGGCGCGCATCGCTGAGGATCAGGAATTCCAGTGGTGGATCGAGGACGTGGAGGAGTATCGCGACCTGCGCGAACGCAAGACGATCTCCTTGAACGAAGCCACCCGCCGGGCCGAGCGCGAACGCAACGAAGCTCGCCGCACGGCGCGCGATGCGCAGCGCAAAGCGCTCGGTCAGGAGGTCGATGAAGACCCGGTCGCCAGCCTCGACGACGGCCTGCAGGCTGACGAGCGCCCGATCGAAGCCGACGAGGACAGCGAAGACGAGAAGCCCGACGCACTCGTGCGCGAAACCGCCCACCTGCTGATCGACGCCATCGACCTGCTGCGCTCGGATTCCAAGCTGGCGGCTCGGGTGATTCCCGAGACCAGCCCGCTCAAGGTTGCCCTCGACTAGGTCGGCGCGCGCAGCCCGGGCCGTTCCGACCCGCTCCGACGCGGGTCGGAGCGGCGGCCGCGTCGCATTACAGATCCCCTGCGATGGACTCACTCAGCCAACTGCTGCTTGGCGCCGCCTGCACCGCTGCCTGCGTGCCTGCACGACAGCGTCGGGCCGGTCTGCTGGTGGGGGCGGCGCTGGGCACCCTGCCGGATCTCGACATCATTCCGATGTCCTTCCTGCAGCTGGACCCCGTCCAGCAGATGACCCTGCATCGCGGCTTCTCGCATTCGCTGTTCCTGCTGCCGCTGCTCGCCCTCGCGCTGTGGGCGCTGCTGCGCCGATGGCCACCGGTGCGCGAGGCCCCACGCGCCTGGCTGGCCGGCATTGCGCTGGCGCTGCTCACCCATCCGCTGCTTGATGCGCTGACGGTCTACGGCACCCAGCTGGTTTGGCCGCTTGCGCCGCATCCGGCGATGTGGTCCTCGCTGTTCATCATCGACCCGCTCTACACCCTGCCGCTGCTGGTCGGCTGCGGGCTCGGTTGGGCGCTGCGCCGCCGCCCCGCGGGCACGCGTGCGCTGCTGGCCGGATTGATCCTCTCCACGGGCTACATCGGCTGGTCGCTGCTCGCGAAGACCCTGGTCGAAGCCGAGGTGCGGCGCAGCCTCGCCGGCAGTGGCCACGAAGACGCGCCGCGCTTCACCGTGCCCATGCCCTTCCAGACCCTGCTCTGGCGCGTCGTGGTGATGACGCCGGACGGCTTTCTGGAGGGCGAGCGCTCGCTGTGGGCGGACTCGGGCCCGATCCGTTTCCGCAGCTACAGCAGCGATACGGACGCGTTGGACGCGGTGCGCGAACTGCCGGCGGTGCAGCGCCTGCTGTGGTTCAACCGCGGCTTCATGAAGGCTGAAGTACGCGAGGGTCAGGTGGTGCTGTCCGACCTGCGAATGGGAGCGGAGCCCGACTACAGCTTCAATTTCGCGGTGGCGCGGGTGACCGATGCCGGCATCGAGGAGATTCGTCCCGAGCAGCTGGCTTGGCCCTGGCAGGTACGGCGGCGACTGGCCGACATGTGGGACCGGATCTGGGTGCAGCCGGTCTGAGCCGAGGCCGCAGGCAGATGGCTCGTTTGCGCGGCACTGCCGCGCGAGCCATCGAACGCCTGGGCGCTGTGCGCGAGGGCCAGGCGGGGATGCGGGATTGGTAGAGCAGGGCTGCGCGAGCGTTCCCGCCTGGCGCAAGCCCTTGACGCAGCTGCTTCAAGGCTGGTGGATTCGCTGCATCAGTGGGCCGATCGTCTCCCCTCTCCCCTTGTGGGAGAGGGGCAGGGGGAGAGGGGTAGCTATCTCGCGGCAAGCTT
>JBIJCA010000234.1:0-7325 GCA_044344935.1 Aquimonas sp. | reverse complement strand
ACCGTTGGGTATCCGCGTGCGCGTACAGCGTCGGCGCGCGCTCGCGCAGCCGGGCGCGCAGGCGCTCGCGCAGCGCCGCGTCGCTGCCGAGTCGCTCCGCCACGCGCACCATCCCGGCGGCGTCGCGGGCGATCAGCTCGGGCGTGTCCAGCCACGTCAGCAGGGCCGCGGTCTGCCGTGAGCGCATGGTCGGGCCTTCCACGGCGACGATCGGCAGGCCCTGCGGCAGCAGGTCGAGCGCGCTCATTCCGCCTGACCAGCCCAGGGTGTCGAGGCCGAAATCGCAGGCCGCGGCCAGGGCCTGGAAGCGCTCCAGCGGCATCAGCGCATGGGTCAGCACGCGCGTGTCCATGTCCACGCCCTCGTGCTCGAAGGCTGGCCGCATGCGCGCGCGCAGATCGGCGATGTGTTCCTCGCCGACCAGCGGAGTCAGGTGCAGCCGCGCCTGCGGCAGCGCGCGAAGGATCCTGGCGAACACCGCGTCCTGTGCCGGCAGCAGCTTGAAGGCCGCTTGCGCGCAGAGGATTTCGAGGCTGTCAGGTTCGCTCCGCCTCAAGCCTTCAGGCGCTTCAGCGGGCGCCCGTGCTGGCGCCGGCGCGAGGCCGTGGCCAAGGCCCGGAAGGCGCACCAGCGCCTCGTGGTAGTGGTCGGCGGCATCGCGCGGCTCCAGCGCGTCCGGGACCAGTGCGAAGTCGATGCTGGGCAGTCCGGTCGTCACCGGATGGCCCCACAGGCAGGCCTGCACCGGCGCGAGACGCAGTGCCGCCAGGCCCTGATGCATGGGGTGCATGCCGATTTCGGGGTAGACGATCACATCGGGTTCGAGCGCGGCGAGCAGGGCCCGCCACTGCGGCGCCGGGCGCGGCCCGGCGTGACGCGTGCCGGCCGCGTGCAGGCGCGCCTGCCACTCGGTGCCGCCGGGCTCGAGGTCGAGGAAGTGGACGTCGAAGCGCTCGCGGTCCAGCCGCTCGAACAGTGGCAGGAACAGCCGCGCCACGGTGTGCTCGCGGAAGTGCGCGCTGACCACGGCGATGCGGCGCCGGCCCTGGCGCAGTGGGCGTGGCGGCAAGCCGGGGTCGAGCGCCGCCATCATCCGCGCGATGAGCCGCCCGTAGCGGCGCATCTCCGGCACCGCGTCCTCGATGTAGTGCAGGTAAAAGGGCGTGGCGCTGCCGACGCAGCCCCAGACCTGGGACTGCATGCCGGGGCGACGGAAATCCTGCGACTCGAACCAGCGCAGGCCCTCGCGCCAGCGCTGGACGAACGCCGCTTGTTCGGCCTCGCTGGCGGGGCTCGGGTCCAGCGGGTACTGGAAGCCCAGCCAGCGCGCGGCCAGGAACGTCGGATCGCGCTCGCGCGCCACGCTCAGCGCGACATGGCCTTCACGGAAGCGATAGCCGGCGAAGCACTCGAAGGCCCAGTCCATCGCCGAGAACAGGTCGCCGAGCGCTTCGGAGCGGGCGCGGGCGGCAAGACGCCGTGCCGGTGCGCCCTGCGCTTGGCTCTGGCACAGCTGCGTATAGGTCTGCGCCGCGACCTCAGGTGGGAGCATAGGGTTCGCTTCGGAGGGATGTGACATGGGCGAATTTCAAGGGCCAAACCCCGGCACGGTATCATCCGCAACCTTCCTCCCAGCGCCGGTGCCCGCCCCATGTTCAGTGCCTCCATGAAGATCGAAGGCTACGACCCCGAACTCGCCGCGGCCATGGCCGCCGAGCGCCAGCGTCAGGAGGATCACGTCGAACTGATCGCCTCGGAGAACTACGCCAGCCCACGCGTGCTGGAGGCCCAGGGCAGCGTGCTGACCAACAAGTACGCCGAAGGCTATCCGGGCAAGCGCTACTACGGCGGCTGCGAGCACGTCGACGTGGCCGAGCGGCTGGCGATCGAGCGTTGCAAGCAGCTGTTCGGCGCCGATTACGCCAACGTGCAGCCGCATTCGGGCAGCCAGGCCAACCAGGGCGTGTTCCTGGCCCTGCTGCAGCCGGGCGACACCATTCTCGGCATGAGTCTGGCCCACGGCGGCCACCTCACACACGGCGCCAAGGTCAATGCCTCGGGCAAGCTGTTCAACGCGGTGCAGTACGGCGTCGACGAGCAGGGCCTCATCGACATGGACGAAGTCGAGAAGCTCGCCCTTGAACACCGGCCGAAGATGGTCATCGCCGGCTTCTCCGCCTACTCGCAGGTGCTCGACTGGGCGCGCTTCCGCGCGATTGCCGACAAGGTCGGTGCCTGGCTGTTCGTCGACATGGCGCACATCGCCGGTCTGGTCGCAGCGGGCGTCTATCCGAACCCGCTGCCGCATGCGCACGTGGTCACCAGCACCACCCACAAGACCCTGCGCGGCCCGCGCGGCGGCATCATCGTCTTCAGCCGCGAAGGCGCCGGCGACAAGGCCGAGGAGCTGGAGAAGAAGCTGCAGAGCATCGTCTTCCCCGGCATCCAGGGCGGCCCGCTCATGCACGTCATCGCCGCCAAGGCGGTGGCCTTCAAGGAAGCGCTGGAGCCCGAGTTCGAGGCCTACCAGCAGCAGGTGGTGAAGAACGCCCAGGCGATGGCCAGGACGCTGATCGCGCGCGGCTACAAGATCGTCTCCGGCGGCACCGAGAATCACCTGATGCTGATCGACCTGATTGGCCGCGAGGTCAGCGGCAAGGACGCCGAAGCCGCGCTTGGCCGCGCCCACATCACGGTCAACAAGAACTCGGTTCCGAACGACCCGCGCTCGCCCTTCGTCACCTCGGGCCTGCGCATTGGCACTCCCGCCGTCACCACCCGCGGCTACACCGAAGCCGACTGCGTCGAACTCGCAAACCTCATCGCCGACGTACTCGACGCACCGACCGATGCCGCCGTGCTGGCCCGCGTCACGGATGCCGTCACGGCGCAATGCCGGAGATATAGGGTGTATCAGTGAAGCTGGGATTCGGGATTCGGGATTCGGGATTCGTTTGGAGCCGGCGTGCTGGGCTCGCACGGCGAGTTGCGCCCGTGACGCAAGGCCGAAGCGAAGCAAGAATTCTTGCCGCATTCCGCTCTTGCGAATCCCGAATCCCGAATCCCAAATCCCGGCTCCCAACGAATCCCGAATCCCGAATCCCAAATCCCGGGCCGGCCCACACGCTCGACAAGAACCTCACCCAAGATCGCCGGCCCTAATGCGCTGCCCCTTCTGCCAGCACGAAGACACCCGCGTGGTCGACAGCCGGGTCAACGAGGACGGCGGCAGTATCCGTAGACGACGTGAGTGTCCGGCCTGCGGCGAGCGTTTCTCGACGCTGGAGACAGTCGAGATCAAGCTCCCGACGATCGTGAAGAGCGACGGTCGGCGTGAGGCCTTCGACGAGCGGAAGCTGCGCGGCAGTCTCGGCAAGGCCCTGCAGAAGCGGCCGGTGTCCGAAGCCGAGGTCGATGAATCTGTGCGTGGCCTGGTGCGCCAGCTGCGTCTCTCGGGCGAGCGCGAGCTGCCCTCGCGCCAGCTTGGCGAGTGGGTGATGGAAGCGCTGCGCGGTCTGGATCAGGTCGCCTACGTGCGTTTTGCCTCGGTGTATCGCCGGTTCGAGGACGTGCAGGCGTTCCGCGAGGAGATCGAGAAGCTCGAGCGCGAGCTGCCCGGCCTGGACAAGGTGCAGCTGCCCCTGCTGCAGGACCTGCCGCTGCCGACCGTGCGGAGTCGCAAGTGAGCAGTAGCCGATCCACACCAACGCCGCCGGCGTCGACGCAAGGCTTCCGTATCACCTGGCTGTCGGCGCATCGCGACCTTGTACCGACGCTGGCAGCCTGGCACTACGATGCGTTCCGTCACTACGTGCCCAACTGGAGCGTGTCTGCCGCGGCCGCCGAGCTGGCGACCCATCGACTGCATGAGCTGCCCTGCACCCTGGTGGCCCTTGCCGACAACGGCGAGCCGCTGGGCTCGGTCAGCCTGCTGCTGGAAGATCCGCCGGGCGGCAGCGAGCACGCGCCCTGGCTGGCCAGTTTCTTCGTGCGGCCCGACAGCCGCGGCCAGGGTATTGGCCGTGCGCTGATGCAGCGGGCCAGCCACGAGGCCTTTGGCCTCGGCCACAGCCATCTGCATCTGTGGACCCGCGATCAGGCGCCGTACTACGAGCACCACGGCTGGGAGCGGGTCGGCGTGGTCCGCCTGCCGGTGGGGCCGGCGGTGCTGATGCGTATCCGCACGCATCCGCATGCGCCGCAGCCGGAGTACCGGGGCGATGACGCGGAGCGTTGAGCGATCGAGGGAACGTCTTGTTGTCCCGCATCTCCGACCGATCTCGGGCATCGACGCGGCATTGGGAGACGGCGGGGTCGCCTGGACGCAGGCCTCAAGCACCAGCCCTCGACGCACATCCACGCCAGGGCCCGGTGTGAATAGCGCTTCTTGCAGGAGCGAGCCTGCTCGCGACCGTTCGATCGGGTGCTCGCGTGGAAACCGGGTCGGCTGCATGCAGACAAGTGCGCAGTCTCCGGCCGCATGCACTGCGAGGCTGGTTTCCTGGAGCAGAACCGCAGGAGCCACAGCAGCCCAGAGACGTGGGCCCCACTCCAAACGTCAAGTCCACCGGCTGTGAATCCCCAATCCCCACTCCCCAATCCCCGCTTCTCAGTCACCGACCACGCCCACATGGCGCGCGCGCTGCGTCTGGCCGAGCGCGGTCTGTTCACCACCCAGCCCAATCCGCGGGTGGGCTGCGTCATCGCTCGCGGTGAGACGGTGTTGGGCGAGGGCTGGCATATCCGCGCCGGCGGGCCGCATGCGGAAGTGCATGCGCTGCGCGAGGCTGGCGAGTCTGCCCGTAGCGCGACCGCCTACGTCACCCTGGAGCCCTGCGGTCTGCACGGTCGCACGCCGCCCTGCGCGGATGCCCTGATTGCAGCCGGCGTAGCGCGCGTGGTGATCGCCTGCGAGGACGCCTTCCAGCGCGAAGGTGCGGCGGTCGAACGCATGCGTGCGGCCGGCATCGAGGTCGTCTGCGGCTTGATGCGTGAGGCCGCTCGCGAGCTGAACATCGGCTTCTTCAGCCGCGTCGAGCGCGAGCGGCCGTTTGTGCGTCTCAAGCTCGCGGCCAGCCTCGACGGGCGCATCGCACTGGCCTCGGGCGAGTCGAAGTGGATCACCGGTGAGGCCGCGCGTGCCGACGTGCAGCGCTGGCGCGCGCGCGCCTCGGCCATCCTCACCGGCAGCGGCACCGCGCTGGCGGATGACCCCAGGCTCACCGTGCGTCTGCCTGACACCGAGTTTGTGCCGCCGCTGCGCGTGCTGCTGGACCGCGAACTGCGCCTGCCGCGTTCGGCGCATCTGCTGGCCGACGGCGCCGCCTCGACCCTGCTGTTTCACGCCGACCGCATCGAGGTGCCCGCAGACTCCGCGCCGCAGATCGCCTACCACGTCGTGGGCGAGTGCGACGGCGGGCTCGATCTCCCGGCGGTGCTTGAGGAACTGGCGCGTCGCGGTGTGAACGAACTTCTGGTGGAATGCGGCCCCCGGCTTGCCGGAGCGCTCATGCGCAGCGGTCTGGTCGATGAGCTGCTGCTCTACCAGGCGCCGATGCTGCTGGGCGGCGACGCGCAGCCGATGCTGGATGCGCTGGGCCTTCAGCGCCTCGATCAGCGCGCCCGCTGGCGGGTGATCGAGCGGCGGCAGGTGGGCGAGGACCAGCGCCTGCGCCTGCGGCCCGCGTGAAATCACCAATCGCATAGGGTGGGCCCTGGCCCACCGTGAGCTTGACCCGCACGATGCACCTGACTCGCGTGCGCGCCGTCTCACCGCAGCAAACCCCGAGGCGAGCTTTGAGCTCCGGTGGGCCAGGGCCCACCCTATGCGATTCGACTTGCTCGGGAGCATGCGCCCGGAAGGATCGAAGTGTTGCAAAGCTGAATCGGCTTCCCCGGCCCTCGCGCATGGCGCTCGGGCGTTCGTCGGCTGGCGCGGCAGTGCCGCGCGAGCCAGCCTCCTCACCCCAATCCCGGCTCTTGACCATGTTCACTGGAATCATCGAATCCATCGGCCGCATCCGCGCGCTGGAACCTATCGGCGGTGACGTGCGCCTGCACATCGACGCCGGCTCGCTCGACCTGCAGGACGTGGTGCTGGGCGAAAGCATCGCGGTCAGCGGCGTGTGCCTGACCGTGATCGCCTTCGACTCTGCGAGCTTCGCGGCCGACGTCTCCAACGAAACGCTGTCGCGCACCACGCTCGGCGGTCTCACGCCCGGCTCAGCGGTCAATCTGGAGCGCGCCATGCGCGCTGACGGGCGCTTCGGCGGGCATATGGTCTCGGGCCATGTCGATGGCGTCGGCGAGGTGGTCATCGTCAGCGAGGACGCGCGCTCGCAGCGCTGGCGTTTCAGGGTGCCGTCGAACCTCGCCCGCTACATCGCCGAGAAGGGCTCGGTCTGCATCGAGGGCACCAGCCTCACGGTGAATGTCGTCGAAGGCGACGAGTTCGAGGTCAACCTGGTGCCCCACACGGTCGCCCACACCAACTTCGGCGAGCTCGGCGCTGGCGCGCGGGTCAACATCGAGGTGGATCTGGTGGCGCGGTATCTTGAGCGGCTGGTTCTGAGCCGGGATTCGGGATTGGGGATTCGGGATTCGTCAGAAGCCGGCGGCCCCGACTGAACGGAAGCCCGGTGCCTCGCGTCTTCCGCCCGCTGCGCCAGTTCGAAGCGCGGCACTGGGCGTGCCTCAAGCCGCTCCTAACGAATCCCGTTCCCGGCCTTCGCGCATAGCGCTCAGGCGTTCAGCGGCTCGCGCGGCAGTGCCGCGCAAGCGAGCCGCCTCACCCCCAATCCCGAATCCCGGCCAAGAAAATGCCCTTCTCCCCCATCCCCGAAATCCTCGAAGAAATCCGCGCCGGTCGCATGGTCGTCATCGTCGACGACGAGGACCGTGAGAACGAGGGCGACCTGATCATGGCCGCCGAGCTGGTGCGGCCGCAGGACATCAACTTCATGGTCACGCATGCGCGTGGTCTGGTGTGCCTGAGCCTGACCCGCGAGCGCTGCCAGCAGCTGTCGCTGCCGCCGATGGTGGTCGACAACAACTCGCCCTATCGCACCAACTTCACGGTCTCGATCGAGGCGGCCGAAGGGGTCACCACGGGCATCTCGGCCTACGACCGCGCCCACACGATCCGTACCGCCGTGAAGCCCGACGCGCGCGCCGCCGACCTGCGCCAGCCCGGCCACATTTTTCCGCTGACGGCCCAGCCCGGCGGCGTGCTGGCGCGCACCGGCCACACCGAAGCGGCCTCGGACCTGCCGCGCCTGGCGGGCCTGGAGCCGGCCGGCGTGCTGGTCGAGATCCTGAACCCCGAC
>JBIJCA010000151.1:0-10665 GCA_044344935.1 Aquimonas sp. | reverse complement strand
GCTGGGGCAACGCCGCCGAAGCGAAATCCATCCTGCTGGAAGCGATCGAGCGCTACAACAGCACGGACGACAAGCCGAAGTTCTGAGCCGGCTGTGCCCTGACGCCCGCGCGGCGCAGGGCAATGTCGCGGCGGCATCGTCAACACTCGCCCGGCCGAGGGCGACGGCGACGGCGACGGCGGTCGCGACCGTGATCGATGCCGACGCACCGCCACCGGGGCGGCGCGCGATCGGCGTCAGCCGCGGGCCACCCGATTGCGGCCGGCGCGTTTGGCGGCGTACATCGCCTCATCCGCGCGCGTCAGCATTTCTTCAGCGCTCGCCTCCGGATGCCGGCTGCCGTTGACGACGCCGAGACTGGCGGTGCAGGACAAGGGCGCCTCCGGCCCGCTGCCGACCAGCGGCAGCAGTTCGATCCGTTCGCGCACGCGCTCGGCCAGGCGCTGGCTGGTCGCTTCGTCGGCGCCCACGAGGATCAGCAGGAATTCTTCGCCGCCGATGCGGGCGACCACGTCGCTGGTTCGCACCAGCTGTCTCAGCAGCTGCGCCACGGCGACCAGAACGCGGTCGCCGGCGTTATGCCCGAAGCCGTCATTGATCAGCTTGAACTGGTCGATATCGATGAACACGAGGCCGAAGTCCGTGCCGAGTGCACGTCGGCGCTCCACTTCCTCCTGCAGACGCGCCATCGCGGTCCGGCGATTGACCAGGCCGGTCAGAGGGTCGGTCTCGGCCAGCGTCCGCATGGCATCGCGCTGACGACGCAGGCTGGCCAGCCGCATCATCAGGGTCGAGCTCGATGCCACCGCGATCCATGCAGCGCCGCCCACATAGGCCTCGATCTTCCATTCGCCGATCAGGGTCGGAGCGAACACGCCCAGCCCGCTCACCACGGCCAGCGGAAGCGCCGACACGAGATTCGCTGCCGGCAGCAAACGCCGCCTGAGGGTGCCCGGCAGGCAGACGATGATGACGCCAGCGAACAGCAGGCAGATGCCAAACTCGGACCACAGCGCGAAGACGGGAACGATCGACCAGGGCAGCAGCCAGGCCGCCAGCGCCAGCGTGCCGAGCACCGCGCATCCCAGATTCACCAGGGACACCCCGCGCTCTCCGCGGCGCATGCGTCCGGATCCCATCATCAGATAAACGCTGATGGCCGCCACCACCAGCGGCGCGCTCAGCAGCATGCGCAGGCGCAGTTCGCCGACCGGCAGCCAGGCCTCGGGAAATCCGGAAAGACCAGTGATCAGGGCGGTCCAAACCACCACCAGCACCGTGTTGATGGACAGGCTGAGCAAGGCGACTTCGCGCAGGGAGGCCCAGGCCAATGCGGTCGACAGCACCACGCTGAAGATGATTGCGAGGATCGCGATGCGGTAGGCGAAGCGGAGCGCATCGGCGCGCTGAACGGCGGCCGGCGAGCCGACGTCGATCACGACCGGCCACAGGGCAAGCGGCGCGCCCGAGACCGCTACCTGGACAGGGCTGCTGCTGTTCTGCGCCGGCACGAACACGCCGCCGACACCGGTGCGAAAACGCGAATCGGCGCGGGCGCCGTCGCCGTACTGGCCGCAATAGACGCGATCGCCGTGGCTGATCCTGACGCGGTCGACGGCGACGCCGCTGACCAGAACGGCCAACGGCCTTGCATCCCAGCCCACCGGTGGCGCTTCGATGCGATAGCGGGTCCAGCCCTCGCCCTCGGCCTCCGAGCAATCCACCGGCAGGCTACGAACGCCGGCGGGATCCTCATGGGTGCGCACCACACCCTCCGCCGCGAGCAGCAGGGTCGGCAGCAGGCACAGGAACGCCAGCAGCAGCCGCGGCACCAGCGCGCGCGCGGGAGGTCGCGGCACGGGCGCCGGTGCGGGTGACGGGTAAAACGCGCGGGGCGAACAGTCGAAAGAGCGGCGCGCCGGAGGTCCACTCAAGTCGCACGGCCGCGCACCACCCCGGATGTGCAGTCGCGGCTTCAGCAGTCGGGCGATTGCTTCAGCCGCTGTCATCATCTCAGCCGCGCTCCAGCAGCTTGCGCAGGTCGATCAGCGCGGCATTGGCGCGGGAGACATAGTTGGCCATCACCAGCGAGTGGTTGGCGAAGAAGCCGAAGGGCGAGCCGTTGAGCACGATCGGGCTGCCGAGGTCGTGCTGGCTTTCCTCCATCTCGCGAATGATCTGGCGCAGGCTGACCAGGGCATTCTTGTCGCGCAGCACCGGCTCGAAGTCGTGCTCGACCGCACGCAGGAAGTGCAGCAGAGCCCAGGTGGTGCCGCGCGCTTCATAGAACACGTCGTCGAGTTCGTTCCACGGGGTTTCAACCATCCGCGGCGACACGCCGGGCGTGCTCTGGGTGGCACTGGGGTCGCCGGCGCGATCGGTGTCTATGCGAATCTGGCCGACGCTGGCAGACAGCCGCTGCGACAGTGAGCCGAGCCGCTTCTCCACCACCGCCAGCCAATCGGCCAGGTTGTCTGCACGGGCGAAGAACTGTGCGCTGTAGGGATCCGCGTCCGAAAGTCGATCCAGATAGCCTTCGACATGACCGATCGCCTTGCGGTACTGGCCTTCCGAAGAGGGCAGCAGCCACCGGTCCGAGGGCGTCGAGAACAGCGGATCGGCTTCGAGCAGATCGAGGTCTTCCGTGCTTTGCGTCTGCGAGCGGCTGAACTCGTTGCGGAAGGCTTTGGCGAAATCGCGGGTCTGCACGAGCACGCCGAATTCCCAGTTCGGCACGTTGTCCATGATGAGACCCGGCGGCAGCATGTCGTTGCTCAGATAGCCGCCGCGCTTGTCGAGCAGGGTTTCGGCCACGCGGATCAAGGTTTCGGCGCTGGTGCTGCCCACCACCACCGGCTGGCCACGCTCGGCGGCGCGCGCCTTGGCATGCGCCGCCACATCGAAGGTGTCGGGTTCGTAGTCCCACCACCACATCAGCGCGAGGATGCCCAGGGTGGGCAGGCCGAGCAGCAGACCGGCGAGCCAGGCCGTGCGTCGGGTCTTCGAAATCGGGCTGGACATAATTCCACTCCTTGCAAAGGTCAGGCCGCGGCGTGGTTGCGCTGCGCGCCCTGCGCTGGCCAGTGTAGGGGTGGCGCGTGCGCGCGGGTCAACCGCTGTGGTCAGTCCGCCTGTCCGGTGCGACCAAAGTCACCCACAAATGTCGTTTCGGCTGTTGACACTCGCGGAAACCCTGTGGTTTGCTCCACCGCATGAATCGCCGACCCGCCCACCGCCGCCCCGTTGTCATCGCCCGCACCCGTCCGGTGCCGGCCTTGAACGCGCGCCTCGCGGCGGCGGCACTCGCGCTTCTCGTACTCGTACTTCTTATTGGCCTGCCACCCGGCGCGGGATAGGAAAGTACGGTCCGAAGACAGCCTGAAAGCAGGCAAGGATCCGAAAACACCGAAAACCCCGCCCCGGCAACGAGGCGGGGTTTTTTCTTGCCCGCCCTCCACCCTTCCACCGCCACCAGGACTCCCCCCGTGCAGAGCGACGCAATCAAGACCGGTCCCGCCCGTGCCCCCGCCCGCGCCATGCTGCGCGCCACAGGCCTGGACGACGCCGCGATCGCAAAGCCGCTGGTGGCGGTGGTTCATACCTGGTCGGACGTCAGCCCCTGCAACATCAATCTGCGCGAGCTGGCCGAGCACGTGGGTATCGGCATCAAGCGCGGCGGCGGTACGCCGATCGAGTTCAACACGATCGCGGTCACCGACGGCATCGCCATGGGATCGGAAGGCATGCGCGCCTCGCTGCCCTCGCGCGAAGTGATCGCCGATTCGATCGAGCTGGCCGTGCGCGGCCACTGCCTCGATGCCGTAGTGCTGCTGGTCGGCTGCGACAAGACCATTCCGGCCGCGGCGATGGCGCTGGGCCGGCTCAACCTGCCCGGCCTGATCCTGTACGGCGGCACGATCCTGCCCGGCCGCTGCAAGGACAAGGCGATCACCATCCAGGACGTGTTCGAGGCGGTGGGCGCGCATTCGGCCGGGCGCATCGACGAGGCCGAGCTGATCGAAGTCGAAAAGGCCGCCTGCCCGGGCGCTGGTGCCTGCGGCGGACAGTTCACCGCCAACACCATGGCCATGGTGATGACCTTCCTCGGCCTGTCGCCGATGGGCCTGAACGACATCCCCGCACCCGCGCCGGAAAAGCGCGAGGCGGCGCAGGCCTGCGGCGAGCAGGTGATGCGCCTGTTCGCGAACCAGGGCCCGCTGCCGCGCGAGATCATCACGGCTGAGAGCCTGCGCAACGCCGCACGCGCGGTCTCGGCCACGGCCGGTTCGACCAATGCCGCCCTGCATCTGCTGGCGATCGCGCATGAGGCCGGCGTGGACTTCGATCTGGAAGAGTTCCAGGCGGCCTCCGAAGTGCCGGTGATCGCCGATTTGAAACCCGGCGGCCGCTACACCGCCGCCGAGCTGTACACGATGGGCGGCACCGCGCTGGTGGCCCGCGAGATGAAGGCAGCCGGCCTGCTCGCGGATGCACCGACCGTCAGCGGCCGCAGCTTCTTCGCCGAGATCGACGCCGCCCCCGCCGGCGATCCCCACCAGGACGCTGTTCGCCCGGTCAGCCATCCGATCAAGCCCACCGGCGGCTACTCGATCCTCTACGGCAACCTCGCACCTGAAGGCTGCATCGTCAAGCTGGCCGGCCACGGCCGCCGCCGCCACGAGGGCCCGGCCAAGGTCTTCGACTCGGAAGACGCCGCCTTCGCCGCCGTGCAGGCGCGCGAGATCAAGGCCGGCGACATCGTGGTGATCCGTTTCGAAGGCCCCGCCGGTGGACCCGGCATGCGCGAGATGCTGGCGGTGACCGCCGCACTGGTCGGCCAGGGCCTGGGCAACGAAGTCGCGCTGATCACCGATGGCCGTTTCAGCGGCGCCACCCACGGCTTCATGGTCGGCCATGCCAGCCCCGAAGCCGCACGCGGCGGCCCGATCGCGCAGCTGGCCGACGGCGACACCGTGATCATCGACGTCGATCGGCGCGTGCTGGAAACCACCGCTGAGCTCTCGCGCCGCATCCCCGCCCGCATCGCCCCGCGCGTCGAAACCGGCGTGCTGGCCAAGTACGCCCGGCTGGTCAGCTCCGCCTCGCGCGGCGCGATCACCACCGCTTGAAGAAGACGCCCAGAACCTCGCCCCCGCGAACGACCCCACCCAACCACCCAGCGCAGTTTCCAAGGAACCGACGATGAGCCAGCCGAACAATCCCGCCGCTACCCTGCCCCGCGTCGCCATCATCGGCTACGGCAGCCAGGGCCGCGCCCACGCCCTCAACCTGCGCGATTCCGGCGCCGACGTGATCATCGGCCTGCGCCCGGGCGGCCCGACCGAGGCCAAGGCGAAAGCGGACGGTTTCACCGTCAAGTCGCCGGCCGAGGCCATCCGCGAAGCCGGCCTGATCGCCGTGCTGACCCCGGACATGGTGCAGCCGCAGCTGTATCGCGAGCACATCGAGCCGAACATCCAGAAGGGCGCCTGCCTGCTGTTCGCGCACGGCCTGAACGTGCACTACGGCGAAATCACCCCGCGGGATGACCTCGACGTGATCCTGGTCGCGCCCAAGGGTCCGGGCGCGCTGGTGCGCCGCGAGTTCGAAATCGGCCGCGGCGTGCCCTGCGTCTACGCGGTCAACGCCGACGGTTCGGGCAAGGCCGAACAGCTGGCGCTCGCCTACTGCGCCGGCGTCGGCGGCGCGCGCGCCAAGGCGATCAAGACCACCTTCAAGGAAGAGACCGAGACCGATCTGTTCGGCGAGCAGGCAGTGCTGTGCGGCGGCGCGACGAAACTGGTTCTCGCCGGCTGGGAAACCCTGGTCGAGGCCGGCTATCAGCCCGAAATCGCCTACTACGAGTGCCTGCACGAGCTGAAGCTGATCGTCGACCTGCTCTACGACGGCGGCCTGACCCGCATGCACGAGTTCATCAGCGAGACCGCGCAGTACGGCGACCTGACCCGCGGCCCGCGGGTGATCGACGCGGACACCAAGGCGCGCATGAAGGACATCCTGACCGAGATCCAGGACGGCACCTTTGCGCGTCAGTGGATCGCCGAGTACAAGGCCGGCAATCCCGAGTACCAGCGCCTGAAGCAGGCCGACCTGGATCACCCGATCGAGAAGATCGGCAAGACCCTGCGCGCCGAGATGGCCTGGCTGAACGCCGCGCCGAAGGCCGCCGCCAAACCGCAGGACGCCGCCGCATGAACGCCCGCGCCGCCCAAAGCCTGGACGCGTCTGACGCCTTGGCCGAACCCACCGCCGCGCCGATCGCGGCGGCGGCCTTCAGGCCCGCCAAGAACGGCGCCGAACTGATGGCCCGCTGCCTTGAGGCCGAGGGCACCGAGGTGCTGTTCGGTTATCCGGGCGGCGCGATCATGCCCTTCTACGACGCACTTACCGGCTCGCCGATGCGCCACATCCTGGTGCGCCACGAGCAGGGTGCAGCGCTTGCCGCAAACGGCTTCGCGCGCGCGTCGGGCAAGGTCGGCGTGTGCGTGGCCACCTCGGGGCCGGGTGCCTCCAACCTGGTCACCGGCATCGCCGATGCCTTCCTCGATTCGGTGCCGATGGTGATCCTCACCGGCCAGGTGCCGACCACCCTGATGGGCACCGATGCCTTCCAGGAGCTGGACGTCTACGGCATGACCCTGCCGATCGTGAAGCACAGCTTCCTGCTGCGCTCGATCGAAGACATGCCGAAGGTCGTGCACGAGGCCTTCCGCATCGCCAAGAGCGGTCGGCCCGGGCCGGTGCTGATCGATTTCCCGAAGGACGTGCAGAACGCGCCGGCGCAGCATCTGCGTCCGCTGCCGCCGTCGGTGCAAGGCACCCTGCCGCAGCCCTCGGCCGCGCATCTCATCGAAGCGATCGCAGCCATCGCTTCGGCCGAGCGGCCGATCGTGTACGCCGGTCAAGGCGTGGTGCTGGGCGATGCGGTCGCCGAGTTCCGCGCCTTCGTCGAGTCGGCCCGTCTGCCGACCGTGCAGACCCTGCGCGGCCAGGGCAACCTGCCGCCGGATCATCCCTATCTGATCGGCATGCTGGGCATGCACGGCACCCGTGCGGCGAACACGGCGGTGCAGGAATGCGACCTGCTGATCTGCGTCGGCGCGCGCTTCGACGACCGCGCCACCGGCAAGCTCAGCGAGTTCGCGCAGAACGCGCGGGTGATCCATCTCGATGCCGACCCGGCCGAGATCAGCAAGCTGCGGCGCGCCGACGTGCCGCTGTACGGCGATCTGCGCGATTCGCTGCGCGGCCTGGCCGCGGCGCGCGGCAACTGCGAGGAGTGGCACCAGCGCTGCCAGCGCATGCGCGCGCTGTCGGCGCCGCGTTACGACGCGCCGGGCAAGGGCGTGTACGCGCCGGCCCTGCTGAAGCGCCTGTCCGAGCTGATGCCGCCCGACACCGTGGTCGCCTGCGATGTGGGCCAGCACCAGATGTGGGTGGCCCAGCACTGGCGCTTCCACCATCCGCGCAACCATCTGACTTCGGGCGCGCTCGGCACCATGGGCTTCGGCCTGCCCGCGGCGATGGGCGCGCAGTTCGGCTGCCCGGATCGACCGGTCGTGCTGGTCTCCGGCGACGGCAGCATCATGATGAACATCCAGGAGCTGGCCACCGTCGCGCGCTGCAAGCTGCCGATCAAGATGGTGCTGCTGGACAACAGTTCGCTGGGCATGGTCCGGCAGTGGCAGGAGCTCTTTTTCGCGAAGAACTTCAGCGAGATCGACCTTTCCGACAACCCCGACTTCGCCGCACTCACCCGCGTGTTCGGCATCCCCGCCGTGCGACTGGAGCGCCGCGAGGACACCGAGGCCGCGCTGCGCGAGCTGATGGCGACACCGGGCCCGGCCCTGCTGCACGTGATCATCGACGCCCGCGCCAATGTCTGGCCGCTGGTGCCGCCCAACCACAGCAACGCGACCATGCTGGACGAGACCGAAGCCCATGCGATTCCGGCTTGATCTGACCCTGCGCCCGGCCGAAGGCGCGCTTCTGCGCGTGCTGGGCACGGCCGAGCGTCGCGGCTACACGCCGCTGGCCATCGAAGGCCAGCGCTCCGAAGACGGCAGCGCCTGGAACCTTGCCCTCACCGTTGAAGGCGAGCGCGCCGCCGAAGGTCTGTGCAGGCAGATGGAAAAACTCTACGACTGCCTGAAAGTGGAGGTGGCCGAATGTCCCTGAGCCTCTGGTACAACGGCGACATCGTCCGCGTCGACGAGATCGGCATCCACCCGCTGGCGCACGGTCTGCACTACGGCACCGGCGTGTTCGAGGGCATCCGCGCCTACGCCACGCCCGACGGCGCCGCGGTGTTCCGCCTGCGCGATCACCTGGATCGAATGGCGCGTGGCTGCGAGGCGCTGGGCATCCGCTTCTCGATCAGCGAGTTCGAGGCCGCGACGCTGGCCGTGCTGCGCGAGAACCGGCACCGCGACGCCTATATCCGCCCGCTGGCGACCTATGCGCGCGGCGGCCTCGGCCTCGATGTCGAAGTGCTGGGCGAAGACGTGCTGGTGGCCTCGATGCCTTGGAAACCGCATCTCGGCAGCGAGCGGGTCAGGCTCACCCACAGCCCATACCGGCGCAACACAGCTGCGGCGATACCGCCGCTCAAGCTCTGCGGCGCCTACGTCAATTCGATTCTGGCCAAGCGCGAGGCGACCTCGCGCGGCTTCGGCGAGGCCCTGTTCACCGATGCGCAAGGCCAGGTGGTCGAGTGCACCGGCGAGAACGTATTCATGGTCAAGAACGGTCAAGTCACCGCGGTTGAACACGCCGACGCCCTGCCCGGCATCACCCGCGCCACCCTCATCGAGCTGGCCGGCGCGGACGCGCGTCCGGTGTCGCTGGAAGAATTGAAGGACGCCGACGAGATCTTCCTCACCGGCACCTCGGCCGAGATCGCCCAGGTCGGCTGGCTGGACCAGCGCGAGCTGGGCGCCAATCCAATCAGCCTCGAACTGCGCAGGCTGTACCAGCGCGTGGTCACCGGGCAGGAAGCCTCGCGCAGCGGGTGGCTGACCGCGTATTGAAGCAAGCCCCGCGCTTCGACGGGCCGGGCTGCCGTGGACGGTGGAGGGTTTCAGGCTTCGGTGGGTCAAGACCCAACCTATGCTTGCGATTCGGTTTGCCGCGGGGGCCGATTGACGTGGCGCACTTGAATTCGCGCCGATTGACACAATCTGAGCGCCACCCTTGGTACCGCCCGGAGCACCCATGCCCCTTTACGGATTCGAATGCGGCGCCTGCGGCCACAGCTTCGAGCGCCTGCAGAAGCTGTCCGACGCTGACCCGACGGTCTGCCCCGCCTGCGGCGCCGAGCAGGTGCGCCGACAGATCAGCGCACCCAGTTTCCGCCTGGCCGGCGGCGGCTGGTACGAGACCGACTTCAAGAAAGACGGCGACAAGAAGCGCAACCTCGCCGGCGACGGCGGCACCTCAGCGCCTGCGAGCAGCGACAGCAAGCCCGCGGCCGCCTCCGAAGCCAAGCCGGCAGCGGCCCCCGAAGCCAAGCCGGCTGCAACGAGCAGCGGCCAGGCGGGCGTCAGCTAGCCGTCGCTCAGACCTCAGACCTCGGACGCAGACTGCGTCGGACCAGCCCCACGCTCTGGCGTGCGCAGCGTGACCTTGGCGGCAGGCTCCGGCAGCTCGTCTTCCGCGTGCCCTGCCGGCACCGTCGGCGGCAGCCGGAACGGTGCCAGCGGGTGCCGACGCAGGTGGGCAAAGATCGCGCTGGCCGCCTCGGGAAGCAACGACCAGGGCCGCTGCTGAGCGCGCAGGGCCAGCAGCAGGGACAGGCTGAAGCTCACCGCCAGATTGACCAGGCCGATACCGGCCACGCCGATCAGCCCTATCAACAGCGCGGTTCCAGGCACATCGCCCCATAGCGTCACACCGGCCACGCCCAGATTGGCCGAGCCGAAGGCGACGTGGCGGATGTCCAGCGGCAGCCCACTCAGCTGACCGAACAGGCTGACGCCGCCCAGCATCAGACCAAACAGGAAATTGCCGCAGAGCGCGCCGAAGTGGTGTTCGACGTAGGCACCGATGCGCGCAGCGCGCGGCCGCCCTGCGGCGCGCACCAGCAGGGGCATGTGCGCCAGTCGACGCGGCAGGTGATGGAACACGCAGAGGTTGTCGCAGTAGCCCGCGACCACGCCGGACAGGAACAGGCAGACGCCGGCGATCGCCGCGAACAGAAAGGTCGAGCCCAGTGGGTCAAGCTGATGCAGCAGGCTCTGCGCCTTGGCCTCACCGGCCAGCGGCAGCCCCAGCGGCCCGAGCAGGAGCCAGGCCAGCAGCGCCGCCAGCGGCAGCGCCACGCCGACGTTGCCGAGCACCGCCGTCCACTGGCCGCGCATCACCTGCACACTGAGTGCGACCAGATTCTCGCGGGCGACCCGCGCTGAGCGCTGCGCGGGGTCACCGAGCGCAGCCGCGATGCGCGCGGCGGTCATCGCCGGCTGCTTGGTGGCGACCGTGCCACCCAGCAGATGGATGAGCACGAAACCAAGCCCGTAGTTCAGCGACACCAGGAGGCCTTCGATCAGCGGCGGCAGATGCCACTGCACCACTTCGATCTTCATCATCGCCATCAAGGCGATCACCACGCCGCCGATCGCCGCGCTGCGCAGGATCTGCCACCAC
>JBIJCA010000461.1:0-4289 GCA_044344935.1 Aquimonas sp. | reverse complement strand
ACGCTTAGTGCGCCAGCGCAAGCTGGCAGGAGATAGTCGATGAAAGTTCGATACGGGAAAGATCTGGCGAATCATCCCGGCCCCGAGTCATGCGGCACACATCGCGAGGTGTGTTCCGAAGCGTTGACAGGGGAGACCGGCAGGCCAGCCATTGAGCCGCGAAATCAGGAATCCGGGACGCCGACGCTGTTAAGCGAAGCGGAAGGCAACATGGAGCGTGGCGCTATCCGCCAGTCACGTTCCGGTCCCGCGCGGTCGAAGACCCTGAGCATGCCGGGAAGTCTCCTGCACAGAAGCTGGGAGGTCTCATCCGTGCCCGAGGAGGGACTGTCGGGCGGGGCGAGGAAGGCCTATGGCCGCAATCTCGTCATCGACGCGGATGAGAAGTCGGATACGTTCGTAGTACCGAGGAAGTCGCCGAACAAGGGGCGTGTTCCCGCGGAGGCGATGGAGGGAAGGAACGTAGCCAAGGGGAACGCCGATCAGTCTCCCGCGCCCCGGACGCCGAGCCGGACCAGTTGCGCGTCGATGGGACTGAAAGGCGTACGCAACGCTGCTTGCCGGGATCGGCGACAGCGGTTCACGGCGCTGCTTCACCACATTACGCCGACGTTGCTCACCGAGAGCTTTTACGCCCTCAAGCGCAACGCGGCTGCTGGGGTGGATGGCGTCACGTGGAGAGAGTACGAGGCGTTCCTGCCTCAGCGTGTACGCGAATTGCACCGACAGATTCACGTTGGGTCATATCGTGCACGGCCATCGCGCCGGGTATACATTCCCAAAGGCAATGGCCAGCTGCGCCCCTTGGGCATCGCTGCGCTGGAGGACAAGATCGTGCAACAGGCGGTCGTCACCGTTCTGAGCGCGATCTACGAACAGGACTTCCTCGGGTTCTCGTATGGCTTCCGTCCAGGGCGCGGGCAACATGATGCACTCGACGCGCTCGCGTACGGAATCAATCGACGGAAAGTGAACTGGATTCTGGATGCCGACATCCGCGCGTTCTTCGATGAAATCGACCATGCGTGGATGCTGCGCTTTCTGGAACACAGGGTGGCGGATCGGCGGCTACTGCGGCTGATCCGTCTGTGGTTGACCTGTGGCGTGATCGAGAACGGGACCCGGGTGGCCGCTGAGCGGGGAACCCCGCAAGGCGCGGTGATCTCGCCGCTACTGGCGAACATCTACCTGCACTACGTGCTCGATCTTTGGGCTCACCAGTGGCGCATGAAGCACGCCGCGGGAGAGGTGATCGTTATCCGCTATGCGGACGACAGCGTGTTTGGCTTCCAGACGGAGTGGACAGCGCATCGTTTCCTGGCTGCACTGCGGGAGCGTCTGGCGACGTTCGGTCTGAGCTTGCATCCCGACAAGACTCGCCTGATCGAGTTCGGTCGTTTCGCGGCGGCTTGTCGCCGTGAGCGGGGGCAGCCGGGTCGACCGGACACCTTCGACTTTCTGGGGTTCACGCACTGCTGTGCTACCGACCGTCATGGCCGATTCCGGCTGCTTCGCCTCACGGTGAAGAAGCGAATGCGTGCGACGCTGTGCACCCTCCGCGAAACGCTGATGCGCCGTCGGCACGAGCCGCCACACGTCGTGGGACAGTGGCTCCACCGTGTGGTGCAGGGCTACTTCAACTACCACGCAGTCCCCGGCAACCTGAAACGCCTTGAAGGCTTCCGCAGCGAGGTGTGCCGCGCATGGCGGCACGCGCTGCTACGGAGGAGTCAACGCCATCGGTTGTCCTGGGACCGGTTCAACCGTCTCGCTCGTCGCCATATTCCGTACTGTCGCCAGCTGCACCCCTACCCCGAGCAGCGCTTTGTTGCGTCACGACCTTAGGCAGGAGCCGTATGCGGTAATGCCGCGCGTACGGATCTGTGCGGGGGGCGCCGGGCAACCGGCGTCCCTACCGCGACCCACTGATCGGCGAAGTGTGCAAGCCAAGCGCCGCGCGCATCGCAGATGGCGAGGCGGCCATCGACGTGCTGGTGAAGGGGACCCGCAGCGACAGGCCTCGAAGACGATCCAGCGGGCCCTGGAACGCAGCGACCTGAGCTACGTCGAGTGCCGCTAGGGCAAACTCGGGGCCTGCTGGGTAGAGCAGATCATCCGCCACATCGGCCTGACCGAGCGCAGCGTCGACCGCCGTGGCCAGCGCCTGCTGATTCCCGCGTGGGAGATCGACGGTTGGGAGACCAGCCTCAAGCTGCCCACCGCTGAGATCATCGCGCTCTATGCCGATCACGGCACCCACGAGCAATTCCACCGCGAGTTCAAGACCGACCTCGACCTCAAACGCCTGCCGTCCCGCAGGTTCGACACCAACGACCCCGTGCTGAGCCTGGCTGCGCTGACCTACTACTGCCTTCGTCTGATCGGCGAAGGCGCCCTGTTGGGGTCCGACAGCCCGGTGCGCCACCCTGCCAGGCGTTGCCGCTTGCGTACCGTCATCCAGGAGATCATCTACGGCGCCGCCACCGTGATCCGCCACGCCGGTAGCTGTGCACTGGACTTCGGCCTGCACTGCAGCGAGGCCGTGGCGTTTGGTCGGCTGGTCAAAAACTGGCGAATACGCCTGGCCTAGCCGCAAACGCCCAACAGCCCCCCGACCGCAACGTATCCATCGCCGGATCGACGCCCCGGAGGATCACGGCCGCCCGGGATTCGGTCGGACCTGACCCTGCCCATGCACGAAGGGCAACGAAGCTCTCGTCTGTGCTGCGTTGAAGGCGAGGTTGTGGCCCCGCGGCGAACAAATGAGCGCGCCGCCACAGCACACGCCGCGGTATTTCAGTTGGCGAACAGTTTCTCGTTGGTCGGCCACGGATTCAGGAGAAGAAAAGACTTTTTCGAGAGATTTTCCAGAGCCAGCAGAGAGGACTTCTGCGGAGATCCATGTCGTTTATTGCATGCGCCGCCCTGCGGCAGGCGCTTCAACCCCACAACGACACAGCCGAAGGGAAATCTCTTCATGAAGAACTGCGATCAAATGCAACCCCGCTGCGAACGCGCGTCGCTCCGGAGTTCCGTATGCACTCTCCTTGCCCTTGGGCTTGCATCACCGAGTTTTGCCCAATCCACTCCCTACGGTATCTGCCCCCCCGAGCGCGTTACCGTCTCCGGGCCGCAGCGGGAATGGCGAGATCTGGTCACGGGTGCCTATGTCGAAGGCGACCTCGACAGAGTCTGGTGGCTGATGCTGCCAGCGGCGGCTGCAGGCGCAATTTCGATCTATCCCAATGGGGGAATACTCCTGACCAATTTCTTGACCAGCGGCGGAGACTGGACTGCGAACTATGTCGGTCTCAACGTTCGCGCCGCTTGGATTAGTCAGGCATCAGCGGTCGTCTTGCGGCGCGCCGAAATGGATGTTGATGCGCGGTACAAAGCCATCGATTTGTTCGAAGGGGGTTCTTCGAGTGGTGCTTTCGAGATCGCGTCAAGTGTTGTCACGGAGGGCAGTGTGGACCCCGATCTATACTTCGCTCTGGGAAAGTTCAACATGACCGGAGAGTACAAGTACAGTTTCCGCAGACCTTGGGGGGCTCGAGCCTATCTCAAGCTGGAACGCGTCTACCGGGCCACCGATCGCTACGATTGGGACCCACCACGTATGTGCGGCATCATCGACCACGTGGTGCCGTGGTCGCTCGCGCAGGCAGGCAAAGCCAAGGACTTTGATGTAAAGATCCTGTGGGGCGAGCCTGAGTTCAAGCTAGATCTTAAGTTTGTCAATTGCGCCGAAGTGCGAGCAGCTGGAAAGGCGCCAATTCTTCGCGGCCAAGCCGGTTTTGGCCCGCATCTTGACTTGGACAATGACGGGATCGGTTGTGAGTAGAAAGCCAAGGACTTTGATGTAAAGATCCTGTGGGTCGAGCCTGAGTTCAAGCTAGATCTTAAGTTTGTCAATTGCGCCGAAGTGCGAGCAGCTGGAAAGGCGCCAATTCTTGGCGGCCAAGCCGGCTTTGGCCCGCATCTTGACTTGGACAATGACGGGATCGGTTGTGAGTAGGTGGTAATCCACTCCGCGATGAACACGCCGCGAAACCGGGTTTCACGGTTTCGCGGCCTCCTCACCCGTACAGTCGTCGAGGCGAGCCTCTATGCTTTACCGAACACAAAAAGCACTCTTGATTATTTCTGGGTTGACGCTTGCTGCTGCCATTGTCAGCTGGAGCCGCAGCGCTGAGTATGAGCAGCGCGTGACCGAATCTCCACCGATACACCCTGCGGCCCCAGAAACCCAAGCGCACGAGCTCGCTTTCCCCGCGGCGGCTGCCAGC